>CAZNTR010000394.1:0-2205 GCA_964575925.1 uncultured Chitinophagales bacterium
TCCCGTTTGAAATCGGTAAAGGACTCAATACCATATCCAAGAGCCTGTGCTGAACTTTTATTAAAAATTGCAGGCTGAATACATAAAAAAAGTAATAGAAAGAGATTAATTTTCAAGAAAACGCTTTGTTGAATCCGTTTGAATCAATATACTAAAAGTATGCACTTCTCAGCCTTACCAAAAGCTAAACTTACACTCTTACGAAAAATCCAACAGAAAAAATACCGATATGAGTTCCAGCTCTATATGGCAGAAGGTTTTCGATTGGTATCAGAGTTTCTCGTTACATCACCTGAGTCGATAGAATTTATCATTGTTGAAGAAAACTCAAAATATGAATTAAAACATGACTTTGTTTTCCATTTAAGCACTACAGAAATTAAAGAATTTGCAGAAACACAGCATTCACAAGGAATAATTGCTGTTGTGAAGATGCCAAAAGTTCGTGAAATTGCAGAAATACTTCAAAATGCAAAGTTAATTGTCGTTTGTGATGCCGTTCAAGATCCTGGTAATTTAGGAACAATTGTTAGAAATGCACTTTGGTTTGGTGCTGATGCCCTTATCTTGGGAGAAGGAACAGTTGATTTATACAACCCCAAAACGATTCGAAGTTGCATGAGTTCACTGATTTCGATTTCAATACGTCAACTTAATTTAAATTCATTTTTTGAAATTGCCGAATCTCTTGGATTTCAAACCTATTTATTTAGACTAACATCAGATTCAGTTGAATTAAATAAAATTGAGTTTACAGAAAAAGCACTACTAGTTATAGGTAATGAAGGCAATGGGATACAAGAATCTTTAGTTAAACCTGGGCGCACATCGGTCATCATTCCTGATTTTTCAAAAGGAAAGACAGAAAGTTTAAACGCATCGGTGGCATCAGGTATAGCTTTACATGAATATAGAAATCAACACCAAAAAAAAACACTCAACCAAAACAATAATCTCGAATGCCTAGAAAAGTAAGAAAAATCTTTGTTCTTGATACATCAGTACTATTACACGACTATAATTCCATTTTAAATTTTCAAGAACATGATGTTGCTATACCGATAGTGGTTTTAGAAGAAATCGATAATTTTAAAAAAGGAAACACACTTGTAAACATGCACGCAAGAGAATTTATTCGCCAAATGGATAAACTATCCAATCATAATATGTTGAATAAGTGGGTTCCATTAAATGGATCAAAAAAAGGAAAAATAAAGGTAATTCGAGACACAAAACCTGAAAAGAGTGCTTCAGATGCTTATGAATCCGATAAAAATGATAATCGAATTCTGAATGCAGTAATGAATCTTAAAGAAGAGTTTAAAAGTAGAAAGGTAGTTTTAATAACAAAAGACATCAATTTGCGAGTGAAAGGAAGAGCTCTTGAAATTGAAGCCGAAGATTATGAAACGGGAAAAGTTAAAAATCCAGATCACCTCGATATTGGATACAAAGAGTTAAAACTAAAATCTTCCGAATTAATAGATGCGCTTTATGCGGAAAATACGGTTCTAGCGCAAAACTATATGGAAGAGATACCCAAAGCAAATCAATACTTTATATTTCAAAGTGGGAGTAAATCAGCTTTGGCCTTTTACAATAAAAAAACAACGCATTTAGAGCTTATTACAAAATCGACAGCTTACGGAATTACGCCCAAAAATGCCGAACAAACCTTTGCTTTGCATGCAATTCTTCACGAAGATATTCGCTTAGTTAGTTTGTCAGGTTCTGCAGGTACTGGAAAGACATTATTGGCTTTGGCTGGTGCTTTGCAAAACAGAACCGTATATAGGCAGATATTTATTTCAAGACCTATAATTCCGTTGAGTAACAGAGACATAGGATTCTTGCCAGGTGATGTAAAACAAAAAATTAACCCTTACATGCAACCACTTTGGGATAATCTTGAATTCATTAAAAGTCAATTTAAAGAATCAGATAAAGAGTATAAGCGTATTCGCGATATGGTTGCTCAAGATAAAATTCAAATTGCTCCACTTGCATATATACGAGGTAGAACCATATCTAATGTATTATTTATAGTTGATGAAGCTCAAAATTTAACGCCCCATGAAATTAAAACTATAATAACTAGGGCTGGTGATAACACTAAAATTGTATTTACTGGAGATATATTTCAAATAGATACACCTTATTTAGACTCTCAATCAAATGGATTATCACACCTAATTTCAAGAATTT
>CAZNTR010000395.1:0-2205 GCA_964575925.1 uncultured Chitinophagales bacterium
ACATATAGAATTCAATTAAATGCATTACGTGAAGAAGGAGTAGTTAAAACTAGAAATCCTAAAGCAGGTGATACATTAAAAATTAGAACGACTAAGCCGTTCACAAGAAATGACTTATTTGAGATAAGAATTAATATGGAGAATGTTCCGAATATTGACTCAGATCAAGCAAAAGATGATTTGGATAATATCAGAGTTGTTCCAAACCCGTATGTTGTAACAAGTCCATATGAACCTAGAAGGACTGTTAACAATCCAATACAACAACGTGAATTACACTTTACTGGAATTCCTATTCCTTCAATATTGCGCATATTCTCAGTATCAGGAGTCTTAATTCGAGAAATATCAATTCAAGAAGGAAATCCTAGAGTATTCAATGGAACTTATATTTGGGATATGCTAACTAAAGATAATTTAGAAATATCTTATGGTGTGTATCTATATCACATTGAAGCTCCAAATGTTGGAAACAAAACTGGTAAATTTGCAGTAATTAAATAAGGGCACTAATGAAAAAAATATTTAAACAATTAATTTTATTGCTTGTCCTAATTGTAACTGGACAAGAATTAGCATATAGTCAAACTATCTCAAAAAAAGGTACAACTTCAGCATATTTTCTACAAATCCACACAGGAACCCGTGGTAGTGCTATGGGTGGTGCGGTTGCTGGCGATGTAAATGATTTATCGTCTATGTTTTGGAATGTAGCAGGATTGGCTGACGTGAAAAGAAGTGAAATAATGATAGAACAAGGCAATATGTTTATCGATTTGAGTCATAATTACCTTGCAGCATCTGTTCCTATGGGATCTGGCACAATGGGAATAAATATTACTTCTCTAACTATGGGAGAATTCGAAGAAACTACTTTTGATAATCCAAAAGGTACAGGTAGAACTTTTAGAGCTTATTCTTATGCAGTTGGTCTAAGTTATGCCAAGTACTTAACATCTGATTTTAAAGTTGGAGTTAATGTAAAATATGTAAATGAAACAATAAGCTATAGTTCTGCTAAAGGGCTGGCATTTGATATTGGGACAATTTACAAGACACCATTTGATGGTATACGATTAGGTGTTAGTATTACAAATGTTGGAACAAAAATGAATATGGATGGTGAAGACTTAATAACCACAACCGACTTGGACAAAACAGGATCTGGTAATTATGAAACAGATGTGAAATTATACACTGACCGTTTTGATTTACCACACATGTTAAGAGTCGGTTTAGCTTATGATGCTTATCAGTCAAAAGATTTTAGAGCGACTGTTACTGTTGATGGAACCGTTCCTTCAAATAACATCCAAAGTTTAAGCGTAGGTACTGAGTTAAGTTTTTTAAACGATTTGATTCAACTCAGAGGTGGTATTCCTTATATCGGACTTGATGATCGTATAGAGTTATTTTCAGGTGGTATAGGTATAAATTACCCTATAAGCACGATGAAAGTACAGTTTGGCTTTAGTTATCAAGCATTTAAATATTTAAATGAAATTAGCCGAATTTCAATTGGCATACAATTTTAAAAAAAGCGGATAAACCGTGAACAAAACACACAACAATCAAATAGGATAACTATGAAAAAGGTTACTATAAAAAGTTGGTTTACTTACTTAGTCTTTGCACTTAGTTTGAGTATTTCAACAAATGTAATAGCTCAAGATTTATTCTTTTCAGAATATATCGAAGGCTCAAGCAATAATAAAGCACTGGAAATCTATAACCCTACTTCTGAAGTAATTCTTCTTGCAGGTTATGCATTTCCTAATGTTTCGAATGCTCCAACAACGGCAGGTGTTCATGAATTTTGGAATGTATTTCCTGATGGTGCTGAAATAGCCCCTGGTGATGTATATGTAATTGCACATAGCTCTGCAAAAGCAGAAATGCTTGCAGCAGCTGATTTTACGTTTGATTTTTTAAGCAATGGTGATGACGGTTTTGCCCTTGTGAAAGGCTCAGAAACTGATTTTACTGTTTTAGATTGGATTGGTGACTGGCAAGCTGATCCAGGTGATGGCTGGAGTGTTGCTGGCATTGATCTTGGTACAAAAGACCATACTTTAATTAGAAAACCTGGGTTTACTGGTAATGCAGTAGGATTAGCATCTTTTGGTACAGATGCAGATAACTCAGAATGGTTAGTAAAAGATGTAGATGATTCTTCAAACTTAGGAATGCATACTTTCGCAGAAG
>CAZNTR010000396.1:0-2198 GCA_964575925.1 uncultured Chitinophagales bacterium
CTCATATTAGAAAATAATTAGAGATGTTGTTCTAATTTGCTTAGTTTGAAAATAGAAAGGTATCTTAGCGATTTATATTCTAAAAACTACTGTTCCTTACTTGTAAATGGAATAATTATAATCAAAAATGGACAAGCCATGCGGAAATTTACTAGTCTTCTTGTTTTAATAGGTGCAATTTTCTTTTCATTTTCTATTTTATCTAACGCACAAACCGTTTCCGTAGGAAAAGGAAGTTACTCCACTTCTAGAAAATCTGGGCAAGATGGGCCTTCTAGTTCAGATGGTAAACCTGCATTTCCGAAAGTAAGTAGCGGATTTAATCAGCCTGTTCAAAGTAATGACTTTTGGAGTAGTTTAATTTTTGCTCGAACGAATAATCGACATACCAACAATATATTTGCTCATCCTCTAAATCTTAGAGCAAGTTCTACAGGCTTGGAATTGGGTTATTCCGATCTTCCAAACGTGAATTCCACAGAGTATCAGTATCCTTTTACAAGTCACTTACGCGTTGGAGTTTTGGGTTTAACAACTTCTGAAACATTAACTGATGCCTATGGCGATTGGACTGTAACCGCTCTTTGGGAAAACGGATCAACATCTATAAAAGCAACGTTTGGGCATGGCCTTCCTTATGTTTTTTTCACAGTTTCTGGTGGCAATGCCGTAATTACAAGTTTGCAGGGTGTACAGATTTGGCACAATGTAAATGAAGTTCTTGGTATTACATTGAATGGCATTCATTATGGTATTTTTGCACCAAGTGGTTCAACTTGGACAGGAACAAGTACCTTTAGCTCTTCTCTTAACGGGCAAAATTATTTCTCGATTGCTGTATTACCTGATGCAAATTCTGAAACTTTGGAGTTGTTTAGAAAGCATGCCTACGCTTTCGTTAAAAATTCCTCAGTTGATTGGGTGTATGATGAGGTAAATGCTAAAGTGACCACAACGTTCACCTATGAAACCGAGTTGAAAGACGCAAGCTCTGGAAACCTTAATGAAACGATGAGTGCTTTGTATCGTCATCAATGGATGCATACGACGAATACCTTAACGAATTATACCTACAAATCACCTCGTGGAACAATGAAAGTTGTAGAAGGAAATTCGTTTTCAACGGAGATGAATTTTTCTGGAATTTTACCAACTTTGCCTGATGTGGGCGATTACAATAGGATTGAATTGTTGGGTCATGTACAAGATGTGGCAAAAGAATCGCTTAATTCGGGTTCAACTTACGAAAATGGTAAAGCGATGGGCCGTTTTGCTCAGTTGGTTCATGTTGCCGATCAACTTGGAGCCGTAACAGAAAAAGAATATTTACTTTCTGAGTTGAAAAAACGATTAGAAGATTGGCTAACAGCCGGAGGTGAACAAGAATATGTTTATGATAGCACTTGGGATGCTTTAACAGGTTATCCTTCGGGTTATGGTGCAGACCAAGAACTCAATGATCACCACTTCCACGCTAGTTACACAATTTTGTCGGCAGCTACTATTGCTCAATATGACAAAGATTGGGCAAAACAAGAGAATTGGGGGGGAATGATTAACCTTTTAATTCGTGATGCAAATAATTGGAAAAAAGACGATTCAGATCTACCATTTCTACGAAATTTTGATGCTTATGCAGGTCATGGATGGGCCGCAGGTCACGCTGATTTCCCGAACGGAAACAATCAAGAGTCTAGTTCTGAGTCAATCAACTTTGCAACCGCTACATTTTTGTGGGGTGAGGTTACGAATCAGGCAGAAATTCGTGATTTAGGCGTTTTCTTACACACTACAGAAGCCCTTGCTATCGATCAATATTGGTTTGATGTGGATAACGAAACCTTTCCACAATCATTCTCTAAAAATGCGCTTGGTATGGTTTGGAGTTCTGGTGGATTGCATGATACATGGTTCGGAAGTCGCCCTGAATTTATTCATGGAATTAATTTTCTTCCTATAAATGGAGGCTCTTTATATCTCGGAAAACATCCCGAATATATTCTAGAAAATTACAATTCAATGCTTAACGATATTGGTGGAAATCCTACGGTGTGGAAAGACATTTTTTGGAAATATATTGCCCTTTCAGATGCCAATTTGGCGCTTTCGCTCTACAAAGCAGATTTAAATTATCAGCCTTTTGATGGGGAAACACGAGCAAGTACGCAACATTGGCTTTTCAATATTCAGAAAATGGG
>CAZNTR010000397.1:0-2165 GCA_964575925.1 uncultured Chitinophagales bacterium
ACTAAATGACGTTGTTCTTACGCCTTCCTATGTTGCTTCACTCTTAGTCAAATTGTCAAGAGTAAACAAAGACTCATATGTGTGGGATTTTGCAACAGGTTCAGCAGGTTTATTGGTTGCTGCAATGAATGAAATGCTTAATGATGCAAAAAACACCATTAAGTCCCCAGATGAACTAACTCAAAAAGAAATCAAAATCAAAGCTGAACAATTACTTGGATTAGAGTTACTCTCAAGTGTTTATATGTTAGCCATCCTCAATATGATTTTGATGGGTGACGGTAGCTCTAACATTTTGAACATTGACTCGATTAAAGATTTTGACGGAAAATATGGTTTTGGAAAAACAGACAGTAAATTCCCTGCGGATGCTTTTATTTTAAATCCACCCTATTCTGCTTTAGGCAACGGAATGAACTTTGTTGAAAAAGCATTAGGAATGATGCACAAAGGTTATGCAGCAATTATTATCCAAAATTCAGCAGGTTCAGGTAGAGCAAAAGATTATTGTAAAAGGATTTTAGAAAAGCATACATTATTGGCAAGTATCAAAATGCCTGTTGATATTTTTATAGGGAAATCAAGTGTACAAACCAATATTTATGTTTTCAAAGTGAATGAAAAGCACCATAAAGATGAAATGGTTAAGTTCATTGATTTTTCAAATGATGGTTATTCAAGAGCAAATCGTAAAAAAGGAAGTAATAATCTCAGGGATACTGACCAAGCTAAAGAACGATATGAAGAAGTGGTGAACTTAGTTCGTTTTGGGAAAAGCAAACTCAAAATTTTCACAGAAAAAGAATACTACGAAGGTACTATTGACCCAAGGAATGGTGCAGATTGGAATCAATCATCACCTATAGACACGAAACCTACTTTACAGGACTTTAAAAATACAGTTAGTGGTTATTTATCTTGGGAAGTAAGTACAATTTTAAAAGAGCAAAACATTTTAGGTAAAAGCTTGGGAAAGTAGAAACCCCACTCAACGAGAAACTAAAAAATGTTGAGTGGGGTGATTACAGAATTGAAGATGTCTTGCAATGGCAACCTCAAAAAGAAATAGACCCATTAAAGCTTGAAGAGTTAAAAGATGAATCAGAACCTTTTTATCCATTTTACGGTCAAGCAACAATTGACAATGGAATAATTTCCTATAACCAACTTACTAAGGATGTATTAAATAATTCGGATGGAAAACCAACAATTTTAATTCATTCAAACAATCAAAATATAGTTTTTTTAGAAACACCTTTTTACTTAAAAGACGGTCACGGTGCAACAAGCGTATTGCAATGTGATGGATTGAATCGAGTTAATCAAATGTTTATTATCGCCTCAATTGATAAGGTAATAAAGCGTAAATATTCGTACAACAATAAAGCAACGAAAATCGAATTGAAAAATACGATAATAAGTCTTCCGGTTAAAAACGGAGCTGTAGATTTTGATTTTATGGAATGGTTTATTATCGAATTAGAAAAAGAACGTTTTGAAGTATTTGAAAATTTCTTATCAACTACAGGACTAAACGAATACGAAATAACTTCCAAAGAACAAATGGCTTTAGATGACTTCAAGAACTTAAATTGGGAATCATTTAATCTTGAAAATTTATTTGGTAAATCTACTCGTGGAAGACGATTAAAAAGTGCCGACCGTATTGCAGGAACATTGCCATTTATTACAGCAGGAGAAACTGACGAAGGAGTTTCTGCTTTTATTGGGAATGACGTTAAAGTTTTTTCAGCTAATACCACAACCATTGATATGTTTGGTTCGGCCAAATATAGAAACTTCAAATATGGCGGAGACGACCATATTGCAGTTGTTCATACGCACAAACTGCCAAAATACGCATCTGTTTTTGTGACTTCTGCAATTCACAAATCATCATACAACGGACAGTTCAACTATGGTAGAAACTTCTACGCAAAAGACGCTGACGTATTAGATATTTCGCTACCAGTAAAGGACGGAAAACCTGACTATGGAACCATGGAATCGGTTATTTCTGCCATTCATAAATTGGTAATTAAAGACGTGGTTCTATACGTAGAGAAAAAGAAAAAAGAATTAACCAAACTGACTGAAAATGCCAACGCTTAAAGCCATACACATTTGCAATTCGCACCAGCCGACACACAAGCCAAAAATTGCAA
>CAZNTR010000398.1:0-2158 GCA_964575925.1 uncultured Chitinophagales bacterium
TTATATTTGAAGGGTAAATACAACGTTTCATATAGACATTAGTTAACGAACAGTTTAGAAAACCGAAATACCGAAGATATTATGAATAAAGAATTAATAAAAGAAGAATTAGAAGACGAAATTAATTTGATTATAACCTCAAATTCAAAAACGTTTAAAAGCACATCAGGATTACAAGAAAAACTTGAAATGTGGTCAACTAAATTAGGTGGAGTTGAGGATTTCGCTACAACCATAACGAAAAAACTAAACGAAATATTAGAAAAACACAATGTTAAATTTAAAAACGAAAGTGAGAAAAATGAATTAATAACCTTTCTAAATCCTACAATTAAAGAATTAATACTCAAGAATATCAGAAAGTAAAGAGTTTAATATTTCTTTATTTTCAGTTTTTTTATACAATTCAATAAAATCTAACATCGTTTTTACTGATTTTTTTTCTAAACCTAATTCTTGTAAAACAGAATTTGAAATGTTTAATTCTTCAAACATAATAATTAATTTAAAAATACTATCAACTTAAAATCGGTGTGAAAGTTAAACCGAAAAAGAAAACCGATTTGCCAACAGCATTTTCAAGAAATTGGGGTTTAAGGCTAAATTTAAAAGCAATTTTGCACTTGTAAAGTCAGTCTTAAACCAAAACTAAATGCGGATTTAACCCCAACTTCTTGAAGCCTCAACCATTGGCAAAAAGTTTAAAAAGGCAACGACAAAGCAGACAATTTGCTACTTAAAGACAGAAAAAGGAAAACGAAATAATGAACAGCCTACACACAAAACTGCACATTTGCAAGCCCCGACACACATGCCGATGCTTCTGCTTGCAAAAAAGCAGTTTTCTTGTCGACGAACCGCAGGAAATTGAGTATCTTGTGGACTATAAATTTTGGACAATGAGATATGAAATTTAACGAGGATTCAAGAGTGAAAATACCAACCATACTGCACCTATGCAGACTTGGTTACAAATATATTTCGCTAAATAATGCGGTTTGGGATACGGAGACAAATATTTTCACGGAAATATTCAAAGAATCAATTGTAAAAATCAACCCTGACTTTGAACAGGACCAAGCAGAGCGTTTGTTGGTTGACATTTCTCTTTTACTGAGTAATGAAGATTTAGGCAAAGCCTATTTTGAGAAATTGACCAGTGAATCAGGAGTAAAACTGATTGACTTTGAGAATTTTGAAAACAACACTTTCAATGTTGTAACCGAATTGACTTATAAAAACGGAGACGAAGAATTCAGACCCGATATAATTCTTTTAATCAATGGAATGCCTTTGACATTTATTGAAGTTAAAAAACCAAACAACCGAGACGGAATAATTGCAGAGCGGGAAAGAATAAACAAACGATTTCAAAACAAGAAATTCAGAAAGTTTGTAAACATTACGCAATTGATGGTTTTCTCCAACAATATGGAGTACGACAACGGAGATATTGAACCCTTACAAGGTGCTTTTTATGCTTCGCCTTCATACACAAAACCAATATTCAACTATTTCAGAGAAGAAGAAAAATTGGACTTGGAAAAGTTGTTGGCTGCTGAGGATGATAATTTGGAAAACTTCGTTTTAAAAGACAACAATCTTGCAGTTATCAAGAGTTCACCCGAATTTCTGACAAATAAAAATCCAAAAACGCCAACAAACAGGATTCTTACATCACTATTTTCAAAAGACAGACTTTCGTTTATTTTAAAATATGCTATTGCCTATGTGGACGAGAAAAAGGGAATTGAAAAACACGTTATGCGTTACCCTCAAATCTTTGCCACAAAAGCCATTGAAAACAAATTAGAAAGCGGAATAAAGAAAGGAATAATCTGGCATACACAAGGAAGCGGAAAAACGGCATTGGCGTTTTACAATGTTCACTATTTAACCGATTATTTCCAAAAGAAGAAAGTAATTCCAAAATTCTATTTTATTGTTGACCGTATAGACTTGCTTATTCAGGCAAAACGAGAATTTATAGCCCGTGGCTTGATTGTTCACATTGTTGATTCAAGAGCGGATTTTGTAAAGTCAATTAAAACCACAACTGCCATTCACAACAATTCGGGTAAACCCGAAATTACGGTAGTAAATATTCAAAAGTTCAGCGAAGAAGCTAATGTAACCCAAAAGCAAGACTACGATATTA
>CAZNTR010000399.1:0-2152 GCA_964575925.1 uncultured Chitinophagales bacterium
CATCTTCTTCGTTATATGCAGGGATTACAATGGATAATTTTTCGAATGCCAATTTGTTACTTTTTAATTGTTCGATGAATAATGCAAGTTTATTACATTTATATGGTTATTGAAAGTGGAATTAGTGGAATAATTTAATTTGCTTGAAATCATAAACTTAAGTTTTAAATAAAGAGTCCACTCCCAAAATTCGATTCTTTCGGTTTTCACTCTTCCAAATTCTACGATTTCGACGAATAGTTTACTAAAAACTACTTTTCGGAGTACACTCAATAAAAGAAAAATTATTATCAATCTAAAAATTCACTTAACTTCTCAATTAATTCTTTCATCGAAAATAAGGTAATTTTTCCGTTTTTTTGGGGTATTAAATGTATCACATTTGCGAGATCAGAGAAATCTCCTTCCTTGAATACATAGTTTTTCAATTCGGGCTTAAGTTCACATAATTCAATAAGTCCACCGCAGTTGCTAGCAATTGCAGGAACTCCCAAAGACCAAGATTCCATGTAAGTTCTACCAAAAGAGTCATGATATGAGGGGACTAAAACAGCAGTTGCATTTTTTATGAATGAAATTGGATATTTTTGATGACCTTTAAAAATAATTCGATTTTCAAGTTTAAGCTTAGTAATTAAGTTATAGATTTCTAGCTCGTATTCGTTTTCACCTCGTTCTGAACTATGTCGAAAGTCTCCTATTACAGTTAATGTTCTACTAGTTGGTAGTTCTGATAAAGCCTCTATAGCTAAATGCAAGCCTTTTTCATAAACTAGTCTGCCAATAAATAGTAAATCAACGGGTTCATTGATTGACTCAATTTCTTCATTTATAATTTCAATGCCATTATAAATAACAGTGATTTTATTTTCATCAATGGTTTTTACCCAGTCTTTTTTTACAAATTCACTATTTGCTACAAATTTATCAACCTGATTTAAACCCCATGCATATTGTCTTGAAAGATATTCTGGAGCATTTAATCGAAGATGTAAAGTGAGTTCAATTCCAGTAATCTTTTTTAAACAAGCGACCCAAGTAACATCTTTGTAGTGATTTACATGAATATGATCAATTTTATGTTTTTTTATTGCCCAAATAGTTTTCAGTATACTCCAAAAAAAAGCAAGGAAATTAGTAATCAATAACTCTTCTTCAAGAATGTTAAATTGAGATATTGATTTTGGAAGTGTCTGATTATAATCGCCTAGTTTTTTATAAAAAAGGCTAATAGTAAACTTATTTTCTTTTGATAAGTGTTTGATAATACTATATAAACTTCGTTCTTCACCACCATTATGTGAATCAAGATGTCGTTGGGTAAATGCAATATGTTTTTTGTGTAAATTCAATATTTTAAAGAAATGATTACCAATTAGGGCTGATTATACAGCAAATTTAACAGTATAGTTAATATGTATTGAAATTGAATGATATAGATTTAATATAATTCAGACTAGTAATAAAGGTTAAATAGCTAACCAAGCTATTTTTACCTGAGTTCGTGATATGGTTTATTACAATAAATTTAATTAAAATCCAGAATAAACGATGTAACCTCATTTGACTTCGTAGTGGAATCTCGAATTTAATCCCAAAATCAGGCTGAGATTTTACTTAGTGGTTCTCCGTATTGGGTCAAGTCTGGAATGACGAAGTTTATTTTTACCTATTTTAATTTAAATTTTTTATTCCGAAACCAAGCTATTGTTAATTATGATTTTAAAGTAGGTAATAGAACTCTGAAATTATAGACTTATGTCATTCAGTTGGTAAATTTATATCAATCAATATCAAAAAAATAGTGCCCCCAATTCAAATCAGGGACACTATCAATCTTTCAAAGATTAAATTTGAGAATAATTTTACTCTTTAGGCAAAGTACCCGCTTTAACAACAATAATATGATCAGGATTCATGTATTGCTTTATCGCAGCATTTACTTCTTTTGCTGATAATTTATTAATCATTTCGGTATAATCATCCAAGTAAGATAATTTACGACCGCGACTAATCATGGTATGAATGTTATTTGCCATTCCACCTGTTGTTGATAATGAAATCTTGAATTGACCTGTAATGGTACTTTTTTTGTTGTTCAATTCTTCTTCACTGATTCCTTCGTCATAGAAACGCTTTAACTCACGCATAG
>CAZNTR010000400.1:0-2151 GCA_964575925.1 uncultured Chitinophagales bacterium
TATCTATTTTGAAAGAGCCTGATCCAAACAAAAGCTCCATGATTATCAAGGCGCAGTTGAGGATTATTCAATAGCCTTAGATCTCGATCCGGATCATGAAATATCCAAAGAGAATCTCAAACAATTACTCGATTCGCTAACCGATTTTGAAAAATGGAGTGAAGAAGCACCCTTCTAAAAGCCTTAACAATTGGTATATAAACCCATTAAATACTCGGCTTCGGCTTTATGGTTCAACGAGTATTGGTATCATTAACAAGACTAGTATCAGAGAAACTCGTCATAGTATCCATTGAACTAACAGATATTGTAGTTTTTTCTAACTCATTATCAATCAATGAGTTTTCAAAAGATGGAGTAGTTTTTTTTTGGTGTTGATGTCTTTTTTTTCACACTACTAGAAGTATTCAAAAAATCGCTAGTTTACTAATTATATTTGCACTACTTATCTAAATAATAACTTTTTAGAAAACTCTTTCATATTGAAGTGAAATTCATTGATTTAAAATAAAATATGTTTGATTCACTTAGAATCTTACATTTATTTTTGATAACATGAACGAACTTTTAAAGAAAAAACAGATTACTTTACTATTTTAACTTTCAAACACCTCTAATATTTAAATACTTACTTATTGATGCAACTACAAGCGGGATATGTCTTAGAATCAGTAAAAAACTTGTTAAAAAAAACATACTCTTTAGATGTTTTGATGGGCTTGTTTAAGCAGCTATCCTATTTTACTGTGGATATAGAATCTTCTAAGACATTTAATAACCATAAGTATGAAGATTTATTATCAGTTGCTCATAATTTAATTTCGAGAGGTTTACCTACAAAACCAAGTCTGTATTTAGAAAACGAACTCCTTAAAGCACATTCTTTAAATAAACAAGACCCACAGGCTTCTGAACTTGGAAGTATTTCTTATCAAATCGACCATACCAATGACTTAAATCAAAAGATATATCGTGCTTTACATTATATAGATCCTCAATTTCATGTAGAAAACATTCCAAGAGAACAAATCAAATCTTGGGAAAATCTGGATAGCCCTTTTGAAGAGAAATTTTATTTTGAAGAGTTACCTAAACGTGCTTCATCAATTTGGCTTCAACTTTTAGAAAAACAAAGAGAATTAGAGAATATCTTACGATTTTCCACAGACAGTAAAGATGAAGTTGAAAAATATTTTAATGGTACAATAAACCTTCATAATGAACAAAAAGTAGATTTTTCTGTTGAGTTTCCCTATCAAATCAATGGTAAGCGAGGTTTCATTGTTGAAATTGACGGAAAGCAACATGAACTTCCCGCTCAAAAATCATTAGATAACCAAAGAGATGAAGCCACAATTAAAGCCAAATGGGACAAAGCCATTCGTATAAAAACTTCGGAATGGCATTCGATTGGCGGCAAAGTTGAATTAATTAGAAAATTGGAAAATGAAGACTATTTTAAAATTTTAAAGCAAAATTGTTCAAATCCTCTTTTTGATGATCATAATGGAACAATAGCTTTAGACTTAACACTCATTCCATTCGCAATAGCTCGCATCCAAAAAGTACTGATTCATTTATTATTGGAAGGGAAGTTGAACTTTGAAGCATCTGAATGGAATATCGCCATCTTGGAACGAGATATTCCTTGTGGAATTTTAGCCCTTGTCGATTTCCATGATTTGCTCAGTTCATTATTCAAATTGCAAAGTGACTCTATCTGCGTACCCAAAATAACTGTAGTTGTTGAAAGCAATGAGCGTTTCAAAAAGTCGAAATTTTATTCCTCACAAAAAATTGACCCCACAAAGAACTATGATGTTTTCATAGATTGCTCTGTTTTGCAACGAAGCGGTTTGACACATACATTTCGTGAGTGTGTTGCTCAGACAAAAATATGCATACAATCATCTTATTCACCAAATACACAAAGAAGGTTTAAAACGGCAAATTTAATAGCTTACAAAGAACTGGGGAAAACCGATATAAACACTACTGTTTTTGTAGAGAATTATGAACAAGTTGAAGTTTTAAAGAAATTCATTCAGTCCGTTTTTAGAAAAATGGATTTTAGACCCTGACAGATTGAAATTTTAAATCGTGCATTGCAAGGTAAAAGTGTTATTGGTTTATTGCCTACAGGTTCTGGGA
>CAZNTR010000401.1:0-2140 GCA_964575925.1 uncultured Chitinophagales bacterium
AAATTGCTTTTGTAAAAGGAATGGCTTTAATTGATGTTAAAGAAGGTGTTTCTGAAAGCGTTTCAAAATTAGATGCCATCAAATTAGATGGGAAAAATCTGAATGTTCGATCTTTTGTTCGAGGAAGTTTTTCTGATGCTAGTTCTGGTTCTGCACCTCGTTCATCAGGAAGTGGGTATAGATCTGGTGGCGGTTCATACGATAGAGATCGTGGCAGTGATCGTGATAGAAGTCGCGGTGGTCGCTCAGGCGGCTCTAGTGGCGATCGTGAACGCAGAAGACGTTAATTTATTTTCATTTACTACTTTGTAATTCAATAAGGACTCACGGTTCCAAAAGGCTGTGAGTCCTAATTTTTTTAAAAAAATCCAGTTATGATTTCAACTCAAAATGTTTCCCTTAGCTACGGGAAACGCATTTTATTCGACCATGTTACCATCAAATTTACCACAGGAAATTGTTATGGTGTTATTGGGGCAAATGGTGCAGGCAAGTCAACGTTTTTGAAAATTTTATCGGGTGATATAGACCCGAATTCAGGCAGCGTTCATATCGAAAGCGGAAAACGCATGTCTGTTTTGCGCCAAAATCACAACGAATTTAATGAAATTCCCGTCATTCAAACGGTGATGATGGGAAATACAAAGTTGTGGGAAATTATGCAAGAAAAAGACGTTTTATATGCAAAAGCAGATTTCTCTGATGCTGATGGGATTAGAGCTGCAGAGCTAGAAGGCGAATTTTCTGAAATGGATGGATGGAATGCTGAATCTGATGCCGCATCACTTCTTAGTGGAATGGGAATTGTAGAAGATCTGCATTATGCTTTAGTTAAAGACTTGAGTGGAAATCAAAAAGTACGAGTTCTTTTGGCGCAAGCTATTTTTGGTAATCCTGATATCTTAATTTTGGATGAGCCAACGAACGATTTGGATATTCACACCATTTCTTGGCTCGAAAACTTTTTAATAAACTTTGAAAATACAGTAATTGTAGTTTCCCACGATCGTCACTTTTTAGATGCAGTTTGTACTCACGTTGCGGATATCGATTTTTCAGTAATAAAAATTTACACGGGTAACTACTCGTTTTGGTATCAATCTAGTCAGTTAGCTTTACAACAGAAACAATCGCAGAATAAAAAAGCGGAAGATCGTAAAAAAGAATTACAAGAATTTATTGCTCGCTTTAGTGCAAATGCATCAAAATCGAGACAAGCAACAAGTCGTAAAAAATTACTCGATAAAATTAATGTGGATGATATTCAACCATCAACAAGAAAATATCCTGCTATCATTTTTAAGCAAAATAGACCTGCAGGAGATCAAATTTTACATGTTGAAAATTTACGTTTTGACCGACATGGAGAACCATTATTCAAAGATTTGACCTTTAATGTTGGAAGAGGTGATAAAATTGCATTTATCTCAAAAGATAGCACAGCAGTTACCAGTTTATTTAAAATCTTGATGGATGAAGAAACCGCAAAATCAGGATTTTTTCAATATGGGCAGACCATAACAGCAGCTTATTTACCTGTCGATAACGATTCTTTCTTCACAACCGATGACAATTTAATAGATTGGTTACGTCAATTCGCTGATGAAGTGGGTGCAAAAGATGAAGTTTTCTTACGTGGATTTTTAGGAAAAATGCTCTTTTCTGGTGAAGAAGTTCTGAAAAAGTGCTCTGTCTTATCTGGAGGCGAAAAAATGCGTTGTATGATTGCAAGAATCATGCTTTCAGGTGCGAATTTCATCATTTTAGACGAGCCAACAAATCACCTCGATTTGGAATCTATTCAATCATTTAACGATGCGCTAAAAGCATTTCCTGGAACGGTAATGTTTACCTCGCATGACCATGAGTTTACACAAACCGTGGCAACAAGAGTAATCGAGTTATCACCAAATGGTTATTTAGATAAATTAATGACTTATGATGAATATCTTGAAAGTGATAAAGTCGCTAAACAACGTGCTGAGGTGTTGTAGAGAATTCTAGTCTTATTCGTTTTGATTACTTTTTAAAGTAATTCGAGTTTAAAATGGAATTAATAGAATGAAAAAAAAGTCACGGCGATTTCTATAACCTCACAAGTAGTTTGAGACAAACTCATAGGAAAGTTAGTTAAGTATTC
>CAZNTR010000402.1:0-2134 GCA_964575925.1 uncultured Chitinophagales bacterium
TTGGCAAGTATGCTTTATCTGCTTTTTCTCCATTTATCAAAACCGATTTAATCGTTTTACCAAAACCAATAACACTCACATTTACTTGAGCATTTCTATAGGTAAAATTTTTAATCGTTTTACTTCCCGCAAACGAAGTTGGAACAATTGGATTAAAATGTAAACCGTCTTTTTCAAAGCTCATTCCCATAAAAACGCGATAATACATGGCCAAATTACCAGAAACACTCCAAATTTGTCTGTCGGAATTAATTTCAGTTGGATAATCAAACCCATTATCTGCTCGCATATTTTCTTTGTTCGTTAAAAACAAAGCTGCTGCACGCCAAAGGCTTGCCAAACCGTGAGTCAAAGCTTCTTCATGTTGAACTTTTGCCAAAGACAAGTTCCAAAAAGCCTGAACAAAAGGCCAAATTCCATTGTTATGATAAGCAGGAATTCCAGGAATTTGAGGATAAAATGTTGGGATACCCCACGCAACAACTGGGGTTGAACTAGCGATTTTGGTTTGCATGCTATCATCTGCTACATCAAATAAAATTCCAAAACTTTCTGCTAAAGCCATTGCTCTATCTGAAACAACTGGAAATTCATTGCCATAAGTAAATTGTGAATAATATCCTTTGTTTTCTTGCCAAAACGTTTTATTCAGCTTTTCTTTGAGTTCTGATGCTCGTTTTTCGAATTCAAACTGTGTGGTTTCATCATTCATTACATAAGCCATTTTAGAAAGAATTGTCCAAGTTTGAAAATGAACCATACCGTTATCAGCGGCTTCTGAAGTGTAAATATCGATTGGTTTCATCCAAATTGGATACGATTGTTCTCTCCAATCGGCAAAACTCGTTTCTCCAGAAATCAACGAATCTGCAGAGAATACCGTTTTTAAGTCGTCATAAACAGAGTTTTTCAAAATTCCATACGATTCTTCTAACCATGTTAAATCGCCCGTAACCTGATAAATTTCCCAAGCTGCTAAACTCCATGTCATTCTATCCGAAGAAATCGGCCAACTTCCACCCGTTCCTGAATCCTGAATAATACGATCATTTTTCACTTTTGCTAACAAACACGCTTTTGCTGTTTCAGGATCTAAAATGGCTAAAGATAACAAAATGGAATAACTCATATCTCGAGTCCAAACTCCCGACCATTTTGCACCCGTATCCCAAAAGCCATCATCAGTTCTAAGCTTTTCTAATTCTTCTAAAGACATCAAATAAAGTGCATCTAGTAAGGGTAAATTATCAGATGAAAATTGAGGATAACGCGAGATATCTTTAGTTAAAGCCCATTTCTTTTGCCCATTTTCAAGTTTTATGGCATTAAAGATTACACTTAATTCATAAATACCATCGCCATCTTCATCTTTTAACTGATTTTTTGTACCAGAGAAATCCCAATCTAAAGGTGGTTTACTACCCAATACAGAAATAGAATTAAACCCTTTAATTTGATGATTATTAGCACCCTGATAAACACCATTTTTTGAAATTTGTTCAATAACTGAATTTAAATTGACTCGAAAAGTGAGTTTTGTATTGGGTTCCAAGAAAGGCGATTTACTCTCATCGACTTCCATTTGTGTTAACTGATTTCCAAAATCCATTGTTGCAATTTGAACAGATCCTGATGAGTCTGGGTATAATAAGATAGTATGATCTACACCAAAGCCCATTTCATTATCAACGCCATTTAGAGCAAACTTGAATTTCAATTCTCTCGGTTCATTAAAATAATTTGCTACTATACTTGAATCAGGTTTTACTCTTGCTTCATAATTACTTTGAGATACTCCAAAATTGGTAAGCTTAAATGATTCGGATTCATATAAGGTTTTTTCTTGTATCACCTGAGTTTTTTCACAAGCTAATAAAAGTAGAATTGAGCTAAAAATTAGTGTATAAAGTCTATCTGAAAAAATAAGTTCGAATTTCATAAATAAGAGTGTTCAGTTTAGTTCGCTGAAATGGCCAATTAATAGTAGCTACGTATATCAATAGATATGCTTTTATTCAATTTCATTTTGTTTGATTCACTTAAAAAAAACTAGAGCGTCTCTCCTAAATAAATTCCAAAACCAAAAAAACATGTAAGTTTAATATTATCAATTCAATTATAATAATTCATTTAC
>CAZNTR010000403.1:0-2131 GCA_964575925.1 uncultured Chitinophagales bacterium
CTATCTATCTATCTATCTATCTATCTATCTATCTATCTATCTATCTATCTATCTTTTTTAAGTGTAGGTTGTGTTTTTGCGCAAACACCACAAAACTCATTCAAATTCTCTTCTTCAGCAGACGGATTTGTAATTGCTAAGCGCCAAAATGTACTAAGTACCGATGAAAGTTCTTATTCATACTCTTATGAAATGACTGTCGGGCACACAATTGGGACAGAAATTGTATCAAGACCTATCAAAATTGTTGAAAATGGAAATACGATAAATACATTTATTAACACTTATGATAGTTACATTAAAGTTCAGGGTTATGAAGCTGATGATATATTAGAGCAAAAATATGGAAGTACTTATCAAGTAATACAAGCCCTCATTGAATTAGAAACTGAAGCTTCGCCAAATGATAACATTTTATCAGTAGGTTTTGTTAATGATTATAATGATATTTATCAAGATGCATTATCTGATCCCAGCGATGTATTTTCTACAATAGGATCGTATAATACAAATCTTATAAATAATGCACCAACTGGCAGTTCAAGTTATCAAGCTAATCCCCCCAATTTAAAAGTTAAATTAAATGATATTCTTGATAATCTACCCTTTAATAGTACTACAATAAGTAGCTCAAAACCTACTTTTTATCTAGTATTCATGATCACTCAAAATGATAAGAAAACAGTTCTAAATAATTCTGAAATTTATCTTTCATATAAAGTGAATCATGAATTTACTAATGCAGTATATGCTAATACTATATCCTCAACAGATTTAAATGGGGCATTAAGTGTAAATCAATCCAATATTCCTTCAGGTGGACAAATCTATTTAAATACTAGAGAGGAATATGATATTGAAACAAGTTCTCCACAAATAGGCTCTAGAAGATTTAGAAGGTGGCAGTTGAATGATTCTAAATTCAAAAAGAAATCAACATTTTATAGTGATATTAACATTGTTGAATATCAGGCTCAATTTGATGTATTTAGAACATTAAATGTTATCAATAATAGTATAGAAGGTTCAATACCATCTTTCACATTCCAAAACCCTTGGCAATTGGAAGCAGACGGCTATACCCAACTCAATGAACCTAAAACCTATTCAGGAGATGAGAGTTTTCAAGTGTTTGCTGGAACTAATCATCAAACACAATTTCAATCAACCCAACCAACTTACATCTTAAACAAAGGCGCAGTAACTGGTTCTAATGGAATTGAGTATTTTGTTTTGGGAGAATCGGCAACGGGCGCTACTTTCCATCAGGCGCAATCACCAGATGAAACTATTGTTAAGTTTTCCGGAAATGCTACGATTAACCGTACTTACAAAGCTAAAAATCATAGTACCGTTTCTAACGTAGTTAGTTTAGATCATCGTCGAAAAGTAGTTACCTCTACCGAAAATGTGTTCCGAACCTATTTAAGTGGCTTAAACGAATTGGGAAGAGAACGCCTTTGGGTTCAGAGTCGTCCCATTTCAAGTCAAACATGGGCAAACGAATTCGAAATACCTTTGCAAAACGAAATGGTTAATACTTTTTTAAGTACTGGGTATAAAAATTCTGCTATCACTTACTCAAAAGGTTCAGTCTGGATAGTATCCGAAGCTATTTATGAAGATTTTCCTAATCCGAGCCCTATTTATTATAGTTTAATTGCAATTCGAATTGATCATTTTGGGGAAGCTAATCAAAGTTTACACCCTACTATTATTGCGACTAAATCTGGTAGCCCTTTCCATAGTTATGCTATTGATGGATTTAACGAAACAGGTTCGAGTGATTCAAAAATTGCTATTGCTTATATGGCATCTAGTTCTTACGAGAATTTAAAACTTGCTGTTGTTTTTAAAAACAACAATACGAATGAAAACACGGTACAACATACAAGTTCAACCTTTTCATTATGGACTACTGTAAACTTATCGGATTTAGATGTAGCGATAAATGGAAACTTTATAGGCTTAAGTACCAACTTTAATGGCGGCGTACTTTTTGCAGAAGCTATACATCAAGTTTATGGAGCATTTAATTGGACTTCCGGAGCCACTCAGCTCATTTATGGAAATGGGTTTAGTAATTTAGGAACAGGTGCAAGTATCACAAAATGGGGAAATAGTAGCGCTT
>CAZNTR010000404.1:0-2125 GCA_964575925.1 uncultured Chitinophagales bacterium
AGAATATTGAAGGATAGCTTAGGTAAAACTCTCTGAATCGGTAAAGTTGTGCTTTGGAAATACCCTTAATATGTGTTAGGCGCTTAGTAAGTAATAGAATTGTGTTGGCTCCATATTAGGCTCGGTCTGTTCCATTTTGTTCATATTCTACAATATAGTAGCTAATAACGATATTTCTAATGGTTAACGCATTATTAACTTATTGAACAGCATGACTTTGCAGCTCTAAATGAACCGTTTCTATCTGCGTGACTAATTCATCAAATCTCATCTCACAGCCTCTTTCAACTTTTTCAACAATTCGTTGCTACGCATAAAACTCTTTTCCAACATCCCAATCAATTCTGCGCTACTGTGAATACTTTCTTCTTCTTGCTTGGTTGGATTTTTTATATCCAAATCGTAGTTGCGATTAATAATGGTTTGAATGGGCACTTTCCATGAAATTTCACTTTCTTCGCGTTTATTCCACCATTCTTTTATGGGTTCAAATTCATGAATTCCTAGCGGTCTTGTTTTACTGTATGCTTTTTGTCCTTCTGGCAATCGGTGTTCGTAATACCAAACTTCTTTGGTCGGTTCGCCTTTGGTGAAAAACAGCAAGTTTGTTGCAACGGTTGCATAAGGTTGGAAAACAGAATTCGGAAGGCGAATAATCGTGTGTAAGTTACATTCTTCTAGCAGCTTTTGGCGCACTCGTTCTTTAATTCCACCGCCAGTTAAGGAGCCATCAGGTAAGACAATTCCTGCTCTTCCGTCTTTTTTCAATAAATGAATCATTAAGACTAAAAAGAGGTCGGCACTTTCTTTTGTCCTAAAATTTTAGGGAAAATTGTTTTCATTGTTATTGGCTACAATTCCACCAAAAGGCGGATTCGCCAAAATGGCATTCACACGGTGTTTTTCGGTGTAATTACTCAAAGGCTGATCCAAACTATCACGGAAAGTAATATTGGGAACTTCCATGTCGTGCAAAATCAAATTGGTAGTCGCCAATAAATACGGAAGTGGTTTGTATTCCCAACCGATACAATTTTTGGCAATGCTTTCGCGCTCTTCTACACTATTGGCTTGGTTTTTCAGATGCTCAATAGCGGCGGTTAAATAACCTCCCGTTCCACAACTTGGATCTAAAATCTTTTCGCCCAATTGTGGGTTTATCATTTCACAAATAAACTCGGTAATCGCTCTAGGCGTATAAAATTCACCACTTTTACCTGCACTTTGTAATTCTTTTAGAATGGTTTCATAGAGTTCCCCAAAAGCGTGACGATCTTTGGCAATATTAAAATCAATTTCATTGAGCTTGTTCAATACTTTTCGAATATTGATACCACTTTTCATGTAATTGTTATTGCCTTCAAACACTTCTCGAACTATTAAGGTGCGTTTGTTAGCCACATCATCGCTCATTCCTACTCTAAGATTCCGAAGTGTTGGAAATAAAGTTTGATCCACAAATTGTTGGAGTTCATCGCCTGTAATACCTTCATCATTTCCAGCCTAGGATTCCCAATGTAATTCATCTGTATTCATCATTTAAGACTTCGAGTTCTTTGTCTTTATCGGAGAATATTTTCAAAAACAGCATCCATCCTAATTGTTCAATTCGTTGGGCATCACCGTTTAGACCAGTGTCTTGCCACATTATTTTGCGAATACTATCTATAATTCCTTTGAGGTTTGCCATGTTTAATGGTTAATGGTTAATGGTTAATGGTTAATGGCGGGGTTTTTGGTTATTTTTTTTGGCGGTTTTTATGATTGCTGTGATTAATTTTATTAATTCGGTTGCATCATCATGTAAGCTTTTAAACTGTTGTTCTGAGATGTATTCTGTTTCTTTGAGCAATTCTAACCAATAGATACTCTCGTTACATTCTTTTTGAGCTATTGCCATTTTGTGAATAAAATCTGCTTTTGATTCGGCATGTTCGGCTTCTCTATATAATGCGCCTACGGCCGTTCCCGATCGCAGTAATTGTTTGCTTAGCACAAACTCTTTCTTTTCAATCAAGAATTGATTCAGTTTTATCATTCGTACTGCAAATGCAAAACTATTCGATTTTATTAAATTCTCCTGCATCTGTATTTATTTCTTCAGTGATTTGATGTTTTTTTCGAG
>CAZNTR010000405.1:0-2111 GCA_964575925.1 uncultured Chitinophagales bacterium
ATTAATTCATTTTGAATTCGAAGAAATCCCCATTTTTTGTATTTCTGACGACTTTGTGCAAAAGTTCGTGCGAATTCTTCTTCATTAATTAAATTTAGAGATTCAATTTTTTCAAGTGCAGATTGAATCCATTCTTGCGGAAACCCTTTAAGAATACACTTTTGCTTTAGTTCGAAAAAGCTGTGTGAGCGTAATTCAAGCCGAGATAACATCCAATGAAATACAAATCGTTTTTGTTCGCAAATCCAAATGGTTTCCCAAAGTTGTTTTGTTAAAGAATCTCCTTTTTTTAAGGGAGTTTCAGTAAGAATATGCTGGTCAAAACCTATTACAAAAGTGTTATTTACAAAAAGAGAGCATCTGTTTTTTTGCTTTTGCTGTATTTGAATTGAAGAAATGGTTGCGGGAAGACTTACAGGGCAGTCAGGTATAATAGAATAGTCTTTTCGTTGTGAATGCAGGTTTTGAGTCATATTTATTTAAAGATGAAAGCTATTTAGTTTAAAAATTGAGTTTGTGAGCCCAATCTAGAAAGTCGATTTTTCGGTTTCATCCTTCTAAATCCTGCGAATTCACTGAATTTGTTGTTGAAAAACAAATTCTGGTTTAGCTCAGTTTAAGTAACTAAAAAAACAATAATTATGAAAGTAATCTAGAATATGGATCCCAGAAAATCCTCAAAAAAAAGCAGGGATTCATTTGTTGAATCGTGATTATTTAGAGTAATATCGCACTCAAGTTTGTACAAAGTTCGTATGAATTTTTGAGTTTAGTTTTAAACTTGTTTTCACACAATATTTGCTAAATATTCTTTGAGATAAAACGATTCGCAAGAATAAATGAAAAAGGCACCGACTTTAGCAACAAAATTTGTTGAGCTTGCCGGTGCCAAATAAAGTTAAAATTTGAATTAGTCTTCTTTTGAAGATGTATCAGGATCATCCATTACAATTGGAATTCCTGCTAAGCCAGCTTTAACTTGGTCTTCAATGTTTTTACACAAAACAGCATCTTCTCTAAGGAATTGCATAGCAGCATCGGCTCCTTGTCCGATTGGTTCGCCAGCATAACGGAACCAACTACCTCGTTTTTGGATGATATCCATAGAAACGGCTAAATCTAGTATTTCACCTAAACGTGATATGCCTTTTCCGTAAAGAATATCAAATTCAACTTGTTTGAATGGAGGTGCAACTTTGTTTTTAACTATTTTAACTTTTGTTCTGTTACCAATTACTTCATCACCTTTTTTGATGGCTCCGATTCTTCTAATGTCAACACGAACGGAAGCATAAAATTTAAGCGCTCGCCCACCAGTTGTAGTTTCTGGGTTTCCAAACATTACGCCAATTTTGTCACGAACCTGATTAATAAATATTACAGAAGTTCTTGTTTTACTTACAATACCGGTAAGCTTTCTTAAAGCCTGAGACATTAATCGAGCTTGAAGCCCCATGTGTGAGTCTCCCATGTCGCCTTCAAGTTCAGCGCGTGGAACTAATGCTGCTACAGAGTCAATTACGACTACGTCTAAAGCTGCAGAACGAATTAAGGTTTCTGCAATTTCTAAGGCTTGCTCACCGCTATCAGGTTGAGAGACTAATAATTCATCGATTTTGATGCCAAGATTTCGTGCGTATTTTGGATCAAACGCATGTTCAGCATCAATAAAGGCTGCATATCCGCCTGCTTTTTGAGCTTCTGCAATAACGTGTAAGGCTAAGGTTGTTTTACCTGAAGACTCTGGGCCGAATATTTCAACGATTCTTCCTCTTGGCATTCCGCCAACTCCTAGTGCAAAATCCACTGAAAGTGAACCTGATGAAATGACATCAACATCTACAATAACGCCGTCGCCGAGACGCATTATTGTGCCTTTTCCATGTGTTTTTTCTAATTGATCTACTGCAAGTTGAAGTGCTTTATTACGTTCTTCTTTGCGATCTTCTGCTTTTATTTCTTTAGCCATGTTGGTTTTTAAACTCCGTAAAATTATATGTGTGAAATATATGTGAATCGATTTATAAAACAAAATTAAGTTTAAAGAGTGTCGATTCGTGTCATGTTATAATTCAGAGACGCTTGAAATTGAAAATTCTTCCCAAATATTT
>CAZNTR010000406.1:0-2105 GCA_964575925.1 uncultured Chitinophagales bacterium
GAATTTTAGGAATACGAGTTGAACCACCAACCAAAATAACTTGGTCAATTTGTGAAACTTCTAATTTCGCATCTTTAACAGCTTTACGAACAGGTTCTAAAGAACGTTGAACTAAATCATCAATGATTTGCTCAAATTTCGCACGAGTAATGTCGATATTTAAGTGTTTTGGACCTGAAGCGTCAGCAGTAATAAAAGGAAGATTTACGTTAGTTTTTGAACTTGATGATAGCTCGATTTTTGCTTTCTCAGCAGCGTCTTTTAAACGTTGCATTGCCATTGCATCTTTGCGAAGATCAACCCCATCTGATTTCAAGAATTCTGCCGCTAAATAATCGATGATTTTAGCATCAAAGTCGTCTCCACCAAGGTGAGTATCACCATTTGTAGATTTTACTTCGAATACACCGTCGCCTAATTCAAGAACAGAAATATCGAAAGTACCACCACCAAGATCATAAACCGCAATAGTTTGTAATTTGTCTTTTTTATCAAGACCATAAGCTAATGCCGCAGCAGTTGGCTCGTTGATGATACGTTTTACCGTTAAACCTGCAATTGCACCAGCTTCTTGAGTTGCTTTTCGTTGCGCATCGTTAAAATAAGCGGGAACAGTGATAACTGCTTCAGTTACCGCCTCACCAAGATATTCTTCAGCAGTTTGTTTCATTTTTTGAAGAACCATTGCTGAAATTTCTTGTGGCGCGTAGTTACGATCGTCGATTTTTACACGAGCTGTTCCGTCATTGTCTTTCACAACATCATAAGAAATGTGTTTCATTTCTGAGTTTACCTCAGCGAACATACGTCCCATGAAACGTTTTACAGAAGCTACTGTTTTCTTTGGATTTGTAATTGCTTGTCTTTTTGCAGGAGCACCAACAAGACGCTCACCGTCTTTTGAAAATGCGACTACTGATGGAGTTGTACGTCCACCTTCAGAGTTTTGGATGACTACAGGTTCGTTACCTTCCATTACGGCAACGCAAGAGTTTGTAGTTCCAAGGTCAATACCTATAATTTTTCCCATTGTGTTTTTTGAGTTTTTTAAGTGATTTGTTGTTTATTTTTTGATAATATTCTAGTTCGATTAACAAAATCAACGATTTAATTAATCTATTTTGATATTCGTTGGATTTCTTAATACAGATGATTTTGGCAGAATAACTGACAAAACTCCATTTTTAAAACTTGCTTTAATTTCAGCGGCGCTTACATCATCGGGAAGAGCAAAACTCCTCGAAAAAGTTCCATCTTGACGTTCACTTTTTTTAATTACGTACGACTCTTCGGTTACAATTTTACGCTCACCAGAAATAGTTAACACACTGTTTTTTAAGCTGATAGTAAGATCTTCTTTTTCACAGCCTGGAATATCCATTTTTAATTGAAAATCATTTTCTGATTCCAATACATCTGCAAGTGGAGAAAACGCTGTTTCTGCAGTGAACTCCTCTGTAATACGTTCAACAAAAGTTTGAACATCTTTACCAATTTTGGTAATGTGCTTTTCTAAATCGGCGCTGAAATCTTGCATATCCATCAGGGGGGTTAGTTTAGATTTGAAAGTCTATTTACAACAGAAGTGCCAAAGAGAATCTTTCTGTCATAATGACAGCACAAGGATTATGACCAAGACATTATTTCTTTTTCCCAAATTTTATTCTTCACAGTTATAGGTATAACTAATCGTTTGCTTGCTATTCGGCAGGTTGATTTTTAATGGAAACCTTCCTTCTTGTTCTTTAATTTCGAATCGTTCAGAAAAACTCAGAATTTCAATTCCATTATAAACAATCAATTTTAACTGATTTCTTGATAAATAAGTCAAATCTCCAGTTATATAAAATATCGGTAAGTTATACATTGGATTTAGAAACGAAGAATATTCGTATTTAACTTCATTTTGATTACTTAAAACAAGCATTTCTTTTGAGAAAAAGTCTGTATTTCCTTTGAAAAATTCACTTTGTAACCAGTTTTTTTCAGTCTTTTGCATCGGTTTTTTTGAAACGGCATTGGGGACATATCCAGTTTCAATAGTCTCGACATTCCCATTTTTCCAAATAAGTTTTACTGAGGTATAAGCGCTATTACCAATATAT
>CAZNTR010000407.1:0-2100 GCA_964575925.1 uncultured Chitinophagales bacterium
AAAGTAGCGCAGTTTATTCGAAATATCCCTCAGAATGAATTAAATAAAGATGCTAAGTTTTGGCATAAACATCGCTTAGTTACAGATGAGGGAGAAGCTCTGACCATCGCCGTTAGAAAAAGCGCTGAAGGAACGATTCAGTTGCAAATTAATGGAGGAACTCCAGAGTTAACCCGAGTCATTCAACAACATTTGAATGAAATTCGTGACAATATTCAACAACGTCTAGAATTGAAAGTTGAAATTCAGTTCAATAACCCTGATCGCGATGGCGGATCTAAGCAAAATAGCGGATCTCCACAAAGTGAAGGTAAAATTGAACTGGGCAAACTCACAGGCTTGAATGAAGCAGGTGAATCATAAAGAGATTACGATTTAACAATCCGTAATACACCCACAAACAAGTACTCTTTTTAGAGTATTTGGACAGAAAAAAACAATAACTGTATGGATGCACTAACACAAATACGCTCCGATTCTTCTACAGCTTTTCGTGCTCAGGGAACTCCCGGAAGCGACTTGGGAAAGGATGAGTTTTTGCGCTTGCTGGTAACCCAGTTGCAAAATCAAGATCCTGTTAACCCCATGGATAGCTCACAATTTGCATCTCAGTTAGCTCAATTTAACTCGGTTGAACAATTAATAAATGTGAATTCTTCCATTGAAAATATGGCAGCTTCACAGGAAGTTATTGGAGCCGGATTAAGTAATACCTTAGCAGCATCATTGCCTGGTAAAAAAGTGAAAGCTTATGCTGAAGTTATTCGCTTTGATGGAGACAAACCGACTGAATTTGGATATAACCTAAGTTCTACAGCGGATAAGGTTGAAATCGAAATTATCAGTGAAAATGGTGATGTTATTCGAACAGTTAACTTTGAAAATAAAGGTCCTGGTGAACACACTTGGGAATGGGATGGTAAAACCACCGACGGTAAAAGTTTACCGGCAGGCGATTACTCTGTTAGAGTAACTGCTCAAGATGGCGATGCCGAAGTCCAAGCCAATACGTTCATTTACGGAACTGTTGACCGAGTAAAATATACCCCAACAGGTGTACAACTATTGGTTAACGGAGCCTATATAGGACTTGGAGATGTTGAAGAAATCGGGGCATAATAAACCCGAATGTTGATTTTCCCGAAACGATAAACAAAAAAACGTTTATTTTGCACGGTAGAGTCAACTTTAACTAACATACTAGGTATGGATATACGACATCTGACCGGTAGGATGAATCCTATCGCGCCGGTGCAACCCACGCCGAAACAGACTCCGAATCAGGTTCCACTTACGCCCTCGGGTGAGAGTTTTGCCAATATTCTGGAGCGCGTTCAGCAGGGAAACCGGACATTGCAGTTTTCCGGCCATGCGTTGAAGCGTTTAGAAGACAGAAACATCTTTCTTGATGAGCAAGATCTTGTCAGAATTGATGAAGCCGTTAACCGAGCAGCTGCAAAAGGCAGTCGTGAAACCCTAGTTTTGGATGGAGATAACGCTTTTGTAGTCAATATTCCAAACAGGACAGTAATAACTGCGGTGGATCAAATGGAATTACGCGATCGCGTTTTTACCCAAATTGATAGCGCCGTATTAACCAACAAAATGATGTAATCTGATTGAATGCAACATTTTTTTCAGGGCTGGACCCGCAAGGGGAGCCCATTGTGCTTGATCGATTGATAGCACAACTCCTACGTCACATAAAAACAACTAATAACTAAGAGGTAATCTTATGTCTTTAATGAGATCTTTAACAGCCGGTGTTAGCGGGATGCGCGGTTTCCAAACAAAAATGGACGTCATCGGTAATAATATAGCAAACGTAAATACAGCTGGTTTTAAAGCTAGCCAAGTTAACTTCGCAGAACTTGTTTCACAAAGTTTAACCAAACCTGATGCTCGCTTTGGTTCTGCACCAAGCTTGTACAATCAAGTTGGTTTAGGTTCACGCGTTTCTTCCATTTCACGTGATTTTTCTCAAGGTCCAATCTCCTCAACAAATGTTAAAACTGACTTGGCAATCCAAGGTAATGGTTTTTTCATGGTAAACGACGGAGTTTCTGATTTTGTAACTCGTGCAGGTAACTTCAAATTTAA
>CAZNTR010000408.1:0-2099 GCA_964575925.1 uncultured Chitinophagales bacterium
AAATAAAAGCAGATTTTGAAGAAATTCTACAGTTTGAGTTATTAATTGATGCTATTAATTATATGAATCAGAAAATATGGATGTATATGGAATGGAGTCCAGATCCGAATAAACTCATTAGGTTGGATAAAGCATTAGTTGGGAAAAATCCAGAAATTCTGAAAGATCGATTAGGCGCAAGTACGCTTTACATGGAAGAAAATGGTTCTCAATTTCAATGGCAAACAAGTATGACATCTAAATCATTAGAAAAATATCCTGTTTACACACAACACTTTGGAGGTTTCTTGGTGCCGTGTTCAGTTTTAGATGTATTATTTGAAATTGGTCCCGAATGGTATCGTATTTATGATGCCATATAAATTCATGAATGCTAGTATTGCTCTTAAAAAGTACTAAAAAAAGATAAGTATTGTGGCTAACTCATTGATTTTTAATGTTGATGAAAATAGACACAGAATCTGTATTTCAGGTGTGTTGCAAAACTCAAAAAAGAGCTGAGACTTGGCTTCATAGCGCCATCGGATTACTTGTCACTTTCAAATCGGTGCGAAGCGAAAATGGAAAATCAAGCAAAATATAAATTTTATCTAATTCTTATAAGTGCATAATAATCAACATTATGGATAATTACTATTTAGCTAAGTTGCTACTAGAAAGGTTGTGTAAGGCATTGCTAATAAATAGGAGTTATCAAAAACACATTCCCTATTAGTACAAGTTGCTTTAAAGCAGTAAAATATTTATTGAAATCTAACTAACAACTGGGTTTATTGATTAAGCAAATATACAAGGTTAGAACTTAAGTAAAACTCAAGCATGCATTGTTTCAGTTTGAACATAACCAAGACTTTTTGCTAAACTCATGGCATCTAATCCAATTTCAAGAAATAATTCTTTTGGCTCACCATGTTCAATAAGTCTATCGGGAATACCTAAAATTTTAACGGAAATGGGATTTTCTAAACCACAAACATATTCTGCAATTGCACTGCCAAAACCTCCTAAAACGGATCCGTCTTCAACCGTGATAATTTTATTGTAGTGAGAAACAGCATGATGTACTAATGCTTCATCAAATGGTTTGGCAAAACGCATATCGTAATGTCCGACATAAATACCTTGTTCTTGTAATAAACGAACTGCTTTTGCGACTTCATTTCCAATTGTTCCATAAGAAAGAAAAACGACCTCTTCGCCTTCAATTAAAATCCGTCCCTTACCGATTTCTATTTGTTTAAACTCACTCGTGGTAACAAAATTTTGAACCGATCCACGAGGGTAGCGAATGGCAAAACTTCCGTCTTCATAAATCGAAGCGGAGTAAAGTAAATCACGAAGTTCAACTTCATTCATTGGAGCAGAAAGAACAATGTGAGGAATTCCCCTTAAATAGGCAATATCATAACAACCATGATGTGTTGGACCATCTGCTCCTACTAGTCCGGCTCTATCCATACAGAATACAATGGGTAGTTTTTGAATGGCACAATCGTGAACTACTTGGTCGAAGCCTCTTTGTAAAAAAGTGGAATAAATGGCAACGAATGGTTTAATTCCACGAGTCGCTAAACCTGCTGCAAATGTCACCGCATGTTGTTCTGCAATGCCGACATCAAAAGAACGGTCTGGCATTTGTTGCATCATTTTTAAAAGACCTGTACCGCTTGGCATGGCTGCAGTGATTCCAACAATTCGCTCATCTTTTTCTGCAAGTTCGATAATTGCATCACCAAAAACATCTTGATATTTTGGAAGTGCTTTGGTTGTTGATTTCTTAACTAGAGATTCACCCGTAATTTTATCAAATGGAGAACTTTGTGCGTGCCATTTTAATGGATCTTTTTCAGCTGGTGCAAAACCTTTCCCTTTAATGGTTACAATATGAAGTAATTTCGGCCCAGGAATTTTTTTGATATCGTTTAAAGTCTTTACTAACTGTTCAACATTGTGACCATCGATAGGACCGTAGTATTTGAGGCCAAAGGCTTTAAAAAGACTTCCAGGTGTTAATGCAGAGACCAATGAGCGTTCGAGTCTTGCTGCCAATTTGCGCATTTTATCACCTGCGGATTTAAAATGTCCTAAAGCATCATATA
>CAZNTR010000409.1:0-2087 GCA_964575925.1 uncultured Chitinophagales bacterium
CTCTTTTTCCACTTCCAGCGTGAGCATACAAAATTACCGTGTCTAATGATCCGCCAGGTTTCTTAACTTTTAGCCAAGAATTTCCTCTTTGTCCATATTCATATTTCGATGATTTCTTTTTGAGCATCAAGCCTTCATTTCCGTGTTTTTTAGCCAATTCAAATCGTTCTTGAATCGTTTCATCTGATTTTAATTCATACACTTTTGAATAGGTCAGCGAATGTTCCGTGCAAAAAGATTCTAGAATTTTTCTGCGTGAAATAAAATTCAATGCCATTACTAAATCAGTTTCTAGCGCTAAAATATCATAAGAAATAAAGGTAACAGGGTATTCTTGCAGTAAACTTTTTGAAGGTTTTTTAACTCCCATTCTCTTTTGTAATAATTGAAATGGCAAAATGGTATCATTTTTAAACACGCAAATCTCACCATCAAGAATCACATTCTTTTTAATTCTCTCTAAAAGGAAGGGCTTTAACTCGGGAAAACTTTCGGTTACCTCATTCATATCTCTCGAAAATAGTTTTACTTCTCCATCAGAAATATGAACTTGACAACGCATTCCGTCGAACTTTTCTTCACAAACATACTCGCTCACATCAATAGAATTCGCTTGATTAATCGGACTCGCAAGCATAAACGCTAATGGCTTGAAATAGGAAAATTCCATTTCTTCCAATATATCTAACTCACAATGTTCGAGAGTTTCTTCCATAGAACCGCTTAACATGTGAACATAACGCACATTTTCGAGCGATTTCCCATAGAACTGAGAAAGACCTTTTAGAATATTCTTTTCATCAAAACCGATACGAAGTGAATATTGATGCATAATTCGAATCATATATTTGATTTCGATTGCACTCAAATTTGCCCACATTTCAAATAGTTTATCTATTCGAAAATCTTTCTTTTTGGTTGATGCTAATTCTTCGTAAAACTCAAGTATTTCTTTTAAACTGATTTCTTTAGGTTCTCTTTTCTGAATTCCAATTGGCCAAGCGTCCATCAACTTTTCAATAGTTTCCGACGAACTTCCAGTCGCTGATTTACAAGTCTTAAAAACGAGTTCATAATTGATTTCCAGAAAAGCACAAGCAGCTTTCGCAATTGTTTGATGCCCAATTCCTAGTCTTCTATTTTCAATTGACGGAAAGGCACCTTCTGCTAAAAATCGGATTGCAATTTTTCTTTCGTCTAGGGTTGTTATTCCGTCTAAATAAGCAATGAGTAACTTATGTTTTTCATTAAGCGATCGCATTTCAGCAATATTTTGAGCTAAGTGCGAAAATTCTGAAAACAAGGCCTTCATATCAGATCCTTTATAAATTCCATTACTCTTTTTAATTCAATCATAATTTGAATCTTATAAAGTCCTCATTGATTCTAGAGGTTCTGCATCAAATCCCTCTTCTTGCAAAAAATGACACATAATTTCTGGATTTGGACTGTGTGTGATGTAGGTTTTTGCGGGATTTATCTTTTTAACAACTGAAATAAGTTCATAAAAATCAAGATGATCTGATAGTGCAATGCGTTTATGAATCGTCATTTGCTGCATTCGAGATTCAAGACATGCCCAACCTGAAACATAAGCGATTTTCTTTTTTAATTGATGAATAGCATTTGAAGAATCGACTGCAAATGAAGGCATAATTAAGGCTTTACCCAATGCTGTTTTAGGATTGAGCCTTTCGTAACCACCGAGATTAAACCCATATTTTTCATAAATTTTACACAGTTCAAATCCTGCTTCATGAATTTGCATTGAGATCTGAGCCTTCGCTATATAAAACATAATTTCTTGTGCTTTCCCCAAATTATAAGCTAAAAAAACAGGATTAATTTGTTGAGATAAACAAGATTGTGCAAATGAAACTATTTTATTTTCAAGCACATCTTCCGATTTCCATTTATAAATTGGCAAACCAAAAGTTGCTTCTGCAATGAAAATATCAATTGGTTTATCTGGGAAAAAGCAGCCCTCACTTGTTGGAGAAGCCGGGCTTTTAAAATCACCTGTGTATAAAAGATTCCCGTTCTCAGTTTCAACGAAAACTTGAGCTGAACCTAAAATGTGGCCTGCC
>CAZNTR010000410.1:0-1746 GCA_964575925.1 uncultured Chitinophagales bacterium
ATCGAAAAATGACTCAGACTAAGAAAATGATTCGTGATTTTAGAAAGAAAAAAATTACAGTTCCTCAAAAAGCAAACTGGACTTTATTTATTTGGGCTTTAGCATTAGACAATTCAAAAGAAGATTTGAAATACTTATTAAAAAGCTGGCAATCTGAGGAGATTCCCAATATCATAATAGATGCAACTTTATCACAAACCGCTGCTTTATTCTTTATGGATGATTTCTTGACAATGACACATGGTGCTTATTTTGGCGCAGGTGGCATGGCGGACTCAACAGGTGCATCTGGTGGCGCAGCCGGCGGTGGCGGTGGCGGTGGAGCAGGCTGAGTTATTCAGCTAGCAGTTATTCCTAGCGCAAGTGTCCACTCGTGCTTTTCTCATTCCTGGCGCGAGTGTCCACTCGTGCTTTTTCTTCATTTTAGTTTGCAATTCAAAAGAAACCTCCCGTAAGAATCTCCATCAAGTATAAGACGAATTGCATTGGGTAATTCTTGAAAAGTAACGACTCTCTTAATCTCAGAAAGAGAGTCAGGTTTCCATTCTGCTGATAGCTTTTGCCAAAGTCGTTCGCGCCAAACTTTATCAATATGAGCTGAGTCGACTCCAACTATCGAATTCCCTCTCAAAATAAAGGGAAAAACACTTGTTGAAAAATTCACTCCACCTGCATTTCCACAAACGGCAATTGGAGCTTCTTTATGTAATAATTTAAGAACCGATTCTAAAATCTCTCCCCCAACAGTATCAATACAACCATCAAAACGAGAAGGCAAAAGTGGCTTTTGTGAATGCGCAGCTTCAAGAAGTTCATTTCTGTTTATGACTTCATCTGCACCAATGGATTTCAGCCAGTTTGTTAATTCCGTTTTTCCACTCAGTGCTGTTACCGAATAACCTGCTTTTTTTAGTAGTGAAATTGAGATAGAACCTACTCCACCTGATGCACCCGTAATTAAAATATGTTTTCCTGCAGGATTTTGCGAGTTTAGTCTCATAAGTGCTTCCATTTTTTCTAAAGCTAGCGCAGCGGTAATTCCTGCTGTTCCCAAAATCATGGATTCTTCGATTGATAATCCGAATGGAATGCGATGTACCCATTCGGATGAAACTGAAATTCTTTCTGAAAATCCACCGGCTGTATTCATGCCTAAATCATAACCTGTAACTAGAACTTTTTCTCCCATTTCAAATGTTCCTGTTTTGTCTTCAAGAACTATTCCTGCGGCATCAATTCCTGGAATATGTGGATAGTTGCGTGTAATTCCGGGATGACCTTTAGCAGATAAAGCATCTTTATAATTTAATGCAGAGAAGTGAACTTGAATCGTGACTTCATTTTCAGGTAAAAATGAGGTTTCTACTTTTTTGATTTTTATTGAATCAAGACCTTTTCCATCTGAAATTAATGCTCTAAATGTTGATTTCATTGAATACTTTTTCTTGGGGATTTTAACTAACTCTTCATTTGACTTCGCAGTGCCTTCGGAATTGCTGACACGCTCAAAGCGCCGCTAAGAGATAAACGATTCGAAGAACTTCGCAGAGAAATCTCTGCCTAAGCACACAATTCAAAACTAAATCACGTTTTGCAGAATTTAGTTTTTCTTTCTCTTTCTTCTCTAGACCGAGATGTTGGGTCAAGCCCAACATGACTGGAATTTTACTACGTCATTCCCTTGACACTCACAAAGCGCCGCTAAGAGATAAACGATTCGAAGAACTTCGCAGAGAAATCTCTGCC
>CAZNTR010000410.1:1846-2086 GCA_964575925.1 uncultured Chitinophagales bacterium
CAAGCCCAACATGACTGGAATTTTACTACGTCATTCCCTTGACACTCACAAAGCGTCGCGAAGAGAAAAAACGATTCGAAGAACTTCGCAGAGAAATCGCTACCTAAGCAAACATTACAAAACTAAATCTCGTTTTGCATAATTAACAATTTATTTCACTTGCTTCACAAGGCCGAGATGTTGGATCAAGTCCAACATGACGAAGCTTTCATCAAGAAAACATTTCTCTTAATTCATCAT
>CAZNTR010000411.1:0-2075 GCA_964575925.1 uncultured Chitinophagales bacterium
TATTTACTTATTTCTGTGTTAAAACAAGTGTTTGAAGATACAAGACCCTTTTCAAACAAACCAAAATCTTTGCTTTTCATCCTTTAAAATTTTCAATAAATATTCTTTCTATTATATAATACACCATTTGTGTTATAGCGCAAACAGCTATTTTGAATTAAATTGCACAGCAATTTTATGAGATCTTTATGAAAGCACTATTTTCTTTCTTTTTTGTATTACTCAATTCACAATTATTATTTGCCCAACTAGCAAATCCCAAATTCCAGCCAGACACCATTTATATGGTTACTAATTACCAATATTCGGCAGTCGATAGGCGCATTTTCTTTGATTACGAAAATGTTAATTCAAATGGTGAATATGGCTGGCCGAATAAATTCACGAATTCATCAGCGGTTTCGTTTTCAACTGTTACAGGAAATTGGCGCTATTTTACTATTAGATCAAATACTAAAGTTGGCTATTCTGAAGTTGAATTTCGTCTTCAAGACCCAGTCGGTACTGTTTCAGAACCTGTGATTTTCCCTATTTATGTAATGAATTCCCAACATGATTCATTAAGCAGCTTAATTAATAATTCTTTTTATAAAAGAGGAATTCCAGGAAATAAGTGGCTTTTACTTTCAATTCCAATTACAGATGTTTTTATTGAACATAAAACGCTGTTTTCATTTCTAGCAACAGGTAGTAATGCCTTTCGTCTTTACAGTCTTCAAGAAAATGGTAAAACCACCAATGTAAGCAATGAAGATTCTCTTTTTTTTAAAGAAGGCGCAGAATATTGGTTTAAAACGACAGCAACTGAGGAGAAATTCAATCTAAAAATATCGTTTACTGGGTCTAGAAGAACCGTGCAAGGAACCAATTATAATGCTAAAAAAGGTTGGCGATTAATGGGAAGTCCTTATGATTATCCCGTTTTTTGGCGTTCAGATAACAATACTGCACGAATTTGGTCTTTTAATCCTGATACACAAACTTGGCGAGAACTTTCAAAATTGGAAATGGTTTACCCTTGGACAGCTTATGCCGTTTATTCAGTTGATGAAGAAAATGTGATGTTTTATCACCGTTTTGGTGCGAATTACGCAGTTACGAATCCAGCAAAAAAAGCAAATCCGATTCTTGCAAATGGAGAATTAGTAATAAATGGAGAATCTTTACGATTCGGATTTAGTAGAGAATCAGAAGATGGACTTGATATAAATGATGATCCTCTTATGCCAAAAAGTCCTGATATTTCATCACTTCCAGCCTATTGGAAACAAGAGAATCGTGCACTGATTTCAGATTTTAGAAGTGAACAACATTTAGAAGATGAAACCCAAATTCATACTTGGAATCTCGTTCTTCCCAAAGGAAATCATGAGCTAAATCTAAGAGAGCTTGGTGGTTTTGGCTTCGATACTGAAATTATTCTCACAGGAGAAAACGAATTCATCAAACTTGAAAAAGACAAAGTAGTTCAGCTTAAAACCAATTCTGAAAAGATTTTCACCTTACATATTGGTAAAAGAGAACGCTTACAAACCGAAATAAAACCTGAAAAACCACTTTTACACTCGGTTTATCCTAATCCATTTAATCCAACCACAACGCTCCGTTTTAGTTTACCTGAGAAAGCGAACGTAAATGTATTTTGGTTTGATGTCTCTGGCCGAATGATCAAAACAGATAATCAAGGTTTACTGAATTCTGGATTTCATGAAGTTCAACTCAACGGAAGTTCTTTGGCTTCAGGCATTTATTTCATTCGCATTCAGATAAATGGAAAATTTGAGTTAGGGAAAAAGATCACTTTGTTGAAATAATTATCCAATCAAATTCCCATCTCTATTTGGAAACGATATAACCAATAATCTTGTGCTTTTACAGTAGATATTGGCGAGTTTGCATTTCTAAATGTGATATCGGCTTGTACTTTTACTCGGTGAAAACGAACGTATTTTGTGAAAGCCAGTGTAAAATCGTTTAGTTCTGCTGTTTGAGTTTCTATGTCTTTATGGGGTGTAAATCGTGCCCAGCGAAAAGCAAGTTCATGATGTTTTCTTGTCTGATAACTCAATTGAATA
>CAZNTR010000412.1:0-2068 GCA_964575925.1 uncultured Chitinophagales bacterium
GGGCATTTTCAAAGGTAATATTTACTCTCATCGAACATACGAGAGTAAATTTAATGAAAAATTACTCTCGTTTACTAATTAAAAGTAAATTTTATCCATAATTAGTGAGAATTAATTGAGACTAAATGGCAATTTGATTCCAAAATTCAGCCCAATCTTGAAAACCACCAATCAAACGCCCAGTACTTTCTCAAAAGCCCTTCGTGCACTTCCCCGGAAATATACTTCTCCACAATACTTGTAACCCAGCTGATCCACAATCTTCAACATCGGAACATTGTCAAAATTAGTATCGATTTTTATGCTGAAAATATTATTCTGAATGGCGAATTCTTCCACAAAGCGCAAAATCTTCTTGGATAATCCTTTTCCAATATGCGAATCCGCAATCGCTACCCGGTGAACAACAACAAATTCGCCATTTGTAAGCCAATTCCCTTCTAATTCTGCATAAGCGGGCTCATCATTTTGGAGAACAGCACTGTAACCGATAATTAGGTCATCTGCTGTTAACACAAAACCGATTTCTCTATCAATATCTCTTTTTATCACATCGGGATTGGGATAACCATCTTGCCACTGATTATTTCCATCAGCTTTTCTTCGGGCAATTGCTTGTTGTAAAATCTCCCAAATTTGCGGGATTTCAGCGAGTGTAGCTTTTCTAAATTGATATGTCATTTTTGTTTAACCTTATTTTGAATCAAAAATTTCTTTTCTTTACTGAGTTCGGGATAAGAGCTGTTTATAATTTCGGACAATGTTCTTGCTTTTTCCCTCCGAAATGATTTTGTTTTAAACTATGGTTTTGAATCGGAGGGAAACTAAAAGGGTGGTCAAATAATAAATACTTTTTTGACTGAACACCCTCTAACTACCTCCGAAACAGGAATTTATGACTTAAAGATTATTCATGGGAGGAGGGAGAACCATCCATGCAAATTTCATATAAATTATCATATTTCACTAATAATCCTTATCCCAAACTTATGAGATTATGAAATCGGTAAACTCATAATCCAGTCGCCAATCGTTCGCCAAAAAACAAAATGATGAAAACTGATTACCGAAATATGGTAAAAAACCATAATTCCTAAAACAGTGATAAATGCATTTCTGTGCTTTTTTGTTTTCCAATCCCAAATAATTAAACCAACAAGAATTAAATTCGCCAAACCAAAACCATACAACCAAACCATTGGGCGACCTTCAATAGTTGGAACCCAAGCTACAATTGGTCTGAAATGATTATAAATAATGCGATCGGTTAATGGTGTGAACATGGGAAATAAAGTACTAAGCATATATCGTGCATGCAATAAGGGACTTTTTAGATGATAAATTGCCAAACTATATAAAACCGAAAATGCAAGCAGCGAATTAAACATGAGCGCAATGGAACTGTAATACGAACCATTATGAACTTGCATTTTTTAAAGGGAAAACTGAGCAATAATAACTCCAGAAATCACAATTAAAGGCGCTAAACCGTACGAAAGTTTACCAATGATCTTGTGAATCGGATATTTTTTAATTCTGATTAAATAACCCTGAGCAATGAGCATAACACACCATAAGGTCATGATAATTCCATGAAAATGAGTCTCAGCATCCATCGCAATAAATAGTTTTCCGAAATATCGTGGCCAAAAGGCAAAAAGCGCGACCAATAAAAACACAACAAAATAGATGACACTATTTTTATAGGTAAATTTATTCAAATTCATGTAAAAACTTCTCTAATAAAACTCGAGTATTTAACTATCTAAGAAAAATAAACAGAGTTTGCTCATTGTGTACAATTCGATTCAATAAAAATTCACTTCTTATCTCTAAACATTCAATTAATCTTTGATTTCATTTCCTACTTCATAAGCAACTTGCACACTCAAGATATCTTTTTAAGCTAAGCATTTAACTGTTTATACATATTTAACACAATTAACCAGCGATTTTACTCTTTTTCAGAAAAAGTTCGAATCAAAAAATTGAAAAAAAATGGGTCAGCTCTAATAACTCAACTTTCGGACTTTGACATTTTGTAAAGTGAATTATTTTGTTAACGGTT
>CAZNTR010000413.1:0-2066 GCA_964575925.1 uncultured Chitinophagales bacterium
GATTATCACGCAATCAACGTAAAGTTGCCGATTACATTCTGAATAATATGAATGAATCTGCTTTTTTATCGGTTATTGATATTGGGGACAAATGTGGTGCCTCAAAAGCTACGGTTGTTCGGTTTGCGCAAAGTATTGGTTTTGAAGGATTTATTGAATTCAGAAATGAATTACATGCAGCTGTTCAAACCAAATTTTCGTACATGGAGCGTTTTCCTTTATTGGCAGATTCTGATAAAGAAACCATCTATGAAGTAGCACAGCAGGAAGTGAAAAACATCAACCAAACTATGGAAAGTTTGAGTCTCGAATCCTTTAATGCTATTATAGATTTGTTTCAAAAATCGAATTGTATTTACACGTATGGTCATGGTATTTCTGCTTTAATGAGTCAGGTTTTGGCGTATTCATTAAATCAAGTTTCTGTGTTAGCAAGAAGCATGGCTAGTTCTCATTTGTCATTTGAAGAGCAAGTAATGTTCCTTGGCTCTAAAGATGTTGTCGTTTTATTTTCATTCCCACCTTACTCAAAATCAACGTTGGATGCGGCATGTTTAGCTGCGGAAAAAGGCGCAAAAGTGATAGCCATAACAGATGCTAGAAGCGCACCAATTGTCCCACTTACGAATATTAATTTATTCGTTCAAAGTGAAAATATGCTTTTCACAAATTCCTTTGCAGCTATTTCGGTTACGATTAATGCGATTACTACCGAGCTTTCAGTTCGAAATAAAGAAAAAACCTTAAAATTCATTAAAGAAGTAAATGATTTAATGACAAACGCCAAACATTTTCAGCTATAAGATTTCATTTTAATAGCTTCCTGAGTTCTGAGTAGAAATTGCCATACAAGAACTAGTTTAAAGTAGTACGTCCCTTAGGTTTAATAAAGCGCTTTGGAAAGGTATTTGCTAGAAAGTAAGAACTTAAAAAAAGCGCACAGTTTACCGATTGATACAGGCGCATAATTACACGTCTAAGGAAGACTTACAGAATGATTTTATCCTGTATCAATTCTTTAAACAAGCCTCAAATAGAAATTTAGGAAAGACCTATTATCAGGGACTTGAAGGTGTTTAAAGTGGTAAACCATGCTGAACTAAACATAGGAAAAGAAGATGAATTATTCCCACTTTATTGGATTTGATATTTCCAAATTAACCTTAGATGTGAGTGTACTTAATCATTCTGGACTTGACCTAGAATCTCGGTCAATCGATAAATGCTGTGTTTACAAAAAAAAGTAGCAAAGTGACAAAATCTCGTTTGATTGATTGAGAACTTTTGAAGCACATTTAGTGAGAATTGTAAAATTTCACGAAGTATCATTATTTCGAATTCAAGTTTATTGATAGTCATATTTTTTTAGGCTACTTATAATCCTGAACTCAACCTATAAGCATTTTCAACCGCTTTTTACCATTCAAAACGCAAAAATACACAAGCTCAAAAGTGACTAATCAAAAAATAATGAGAAAAATTATTCAATAAAATTAAAAAATGAATTGATAGTTTCATTTTAGTCCATTATTATACCACTAGTAAGTTGATAAAAGTATTCACTTTAACCACGTAATCTATTTCAGACTAAATGAATAATTCAAAAATACTCGGAATAATGTTCGTTTTCCTAACGATTATTATTCAATCTTTGAAAGCACAAGGAACAATCATTCTTGCTGGTGGTGGGGCTGAATCCGATCAAGGCATAAAATCAGCTTGGTCATACAAATTATTTAGCAAATTGATTGAAAATGGCGATACAAATCAAGATTCTATTATTCGAGTTGCTATAATTTCAACCGGAACAAGTGACTCTTTTCTTAGAAATTACTTTGCTTGGATTGGAACAACGCTAGAAAAAACAGTAGAAGCTACAGATTTCAAAGTCTCAAGTCGTTCAGATGCTAATGATTCATCACTAATCGGAGCTGTTAAAAACGCCGATGTAATTTTCTTGAAAGGTGGTGATCAAGGAGTGAATTACGATTTATGGAACGAAACCTTGTTAGAGACGAATATTCGATTGGTTATTTCGAGAAATGGCGCAATAGGAGGAACGAGCG
>CAZNTR010000414.1:0-2044 GCA_964575925.1 uncultured Chitinophagales bacterium
TGCTAAATTTAATAGGTGGTATTGTTCAAATGGACATGAATGGGTCTAATTGGATTGAGATTCTAAGAGATGAGAATAACAGAGGGCCGAGTCGTGCTAAATATAATAGACAATTTAATAAAATATTGGCATTAGATGTTATAAATATAGATGATAAAACTCAAGATATAATTGTAATTACTTATTCAAATGATTTTGAGAAGGAATCTGAATTTAATTTGTATGAAATTCTAAGGAAAAATAAAATTCAATTGAGTCAACCTATAGGAATCGATTTCTATGACACAGATCAAATGCTTGTTTTATTAAGTACTAGAGAACTGTTTTTGATTAATTACAAAACACAAAAAACACAAACTTTTTTTGATTTGGAACTAGGTCATACTATTCGACAATTACCTCAAAGGCATCCTCAAAAAGAAAACGTTTTTTTGATAACTATAGGAAATGGAAATAATAGTTCCATTTTTGAATACGATTTAAACACAAAAACATTAACCAATATATTTTCAAGGTTATGAAACTAATACATCATAAAGTAACATTATTTATTTATTGAGTCCCCTCTGATTACCCTCATTTTTCAAAAAGTTGAATAATGGATAATTTTTGGATTTTTAGTTGTCATTATTTTGGCTGCAAATGCAACTATACTAAGTTGGATTTTGTAACCTATTTTCTCCAACATAGCGCCAGCGTCTTCGCTGGTGATTGATAAAAAAAAGAGTCAGTGTCTATACTGACAACAACAAAAACAGGATGCAGAAAACATAAAATTGTAAGTTAATTTCTACCAAATTCTGGTAAAAAAAATAATTAGGGATTGCTTTTTACTGTACAACATTTTTAAATGAATCAAAAACTCTAAAACTGCCACAAGAAAGTATGCGTGAAATGGTAATTATTTGAGACGAAAGTTCAAAATAAGGTTAAAAGTACATAATACAGCGATAGCACAAAACAAAAAAAAATAAATCAAACACACAATAATTTACATTTTGACTAAAGTATTGTTTCGATTATTAAAATATTCTTATATTATATCCAGATAAATTACTCTTATGGGTGATTGTTAGTTTAGTCTAAGAAAAAGTCCTTATGCCTTATACACTTATGTCTTTTAAATTAGTATTTCTTTTATTTTTTGCAAGTTGCCTGTCTAATGTAAATCCTCCAGAAGTTGAACTAGTTAAGGTTCCTGACTATCCCGATTTTTATGCGGATAGAGCTATGTATGGGTATGATGGAAAAAGATTTTTTTTTGAACGTTCTTTAGGGCAAGGTTTTAATATTGCCTATTTACATGAAGACTCAAGTTCAATTGTTGACATTGATGGAGTTTCTTTTACGCCTACTGATATATCCTTTGATGATTCTGTTCTAATTGGAAATACCTATTTACCACAAGGGTATATTGTCAATTATAATTTTAATCGAAATGAATTCTTGTTGTTGACTGGGCCAAATACAGAAAGTGATAAATATAATGGATATGGTGGCGGGAGAAAAGCATTCTTTAATTTCGATCAGTCAAAAATATATTATACAATGAGAACAAATAGATTGTTAAATTTAATTGGTGGTCTTGTTCAAATGGATATAAATGGTTCAAATTGGATGGAGATTTTAAGAGATGAGAGAAACAGAGGACCAGGTGATGCTAAATACAATAAACAATTCAACAAAATATTAGCATCAGAAACTATTATTAAAGATAATACTGAAGATCTTATTGTTATTACCTACTCAAATGATTTTGTGAGAGAATTGGAGTTTAATCTTTTTGAAATTTTAAGGAAAAATAAAATACAATTGAGTTTTCCAAATGAATATGATTTTTATGATTCAGACCAATTGATTGTTTTATTAGGGACTTATGAGCTGTATCTGATAAATTACAAAACACAAAAAGCACAAGCTTTTATTGAGCTTGAGCCAGGAAATACTATACGAGAATTACCAAAGAGACATCCTCAAAAAGCAAACGTTTTTTTGTTAACTATAGCAACAGGTGAAAAAAAATCCATTTTTGAATACGATTTAA
>CAZNTR010000415.1:0-2029 GCA_964575925.1 uncultured Chitinophagales bacterium
TAGTAAGTGTTTAATCTTGCTTCAGCCATATTATTACTTATCTAAAATTTCTCCACTTACTTTTGCGTATCTTACCCATTTTTTAGCACCATCAACTTCAATTTGCTTTCTTCCAACACGCGTTGGTTGATTTGTTGATGGATCAAGTGGAAGTACATTTGATACATGAATAGGCATTTCACGTGAAATACGACCGCCTTGAGGAAATTCCTGATTGGCTTTCTGATGTTTTACACGAATATTAATACCTTCTACTAAAACGCGTTCTTTTTTAGGGAAAACGCGTAATATTTTACCGGTTTTACCTTTATCATTTCCGGATAAGACGGAAACGGTATCACCTTTTTTAACGTGGAGTTTTGGTTGCGTATTTAATTTTCTCGACATATTGAACAAATACTTACTTGTTTAAAGTACTTCAGGTGCGAGAGAAACAATTCGCATGAAAGATTTTTCACGCAATTCTCTGGCGACCGGACCGAAAATACGAGTACCTATCGGTTCCTGATCTTTATTAATAATTACAGCTGCATTTTCATCGAAGCGGATGTAGCTACCATCTTTACGACGGAATTCTTTAGCTGTACGTACAACTACTGCTTTAACCACATCACCCTTTTTCACGTTGCCGCCGGGTATTGATGCTTTAACAGAACAAACGATTAAATCACCGATTCGTGCATATCTCTTTTTAGAACTTCCTAAAACTTTTATACACATCAGTTTTTTTGCACCGCTGTTATCAGCAACGCTTAGAGTTGTGAATGTTTGAATCATTGCTTTATCTCAATTTTACTTTGTGTTATTTAGCACGTTCAACAATTTCAAGTAAACGCCATTTTTTCAGTTTAGAAATAGGGCGAGTTTCGGAAATTGTTACCAAATCACCAACATTAGCATCATTATTTTCATCATGAGCCATGTATTTTTTGGTTTTGGTGATAAATTTCCCATAGATAGGGTGTTTAACCTGTCGGTTAACAGAAACAGTTATGGATTTATCCATTTTGTTACTTACCACACGACCAGTGCGTGTTTTTCTCAAACCGCGTTCAAGTGTATCGGACATAATCTTATTCAACGATTTATTTCTTTTCGTTAAGAATGGTGAGAATGCGCGCAACATTTTTACGTTTAACTTGAAAATCGGAAGGTCTTTCAATATTACCCTTGATTTTCTTATCAAATCTCATTTTTTGCATTGCATTCTTTTCATCGGTTAAGCGAGCTTTTAATTCAGCTGCTGATAAATCTCTTAATTCACTAGATTTCATACAGACTCCTATTTACCTTCGTAATCTCTACGAGTGATAATTTTAGTTTTAATTGGAAGTTTGTATTGTGCTAAGCGAAGAGCTTCACGTGCCAAATCTTCAGTTACCCCACCACCAATTTCGAATAATATTCTACCAGGGTGTACTACAGATACAAAATGATCTAGAGTACCTTTACCACTACCCATACGAGTTTCAGCGGCTTTTTTGGTTATTGGTTTATCTGGGAAAATTCGGATCCAAACTTGACCTTCACGTTGTAATTTTCTTGTAATAGCAATACGACAAGCTTCTATTTGACGTGAAGTAATAAATTTACCTTCAACAGCTTTTATTGCAAAATCACCGAAAGCGATTTGTGAACCACGAGACGTGTTACCTTTAATTTTACCACGATGAACTCGTCGTCTATGAATTCGTTTTGGTTCTAACATAACCTATACTTTCACTTATTTGGTTTGTTTTCTGCGATTAGCTCTTCTCTTACGAGCTCCACCTTTTGGATCTCTGCGTTTTTGATTTGCAGATTTTTCATTACGTGTAGTAATGGCATTAGGAGAAAGGTCAACGTCACCTATTAATTCTCCTTTGAAAATCCACACAGAAACACCAATAGAACCGTAGATTGTTTGAGCTGTGAATCGTGAGTAGTCAATATCAGCACGGAGCGTATGGAGAGGCACACGACCTTCTTTATATTGTTCTGCACGAGCCATTTCAGCACCGCCTAAACGGCCTGAACATTTAATTTTAAT
>CAZNTR010000416.1:0-2019 GCA_964575925.1 uncultured Chitinophagales bacterium
CCACTTATGTATTACAAGTAAATAACACGACATCTGTATCCGACAACTATGACATAGAAGTTTCTACAGACCCAACTTTTGCAACTAAAGTAGTACCTACTGGTGTTACAGTTACTTTCAAAGACGGTGTTGGTGGTGTAATTACTAATACTGGAACTGTAAATTCAAATGCAGCTCGTGAAGTAAATGTTGAGATAAGTATTCCTTTAGGTCGTGCAGCTACTTCATCACCTGAGAAATATTATGTTCGTGCTAAATCACCTGCAACAGGTGCTTCAGATAAAATTACTTTAGGAGTAAGCGTTAACTCCATTAGAAGTGTAGTATTAGCATCAAACAATTCAGGTCAAGTATTTCCTGGAGGAACAGTAACTTATGTTCATACGATTACAAATAATGGAAATACAATTGAAAATGCTACTGGTGCTGAACTTGTTATGGACATTACTGACTCAAACGTAAGTTTTAGTTCTGTTATTTTCCTTGATGTTAACAGTGATGGTTTAATTGATGGTGGTGACGAACTCGTAAATGCTACTACTGATTTAGGAGTATTTAACCCTGGAGATTCAAAACAATTCATCGTTAGAGTAAACGCTACTTTGGGTGTAACAGAAGGTTTGGTTAACACCTCAACCATTAGTGCAACTATTACAGGTGATATTAATAGTGTTGGACCTCCTACCATTACAAGTATCACAGATTTAACAACTGTTATAAATAGTAATGTTACACTTACCAAAAAACAAGCATTAGATGCAAATAATGATGGTGTACCTGATGCAGGTGCTGGCGTTTTTGTTTCAACACAAATTAATGCTAAACCAGGTGAAGGAATTTTATATCAAATTCTTGTTTCTAACCTTGGTACAACTACAGTTACTTCTGTAAATGTTAATGATGCTATTCCTGCTTATACAACATACAATGCTGCTCAAGGCGCTGTTGCTACTACAAAAGGAACTGCTTCTTACAGCGCTGGAACTACTAGCATAACCGCTGCAATCGGTTCATTAGCTGGTGGTGAAACTGCTACAATCACTTTCGGTGTATTAATAGACAACTAAACATCCTTGGAGTACTGGTCTGAAAGCCGTACTCCTTCTTTTTCTAGTCGCATGAATATCAGACAAATTTTAGCTTTAGCTTTTGTTTTTCTGTTGAGCCCTTTGGTTTCAATAAGGGCTCAGCATGCGCCTACTTATGGTACAGTTATACCTAATAAAGCCATATATTCTTACGTTGATGCCGCAGGTTTTGCGCAAAATGGGGAAAGTAATATAGTTGAAGCTAATGTTGGGGAATTAGTACTCTTTACTTTAGAGCCAAACAATTTTATAAAACAAAAAGATAATCGTAGAGTTCAGTTTACTCACACTTTAAATAATAGTGGAAATAGCAAACGTGCTGTTTTTGTTCAGGTTAATAATATCTTTGGGTCCAATTTTGATTTTGTAGATATTGGAATTAGTGTTGTTGATCCGAATGCTTCTGAGGAAAAAACACGATCTCCTTTTTTAACAATAGAGAGTAATACTATTGTTTCAAAAGTAGAAATAAATTCAAACGATACGCGAGAGATTACTGTTGACGCGTATATTCCTAACGAACTAAGAGTAGGTGATGTAGGTAAAATTAATGTATCGGTATTCACTGAATCAGGTTTCCTCTTAGTTCAAAACAGAGATTCTGTTGAAATTCTTGCAGGAACACAAATTCAATTGAATAAAGTAATTCAAGAAAATGAAATTAAACAGGGTGGAGACATTACCTTTAAAATTACAGGAACAAATACTGGAGATGTTAGAGCATTAGCAATTCCTATTAAAGTCGATAATTTAGAAGAGAAAAAAGTTTTAGTTCGCGATTATATTCCTGCAAATACTCAGTTTAAAGCATTTGGAACTGTTGAAAAAGGGCTTAAACTTTATCATAACATAAATTCATCATTGAATGAATTTACATCAGTATCGCCGTCCGACTTATCTGAAGTTGATATGATTGCAGTTGGTTACGATG
>CAZNTR010000417.1:0-2007 GCA_964575925.1 uncultured Chitinophagales bacterium
CAGTATTTCCAAAATGAGTTCGTCGAACTAAATGAGCAGCATGTTGCTTAGTCCACGTTCCGGAATAAGGCAATAAAACATCAGAATCTGCGAGCATAAGGTTGATCTAAGGATTGCAGAGAAGAAAAATCTCAAAACGATGTACGAATATACACTTTTTATGTTGATGAGAACTGTGCGATATGCCAAAAGTTTCTACTGCCTTGGCTTGGTTTGAAATTAAATTTAGAATGTAATTTAATAACAATTGAAATATAGCTTTTAAAAACAGCGTTTTTTCACTTTCTATTGTAAGAAACACTTTTAGGTAACCACTTCTAAAATAGTTTATCAGATAAGCTGAATAATCTCTTCAATTTTTTTAGTCAAAATCTCGATAAGCTCTTCGTCCATATATTCATAATCATCTGGAATTTGGAGCGTCACTATCTTTGGAAACCCAAAATTTCTAAACAGACTTTTCAGTTTTTTCTGATGTTCGTTTTCCATCACCAATATAATATCGCTCCATTGTAAATCTTTTTCATTCACTTTATGATTACTCTGAGGACTTAAACCTGCAGAGCGAATATTTATACGACTATCATTTTTGTAAATAAATTCTGCGGTTCTACTTCTTCGTTTATTACGACCACAGATGACTAACATATTGGGTTTGTATTTATTTTCGTTCAAATTACCCTAATTGTTTATCAAACCGCATCAACATCTATACTTTTATAACAGCCAAAAACCTCCACAAAAGTGCAGTTTTCTCTTACGGCTTGCATGGCATATTTGTACTGCTCTTGATTCATATCACCCTCAACATCTACGATAAAATCGTATTCCCAAGGTTTTCCCAATTGTGGACGAGATTCAATTTTTGTCATGTTGATTCCTGCATCTTTCATGATAAACAAAACATCCACTAAAGAACCTGATTTGTGTTTTACGCCAAAATGTAAAGTCGTTTTTAAGGAATCACTCAATGGTTTTTGGGTATAACTTTGATAAGAGAGTAATAAAAATCGAGTGTAATTATTCGGATCGGTTTCAATGGCTTTATTCAAAATCGGCATATCATAAATTTCGGAAGCCAAACTTGAAGCAATTGCTCCAACATGTGTTAAACGCTTTTCTTTTATCAACTGAACAGAACCTGCGGTATCTTCTTTTTCGATGATTTTAGCGCGCTGTTTGTTCAAGAAATCACGGCATTGTTCAATAGCCATTGGATGCGACCAAATTTCACGCAAATCATCAAGCCGAACGCCAGGAAATGCAATTAATTGATGTGAAATGCGCAAATAGACTTCGGCTACTATTGGAATTCGGTATCGAGCTAAGCGATTATAATTGTGCGTAATTGAACCTGCAATAGAGTTTTCTATGGCAACTAAAGCAAAATCGGCGCGTTTTTCGACCACATCCTGAAAGACTTCTTCAAAAGTTGCTCTTTCTAATAATTCATACGAGTGGAATAATTTATTCGTAGCAATGTGATGAAAAGAACCTTTTCCACCTTGTATAGATAGTATCATGGCCGAATGTCTATGTTGAATGATTATTTTTTGAATTAGCGAATATAAAAAATATAATCGGTTGGTAAGGGTATTCCGCCCTGTTCTCTAATAATTTTTGCAATTTGTGCTCGATGATGCTGACCATGAATAATTACATGAAATAAAATATGTTCTAATTCAGTAGAAAATTCTTCCCCTTTTGAATTCGAATACAAAACTTTTCTATCTAATGATTCCGATGTAATAATGGTCTTAAAAAGTGCCGTATTCTCTTCTAGAATGGTAAGAATCTCATCGAGTTTCCACACTTTTTGAAAATCAACTTTAATATTTCGTTGCGGTAAAATTCGAGATAACCAAATCAGTTGAGCATTTATTATGTGTGATAATAACAGATCAGCTGATGTTAGATTAAGTGAGCTTAATTGACTTAAAATGAGTTTATTTGCCCAATTGTCGTAATTAATTCCATCACTTAAAATCATAGTATTTACAAAGAATT
>CAZNTR010000418.1:0-1997 GCA_964575925.1 uncultured Chitinophagales bacterium
AATTCCAAAGAGATCCTGCATTACCTTTTGTTTTTAGTTCCACTACATCTGCTAATATTGAAAGCAAATCTAAATCGTTAGATGCTTCGATTTTTGAGTGTAGATAGGTTTTGAGTTCGGTCTTATTCATAGCTCAATCTAACTGAATTTTGAAAATAGCACAAGTGAATTTAGCGATAAGCACTTTAAGTTTAGAAAATTTTATTCATTCGCCAGTTTTTCGAGGGTGTATAATTGTTGAATTCGGTATTGTATATGGCGCTAAAGTGACTATTTGATTTGGTTAAAACGATCAATAAACTCTTGAGGATTATACAGTTCTATCACATTTGGTAAAAAATCTTTTTTGTTTCTAGTAATTATGGCATCGATATTATTTTCTTGAGCAACTACTGTTTGTACCGAATCTTCAAAATCTTTCCTATTCAATTGCATTGCTTGGATTATCGTTGACTGATGAACACTTAAAATAGTGGTTACCGATACTAAATCTGCCAAAAACTGATTTGCAAATATCCTATCCATTTGTTTCGATGCGACATACCAAATATCAGTAACCGTTGTGGCTGAAATACAAGCTTCAAATTGGTTGTACTCAATCGTGAATAAAACTTCTTTAGCAGCTTCATAAAATGTGTTGCGTTCTAATGCGATATCTAAAATAATATTGGTATCAAGAAGGAATCGTTTTGACATTAGCCATGCTTATTGAGTAGATAATCCAATTTTGAATCCTTATCTAAGGAACGCATTTGAATACTATCTTTCCATTTTGAGGCAAATTCACTCAATTTAAGATTGCTCGATTTTGATTCCGAAGTAGATTGCACCTGAACTGAAACCCATTGATTAGCTAAATTCTGACCTAAGGATAAGTTCAGATTTCCATTTTTTGTTAACCGTATTTTTTTCTCAAGTATAAACATAGCGCTGTTTTTACTGAATTTAGTTAATAGTTGATAGTACAACAAAAACTATTTCAAAAATTCTGTATCCCCAGATGGCGCGAGTATGTACTCGTGGCTATAATGAAAATGCGAGTATTTACTCGCAACGATTTGATTAATCCTTCTTGGAGCAAATGCTCCTTCCTATTTTCTGCTACTAATTATATCTTTAGAGAGCACGAGTATATACTCGCGCTGGAATGGGGTTCGTTCATTGTAGTCTTTGTGTAATTTATTCGAATGATACCTTTTTTTTACTATAAAATAGTCAATCCATTTTGAAGGAGTTCATTTTCGTAAACTTCTATAAACTTTTTGACATCTTTATGTTTGTTTGATGGAATTATTGCAAACCCACTAAATCAGAAAATACTCTGTTAATGATAACTCCACTTACAATGATAAATTCTACTTTTAATTGGTATTCTTGATATTCTATTACATTTAATAAATGTATTTCAATAGTTTTTGTGGTTCTTGCCTGCAATCAAAAACGGAAATAATTCTAATAACTCGATTGTCCACAAAATAAATCAACTTATAATTACCTAACACCAAATAGCGAAAATCTTCTTTTCTGTCTGATAATAAAAATTCTTTTGTGCCTGAAAACGGATTTTGATTGAGTTGTTCAGCTTTATCAATTAGATCGTATATAATCGAATCGGCCAACTCTTCATCAACTACTTCACTAAAATATTCATGAATTTGTTTGAGTTGATCTCTCGATTTGGCAGACCATTCAATCTTCATTGATTTAATCTAAAATAACTTTTTAAATCTGATGTTGTAAATACACGTCGTTCTTGATGATCACTCAAACCTTCATCAATCATTCTGTTGTATTCAGTTAAACTCATTCTATTCCCCTGATTTGGCAATGAATCTAAAACTCGCTCCACTAATTCCAATTCTTCCAAGGAATCTATAGAAAGCAAACTTGAAACGAGTTGATATTTTTTTTCTTTTAAGGTCATGACAAGAAATTAATCATTATTGATATTCATTACAATGCAATTTAGGGATAAGCACTTTAAGTTTGGAAAATTT
>CAZNTR010000419.1:0-1990 GCA_964575925.1 uncultured Chitinophagales bacterium
TAACCTGTTTTTCTATTTCTGTTTTCTCTGTCCGTTCGATTATGCCAATCTTTTGATGATTCAACGTTACTCATTATATATTAATTTATCGCCAAATCTTTAAGTCTCTTTCATAGTGTAAATAAAATTGTAATTTTTTATTGATATTGCTCCAAGTACTTATTAGTTGGGTTCCAATTACGTCGTTTTCTTTGTATACGCTCTGGTTTCACATCTTCACGATTTAATAAAAGAGTTCTACTACGTTCTTTTCGTGCAATCTTCTGTACATCCTTCTTTTCCGTCACTTTTGTCTTAGAATGGATCTTTTGCAGCCTGTATGCCCTGTATTTCTTGTTGTTATCCAATATATAGTAGTTTCCTTCGATTTTTTCAATTGTATACACTTTATGACTGTAGTTCGGCTCGTATCCTTTGCTTACAATCGTTTTTTCGTTCTGCAACCTAACTTTATCGCCAATGTGGAACTCTTTTCGTTGTTCCATACGTGCATCTTGATGTTTTTGAATAGAAATACGTATTGCAGCGTCCGTATCCTTTGATGCTTCATTGGGTGTCATGTTTTCCAATGAAGAATGGGGTGTGTTGTTGTAAGTATTAATAATCTTGGCTATTTTATCAATCCAAACGTTATTTTGGTTACGAGTCATGTATTTAGATACGATATTTTTGATTGTACGACTAAAACGATCAATAACACCCAAAACGCGATGATCTCCTACTTCAACTGTCTTGTGAATCATGTTATCTTTCTTTACATCATTGAATTCCTTTCCATTATCAGTTGTTAATGCCATGGGGATCTTACCATTGCTTATAAAGTTGTATGCTTTGTGTAATGCATTATATGTTTCTGTTTTGGTCTTCTTTTTCAATGGAAACCCTGCCGCTTTCTTGGTTAATACATCTATCACTATTAAAAGCCAATTATAGTTCTTATTCTTTGTTCCATACTTGGAGAAATCCAATAAATCAGCTTGATAATTGAAATTGGGAATTGCAACAGTAATAGGCGTACCAATCACCTTTTTATTGGGTGCTTTATGTATTTGTTGCTCTTCTTGTTGATCTAAATAGTTTTGGATGTCCTTTACTTTTATATTATGTCCTTCTTTCTTGAGTATTTGATAAAGTTTATTAACAGACGGGAAATTATATTTTTCATAAGCATTTTTAATGGTATTATTCATTATACTTATGAAACATAAAAAAATTAAATGTAAATGATATTAATTAACAATATTAATGTATGAAAGTTTACGGGAACGACTTAATGCCACATATTTAAGTTGTGTATTTAGCTTATTCCAATCATATATGGTGTATGGTTCATCAATGCTGCATCCTTGGGAACGATGAATAGTAAAACAACAAGCGGGGTAGAAACTAACTTTAAATACGCCATGTTCTAGTTTTAATACATCTTCTTTACCGTCTAAGGCAATTGTAATGTGTGTTTTGTCATAACCAATGATTTTACCCGAATCACTATTAACAAAGTCAAGTCCTTTGTTGGTGCGACATGCAATTACAGGTAAATCTTTATAAACATACATATCTTGGCTATTTTTATTGTGTTGGTTGCGAGAAATGGTAATATATTTTCCTTCCTTCTTTTCTTTGTCCATCCAATAAGAATTAACCGCTATACGCTTAGCATTGGTATATGCAAGTGATTTTTTATGTGCTCTTTGTCCAAATTGAGATGAATCAATTGAATCAATGTCTGAACAGAGTAAATTATACAATGCCTTATCACCACGACGGAATGTTTTCATTTCTAAGATATTACCATCACATAGAGTATACACTGCCATACTGTTTTTGTAATCAAATGTATCAACACGATCACAAACGGGTCCAATTTGTCTATAATCACCACTATAAATGAACTTGACAGTAGGATACTTCTTTTTGTACATATAAAGATATTTAATGAATTGTTCACCCACCATACTCTTCTCATCAATGATAATATAATCATATACTT
>CAZNTR010000420.1:0-1988 GCA_964575925.1 uncultured Chitinophagales bacterium
ATTATTCGCCTACTGATACAACAGAATCTTGTGTACCGAATTCATTTGCTACAGTTGAATCTGCAGCTTCATCGTTTTCCCAGACTGAACCATCAACAACATATTTGAATTTATAGTCTGTACTTGGTTTAAGGCTCACAGTAACTGAGTAAGTACTACCTTTTAATTTCATTTCTCCTTTTGCAGGATCCCATTCATTAAAGTCACCGGCAACTGCAACTGAAGTAGATACTTTTTCAGCAGGATAACTGAACGTTACTTTGCATGAAGTGCGTTTTGGAGTAAATTTTTTTGTAATCATAGATAGATTGGTTTATTTCGTATTAGGTTATGCAAATATACAACTTAATTAGTTTATACAAAATTTGCATTTTTATTAAATTAATATTAGCAATATTGCTATTATTCCTAATTTATTTAGTAAAATCTTTATCAATGCCTATTTTTATTAATATGAAAACGTTTCCATTCAGAACATTTTGAGAGATTTTCAAATTGTTATATTTTGTTAAATAATATTATATTATGTAATATTTTTAGTCTAACTTCACATCTCTACTGTTTATCGGAACAAGTCTATTTTTTTCTTCAACTTAATCAACAGCACTCAAATAATAGGGGGCTACTATTTCATGAACTTCTTCAACTGTATCGCAACTCAATAACTTATTGGCTAATTCTTCAGCTTCGGAAATAGAATATTGTAACAAGATTTGTTTTACCGACGGAATAGAATTTGGGGTCATACTTAATTCTGTAATTCCTAAACCTAACAATGTTAAAGCAAAAACAGGATCAGAAGCGGCTTCGCCACAAACAGATAGTGGAATATGTTTTTTCTCGGCAGCTACTTTCATCCATTTTATAGCACGTAGTACAGCAGGCTGAAATGAATCATATAAATTTGCCACAGCGGGATTCCCTCTGTCTGTTGCCATAATGTATTGGGTTAAATCGTTCGTTCCTATGCTAAAAAAGTCAACGTATTTTGAAAATTGATCACCTTGTACAATCAAACTTGGAACTTCAACCATTGCCCCTAACGAAATTTGCTGAAAAACTTCATCCTCATTCATCCCAATTTCTGAACGGATATCTAGATAAATTTGTTTGAAAGCAAACCATTCATCTAAAACAGCAAGCATTGGAACTAAAATTTTAATTCTTCCAGGATATTCTCTGGCTACTGTTAAAATTGCTCTCAATTGAGACTTCATTAAATCAGGATTAGCTAGAAGGAATCTAATTCCACGTTCTCCTAAAAAAGGATTTTGCTCAGGCTGCCTTCTTGCACTTAATTTGTCGCCACCTATATCAAATAAACGAATCGTGATGGGCCCTTCAGATTCGCTTACAATTTGTCTATAAAAATGGATTTGTCCTTTTTCTGAGATAGCTTCAACATCTGCAAGAAGCAACGATTCGGTTCTTAATAAGCCAATTCCATCGCATCGATAACGATTTACATTTTGAATTTCTTCTACAAATTCAAGATTTGCCCTAAGTGTAAAAGGTTCTCCACATCTTGTTAAGCAAGCTTTTTGAATATACAACTCTCGCAAAAGTTTTCTCTTCTGCTCTTTTTCCTCATGCTCTTTATACGATCTTATCGTTGAAAACTGAGGATTGATTATCACTTTGGAACCAATTGCATCTACAATTACACAATCTCCATCATGTACCAATCTTGTTATTGCTTTTAACCCAATAATCATCGGTAATTCCATAGCATGTGCTACTATTGTAGCATGAGAAGTTAGTCCACCTTGATTACACAAAATTGCTTTTACACCACTTTTATGCGCTAATAACACCTCGCTTGGCGTAACCCAATCAGATACTATAATCGCTGCGTCTTTTAAATCTGTTTGCTTCGTGTTTTGCTGAACAGCTCTGATTAAACGATCTCGAATCTCTTTTATATCGGGAAGTCTTTGAAGCATATAATCATTTCGAGAATGCTCTAATACTTCTAAAAATTGTTGAAA
>CAZNTR010000421.1:0-1982 GCA_964575925.1 uncultured Chitinophagales bacterium
GTTCTGCACGAGCCATTTCAGCACCGCCTAAACGGCCTGAACATTTAATTTTAATCCCTTTAGCACCCATCCTCATAGCAGAAGCAATAGCTGTTTTCATAGCTCTTCTGAAAGAGATACGTGCTTGAAGTTGTTGGCCAATATTTTGAGCAACCAATGAAGCATCCGTTTCTGGACGTTTAATCTCACTGATTTTAATTTGAACTTCTTTATTGGTTACTTTCTTAAGTTCTTCTCGAATTTTTTCAACCTCATCTCCACCTTTTCCGATGACAACACCAGGACGGCTAGTTAACAACGTTAATAAGACGCGTTTTGGAGTGCGTTCTATAACAACACGAGAAAGACCTGCACTTTTGAGGCGTGTTTCAAGATATTTTCTGAGGTTTAAATCTTCGAGTACATTTGCCCCTTTGTTTTTATCGGCATACCAGTTGGAATCCCAACCTTTTACTATACCGAGTCTTAAACCTATAGGATTCGTTTTTTGTCCCAAATTAGACCTCTTTAGTTTCTAGAGTTTCTTTTTTAGCAACAACCACAGTTATGTGACTGCTTCTTTTTCTGATTTGATAAGCACGACCTTGAGGTGCAGGCTGAATTCTTTTAAGAACAGCTCCACCATCTACAAATATCGTTTTAACAAACAAATCGTTGTTTTCGAGGCGTTCATCCTGATACTTTTCACGTAGGTTTGCTGCTGCAGACATAATTACTTTAGCAACTTCAATTGCAGCTGCTTTGTTTAAAAATTGCAACTGACCTAAAGCGGATGTTACATTTTTACCACGAACCATGTCGGCAACCAATCTGATTTTTCTAGGAGAACGTCTTAAATGACGTTGTACTGCTTTAGCTTCCATTTTTAAGGGATTCCTTATTTCTTCTTATCAGATTTTTTCTGTGGGTGACCACGGAAAGTACGGGTTGGTGCGAATTCTCCCAACTTGTGACCTACCATATTTTCGGTTACAAACACAGGTATGAATACTTTTCCATTATGAACGGCAACAGTTAAACCAACAAAGTCAGGGGAAATCATAGATGATCGTGACCATGTTTTGATTACCTTTTTGGAATTTGTCTTATTTGCTTCTTCAATTTTCTTTTCGAGAGCAAACTGTATAAAAGGGCCTTTTTTTAGTGATCTTGGCATATTAGTCAGAACTATTTTTTACGTCTTCTTACAATGAACTTATCAGAAAGCTTTTTACGTGAACGAGTCTTTAAGCCTTTAGCTTTTTGACCCCAAGGCGATCTTGGATGTCCACCAGTTGCTTTACCTTCACCACCACCCATTGGGTGATCAACAGGATTCATTACCACACCACGAGATTGTGGGCGAATACCTTTCCAACGATTACGACCAGCTTTACCCATAGTAACGTTGAAGTGATCAGGGTTGCTTGTAGTTCCTATAGTAGCAAGACAACTAATGGGAACCATTCTTACTTCAGCTGAGGGCAAACGTAAAGTGGCAAATTTTTCACTTTTAGCCACAAGTTGAGCACTAACACCAGCACTTCTAGCAAGTTGACCACCTTTGCCAGGGATCATTTCAACATTATGAACAAATGTACCTGTAGGCATATTTTGAAGAGGTAGTGTATTACCAACTTCAAGCAGAGCTGATTTACCGTTTTGAACCGTATCACCAACTTTTAATTTATCCGGAGCAATGATGTATGTTTTCTCACCATCAGCATAAGCTAGTAGTGCAATTCTAGCAGTACGATTAGGATCATACTCAATAGTCAATACTTTAGCTGGGATATCAAATTTATTTCTTTTAAAGTCAATTAAACGATAGCGTCTTTTATGACCTTGACCTCTGTGACGTGAGGTAATACGACCATTTCCATTTCTACCGCCAGTGCCTGATTTTTTTACAAGCAGAGAACGTTCTGGTTTAGATGTAGTTACATCTTTAAAAACCGGAGCAATACGGTGACGGGTACCTGGAGTAATTGGATTAAGCTTAC
>CAZNTR010000422.1:0-1976 GCA_964575925.1 uncultured Chitinophagales bacterium
TAGTTTTTGAATTTGATTGATTTCAAAGAACTCAAAAAGGGAACAAGTAGAAATAAATTAAATACATTTTTTGTTTCTTAAAAATCTGTCGTTTCGTTAATGAGAACATGTTGCCGCTCAACAAAGATGTTTTTTGTTTCAAAAATGGTTGTCACAGATTTAAAATCGTTGCCAACATGTTCACAATTTACCTAATAGCGAATAAAAATATAGCTTATTTGTCAACGATGAGTATATATGTATTGAAGGATATCGGAGCTTATGATTATGAAACCGAAATGGTGTTAATACGAGCCACAAACCATTATATTTGCTACTTTCCCAGCTATTACGTTTAGCACATTTTGTGTTGTAAATGGCAAATGGGAAAAGCTCAAAGCAGAGCTTAAAGCGCTGACCCGTAAAACCATCCCCATGAGTTTTGATGAACGGATAAAACGTCTGAATTGGCTCATACGAGGCTGGACGAATTACTTCAAACTAGCATCCATATATGGAAAATTGAAGAAATTGGACGAATGGGTGCGAAATCGATTAAGGTATTGTATTTGGCATAATTGGAAGAAACCCGAACGCAAACGGAAGAACCTAATGCGCTTAGGTGTTGACCCCGACCATGCCTATGCATGGAGTAGAACAAGAAAAGGAGGCTGGCGTGTAGCCCAAAGTCCGATTCTAAGCACTACGATTACCTTAGCACGATTAAAATCGAGAGGGTATATAGCGATGCTAGACTACTATCAGAAAACAAGGTCAAGTTCATGAACCGCCGAATACGTGACCCGCTTGGTTTACCCTGAGCGAAGTCGAAGGGTACGGTGGTGTGAGAGGCGCACTTCGTTACAGAAATGTAGCGGAGCCACCTACTCGATTATCGGCTTTTTTTCCTTCATTTCATCACTCAAAAAGAATTTTTCGCTTTAACTTGTTTGTCGTATTCATATTTTACCATTGACCAGTCACAATGCATTTTCAGCAAATCTTTAAGTCCAAAAGTTGTCATTTCTTTGAACAGAGAAATATTCTTGCTTTTGTATCCATCTCTGCTCCACTCTTGAATTGCTTTGAATGCGATATTTGTGTTATCACTTTTAAATTCATCAATCAATTTGACTAATGCGTCTGATTGCTTGTTTATTTCATAAACAACCATTGAAAAATCATCTTTCCATTCAGTCAAAGCATATTTTTTTAATGTTTGCTCGTATTCTGTTGGATAGTTTTTTTTGATATAACTTGCATTAGAATTTAATCCTTCGGCCTTTACGAAAGTTGCAGTCAATAAAAATGTCAGTATAATAATTGTAGTTTTCATTTTGATTAATTTTTAAGTTCGTCAATTTTCTGTTTTGCTGAATTAAAAGCAGATTCAATTACTGATACATCTTGGATAAATATTGTATTTCCAGTACCATATCTTTCTAAAACCAAATACCAAGCAAGTTTGCCTTTACTGACATAGTATCCCAATTTAAACCCATCATCAGTAACAAATTTGTTTTCCAAGTAATCAGGATTGAGTGTTTTGTCAGAGGCAGATTCATTTTTCAATGTTTCTATTGCTTTAATTACTTCAATTAAGTCTTCATAAGCAATTGATGCTGTTTTAGTATTATATTTCCCTTCTTTTGAAATTTGATAGAAATATTCAATGTCAGGACGACTTATGAATTTTCTGATTTTCGTTTCTGCAACACCATAAGTGAGTTTCAAATCTGGAAGTGAATAATCAATGTATTTGATAATTGTTCCAGTTTTCGATGCAAAAGCATCCATTTTTGTGCTTTCTTCTTTTACATCTTTTACATCTTGAGCAAACAAATTTGATGTCAAAAGAAAAATGCTTAGTACAAATAATAAATTTCTCATTTTTACTCCTTTTTTAGTTTATAATTATTGATTCTGTTTCTTTAAATTGCCACTAACGGCAGTCTGTGAAAAAACTCACTCAATAAAATACCAATTAATCCTAAATT
>CAZNTR010000423.1:0-1964 GCA_964575925.1 uncultured Chitinophagales bacterium
AGATAAAATGAAGGATATATTTTGAATGCACGTCTTATTAAGAATCTTTTAATATCAATGTGTTTTTTTAATTTAAATTCTTTGAAAAGTAAACCTGAAACTAAAAAACCACTTAAAACAAAAAATATATCAACTCCAACCCAACCGCCTTTTTGAAGTATTAAAAAAATGAAGTTAGCATCATTGCTAATTGGAGCATGTCTAAAAAGGACAAGAATTATTGCAATAGCTCTCCAAAAGTCTAAGGCTTTGTTTCGTTCATTATTTTTTTCCAATAACCAGAACATTTTTTCCAAATGGTAATAGTGCATTAGGTTCCAATTTGCGCAAAATAGGTACAATCAAAGTGTCATAAAGATGAACTGCTCCAGGCTTCATTGCTGACTTTAGTAAAACGAAATTAATCCACCATAAAGGAACTCCTAGTAAGTCGAAATAAATCGCTTTTTGTACTTTAAAACCAGCATTTTCTGTTTTAGAAATAAGTTCTTTTTTGGTATATCTGCGAAAATGTCCAACTCTCTCATCATGACTTCCAAATAAAAAGGGCATTGCAGGAGAAAATAGACAAACATGACCGCCATTTTCTAAGTTATTATACATCCATTTTAATTCATCAACATCATTTTCAATATGTTCCATTACATTAACATAGAAAAAAGTGTCAGTTTTTGGGAAGTCTTTTAAAGCTGTTGTGAAACCTTGAATAACTGATGAATCAGAAAACAACAGATGTGAACTTAAACGAGCTTTGAGCTGGTTTAACATTGATTCTGATGGTTCAACCATAGTTAATGGTTTCTCGAACCTGTTTAGAACAATTTCTGAAAATGTACCTGTACCAGCCCCAATTTCTGTTAAATGATCACCAACATAAGGAGCATAATAGTCTAATATCCATTCATGATAATTTGGAGCAAAACTCATTGCTTCAAGATCACGTCCTTCGTAATAAAATGAGTCATTAGTACTCATTTATCTTCCTAATCTATATTTAATATAATTTAAGCCGACATTTAGTATCCCAGTTGTCCAAGATAGAAGTGCAAATAAAAGTACAAATGAACCTAACATGGTAAGTGCCCAATGCATGGATACTGTTCCATGAGTTAAGTATTCATATAATCCAGGCCATAAAATTATGATTCCAACAATAAGGCTACAAATTCCGGTTAACCAGCCAAATCGAAGGAATAGGTTTTGAGTGATATTTCTTAAAAAAGATGTTCTAGGTGTTGTGTTATTGGCAAGATCCATGAGTGTTTGTGTGATTCTACCAATAATTAACATTAAAATTCCGCTCGTAAACGTGACTAATACTGCAATAAATCGATAGATCATCCATTCTTCAAACTCTTCACCTGTGATAACTGTCTTAATTAAAAGAGAAGCAAAAGAAGCTGAAAACAAGAAAAAGAATACTGACATACTTGTTAATAATCTGAAAGGATTATAACCTAAGGCGGCTTCTAAAATTACTCTCAAAAAACGAAAGCCATCTTTGAAAACACTTAATTTGGATTCTCCAACTCGTTCTTTATAAGTCATATCCACTTCTGAAATTTTTAAATTGGAATCAAAAAGAGCTTTAACGCTCATAGCAGGAGTAAAGTGTAAACCATCTGGTAGGGGATAAATCTCATTAAGTCGATTTTTTTTAATTACTCGCATTCCACTTGCAGAGTCTGTAAGTTCTTGCTTTGATAAAAATTTAATTAGGTTTACAAAAACAGTATTACCAAATCTACGAATTCTAGGCATTTTAGAATTTTTACCCATTCTGGAGCCGATAACGATATCTGCATTATCGGTTTCCATCTTATTTACCATATCTATGAAATAAAGTGGGTCACAAGTGCCATCAGCATCTAAGAAAGAAACTAAATCACCTTTTGCTTCATGAAATCCTGTTTTCAAGGCTGCTCCATAACCTCGATTTGGAACATAAGCTATTAATTTTATTG
>CAZNTR010000424.1:0-1951 GCA_964575925.1 uncultured Chitinophagales bacterium
GGCAGTCCGCCCGTGTGAGAAACTCGTTTGTACCCTTTAACATCACGAATTCCCCAACCCAAGCCGTAACCGTAAAAATGTGTGTTGTAGCGTTTGTTTGGAGCGCCATCAATTACGGTATGAATGCGCCACATTTGTCGTTGACTCGCTTCTGTGAACAATTGAAACTGCAAACTATCGCCGTATTTGCCCTGATTCAAATGCATGATCATCCATTTACTTAAATCGTGAACGTTAGCTTTCATGTCGGCTGCGGCTCCATTTATCATATCAGAAAAATTCTCAAACGGAACGAGTTTTCCATCTACGATTTTGTGAGGTGAGGCCAAATTGCTTTTGTCTTTTATGGCTTTTAAAGAAGGGAAAGAACGTGTCATTTCTAAAGGATTCAGAATTCGTGTTTGTATAAAATCTTCCCAAGACATTCCACTTTTTCGGATAATGACTTCGCCTGCAACGAGATACAACAAATTGTCATAATCGTATTTTGTTCTGAAATCTGATTCCGGTTTAAAATGTTGAAATCCTGTAAGCACATCTTGAATCGTGAAATCAGAACCATCGGGCCACCACATTAAATCGCCAGCGCCAAGTCCTAAACCGCTTCTGTGTGTCAATAAATCCAGAATGGTGAAATTGGCGGTAACATAATCGTTATACATTTTGAACTCAGGAATGTGAGTTACGACTTTATCTGTCCAATTTAATTTTCCTTCTTCAACCAAAATGGCAAGCGCAGCTGAGGTAAACGCTTTACTGTTTGATGCGATTTCAAACTGAGTAAATTCGTTGACTTTTTCTTTCGTCGCAACAGATTTGAAACCATAACCTTTTTCGTGAATAATCTTTCCATCTTTCACAATGGCAACCGAAGCTCCAGCAACATTGAATTTCTTAAGCGCCAAGTTGACTAGAGAATCAACTTGAGTGGATGTGATTTGAGCGAAAGTAAGTTGATTTAAAACGAAAACAAGTAGTAGAGAAACAAATATGTTAGTTGAATGGAATTTTTTCATGGATGTAGTCTTTGAAAACGAGAATTAAAATCATTAAAAGATAGGAAATAGAAACTATCCAGTGATGATTGAATCCATTATTTTAAAAGAGTCATTTTTTGAGTAAACATACTGTTACCTATTTGTAAACGATACATATAAATACCACTTGAAAGATTGGATGCATTAAATGAAATAGTGTGTAAGCCAGCGTCCATTCGCTCCTGAATAAGTACAGCAACTTCCCTACCAATCATGTCAAATACTTTTAGTGTAATTTCATTCTGAACAGGCAAATTAAAACGTATTTCGGTAGTCGGATTAAAAGGATTTGGAAAATTTGTGATACTAAACTGGTTCGAATCGTTACTATCTTCTTCGCTTTCTCGATCTTTTTTATCAGCACCTATTCCTGCCAAATCTCTGTACATAGCTACTTGAACAGAGTCAAGTTTCAACGTTTCCAGATTAGTAATAATAGAAGGGATTTCGGAGGTTATATCTTCGCCTGTCCCAAACTCATTGTAGTCCAGCCACTGATGAAAAAGCTGCACACCTGCAAACAAACGATCATTGGGTTTTGCTACCGGATTTGAAAAAATAGACCTTGCCAATGAGTTAGCACTAATATAGTCACCGTTACCGTTCAAGGCCAAAATAAGAGCCAGGTTTGCCTGTCCATTTAATTCGCTTTTGGAATCGGTGGACAAGTCTTTCACAAAGTCATACAAACCGATTCGGTCGCCTTTCCGGCGAAATTCCGCTATTTTTGCCATAAATCGTGAGTTTGTCAATGGCTCCGTTTCATCCTGATTTTCAGGTTTAAGAAGAGTATCCTCATTAACAGAAGAAGCATTTATAGCACCAGACAACGCCTTCATTAAGGCATTTGGGTTATAATTGAGCGGGTAGCCGTAATAAGCAGTGGAATAGATATCTCCTTCGAAGAATTTAGC
>CAZNTR010000425.1:0-1950 GCA_964575925.1 uncultured Chitinophagales bacterium
TTCCCTTGTATAGGTCCTTTTGGATTATTGAAAAATACTAAAATGAATCATTATGGTAAAGTATTATTCCGCTGGATTTACTGGCATATTTTACTTAAAGGAAAAGAATTACCTATTCAAGCCGATATGACGATGGCCGGAAAAAAACGCGTTTAATTTTAAAAGTGATTTGTAATGGAAGATAAAAATATACAAGCGCAGATTGATGCCCTCGATAAAAAACTCGATTTGATTCTGGGTTATGTTACCGAACAACACCAAAATACCAGTGTTGTAACAGATTTGGTAAACGATTTGAGCATCATCGGAAAAGACACTTTTAATTCGACTGTAGAAGCATTAGATAAAAGGCAAATTGAAGTGAAATCATCTGAAATAACTGATTTAGCGGTAACCTTTTTAAGAAATATCGACAATATCAAAACGGCTATGAATATACTTGAAATGGCCGTTGATTTGGGTAATGATGTGGCGCCAATTGTAAATGAAGCCATTATTGACTTTACCAAACAATTAAACATTTACGAAGAGAAAGGTTATTTCAAATTCTTCAAAGAATTCGTTCCTATTATGGATAATATCGTTACAGGATTTACACCACAAGACATTAGAGATTTATCGAATAGTATTGTATCAATTTTAACGATGATTAAAGAAATGACGCAACCCGAAGTTATTAATACCATAGGCAATGCCATGAAAGCATTTAACAGTATGGAAACCGAAAGTGTACCATCTTATTCTGTTTGGAGAGTAATGCGCGAAATGAACAGTCCAGAAATGAAAAAAGCATTGGGCTACGGTGTAACCTTTATGAAAAATGTATCAAAAGACATTAAAATTAAAAAAGAAAATATTTAATAATAAATCTTAAAACTAAATATCATGAATACAAAAACAATTGCAGGTGTACAAGTAAACGTATCAGATGATGGTTATCTTGAAGATATGAATCAATGGAATAAAGACATTGCTAATGAAATTGCTGCCGAAATAGGCATTAAACTTACCGATAAACATTTTGAAGTTATCAATTACTTACGTGAAAGAACAGCAGCCGGTGAGACTTTAACAATCAGAAAAGTTGGTCAATCTGGTGTTGTAGATATCAAACAATTATATGTGTTATTTCCGAAAGGACCTTTAAAATTCTCAGCAAAAATTGCTGGAATAAAGAAACCAACCAGCTGTGTTTAATTTAAAAAAGTAATTATGGAAACAAAAGAAAAAAAACCATTAGAAAAAGTATGCCTTATTTGTGCTAAAGGTAATTTAGAAGATGTTTATGCCTCATTGGTTATGGCAAATGGTGCGGTTATGGAAGGAATAGAAACCAATTTGTTCTTTACCTTTTTCGGACTTGAAGGCATCACAAAAAAATCGATGAACCATTTACATACGGCAACAACCGGAAATCCGGCCATGAAAATGCCGGGCGGTTTACCTTTTCCTACAATGTTAGGAGGCTTACCTGGGGTAGAATCGGTCGTATCTAGTATGATGAGAAACCAAATGGAAACTTTAGATATGCCTAAAGTTGATGAATTTTTAGAAATGATTACAGCAGGTGGTGGTAAAATTTACGCTTGTAAATTAGCTGTTGACATGTTTAAATTAAAGAAAGAAGACTTATCAGACGAAGTAGATAGCATTATCACCATTGGTCAGTTCTATCAACTTTGCGATGGAGACAGAACTCAAATAATTTTTACTTAATAATTTTATTAATTATAAAAAGCCCCAAAATGGAAATCCATTTTGGGGCTTTTTTGTGTCCTTTATTTTAGTAATAAGTAAACTTAGAAACTTGCGAAATGTATCGCGATAAGCGCATCACCTGGTGACTGTAACCGTATTCATTATCATACCAAACATAGAGCACCACGTCATGACCTTCGGGCGTAACAATGGTGGCATGGCTATCAAATATCGCTGGTGCTGAAGTTCCAA
>CAZNTR010000426.1:0-1941 GCA_964575925.1 uncultured Chitinophagales bacterium
AATCAGGTAAAGAATTTATCGATTTATATGGCGGACATTGTGTTACCATTCTTGGTCATTCACCAGCATCTGTTGTAAAAGCTATTTCTGAACAAGCCAATAAGCTCATTTTTTATTCAAATGTTGTTCATTCATCACTTCGTGAAGAAGCTACTGCATTATTGAGTTCACTTGCACCATTTGAAAAATCATCTGTTTTTTATTGCAATTCAGGAACAGAAGCAAACGAAAATGCCATCAAAATAAGTTGGCAAGTTACTGGTAAACATCATTTAATTGCATTTAAAGGAAGTTTTCATGGAAGAACTTTAGCAAGTATTTCAGCAACTGATTCTGCCAAAATGCATAAAAAATTGGCTACTGAAAGACCTATAGTTCATTTTGTTGATGCTAATAATCATGTAGAAATTGAAGAGATTTTTAAAAATTATCCCATAGGTGGAGTTATTTTAGAGCCGATTCAATCCATGAACGGAATGTGGTGTTTCCAAAAAAGTGATTTAGAATTTCTAAGAACAATTTGTACTCAAAACAATGCCTTACTCATTTTCGATGAAGTTCAAACGGGAGTTGGAAGAACGGGTACCTTTTCCTATTCCGAGACCATTGGCGTTTATCCCGATGTAATCACCATGGCAAAAAGTCTTGCTTCTGGAATACCAATTGGAGCTGTTATTATGCCGAATTCCATATCATCTCATATTAAATCGGGTGATTTGGGAACTACTTTTGGCGGTGGAATGATTGCAATGGCTGCGCATAAAGCTACAATTCAAGAAATTATAGATCAGAATTTAATGAATCATGCCATCGATCTTTTTGATTTTGCAACAAAACGTTGTGAAGAAATTGGAATTGGAATTCGAGGCAAAGGCTGTTTAATTGGATTGGTATTTAGTGAAGATACTAAAGAGATTCGGGCTGAACTTATGAAAAAAGGTTATATAACAGGCTCTTCAAATCAAGCCAATGTGATGCGTTTGATGCCACCAATTAATACACCACTTGAAATTTTCGAGCAATTTTTTACTGATTTAGCTTTGATTTTAAAGCCAACAATCGACTAAATTTTAAAACTTAACAATAGATTTTTATCACTACCAGTCTTTACCATGAAACATTTTGTAAATCTATCAGACCTTACATCGGTCGAACTTGATGAAATAATTGAAACCGCAAAAGAATTAAAAGCTTCGGAGTATAAACAGCAAGCAGTAGCCCGGGGTAAAGTTTTAGCTTTACTTTTTTTCGATCCTTCGTTAAGAACACAATCGTCTTTTCAAGTTGCGGCTTGGCAATTAGGGGCTAATGTTTCAGTAATGCAATCTGGCGTGAACACCTGGCATATTGAACATATTCCAATGGCCGTGATGGACGGAATGGCTCAAGAACATATTAAAGATGTAATGAATGTATTAAGCGGCTACGCTGATGCAATTGGAATTCGTCGTTTTGGTTTTGGCGGTTTAAATGATGAACCGTTTATAGATGCTTTTTTTACAGAAGCCCAAAAATATGCAAAAGTACCATTAATCAATTTAGAAAGTTCTGTTTCGCATCCCTGTCAAAGTTTAGCTGATCGATTAACATGGGAAGAAGTACATCCTACAGTAGAAAAACGTACCATAGTTTTACGTTGGGCTTCTCATCCAAAACCACTACCAAGAGCAGTACCGCAATCTTTTGTTGAAATTGGAGTTCGAAGCGGACAAGATGTTCGTGTTGTTTGTCCTCCAGAGTTTAGATTTTCGGCAAAATATGATGCGTATTTTGAAAAATCAGCACGTGAATTTGGCGGCGATTTTTCGTATTCAACAGAAATTCCTGAAAATACGCATATTATCTATGTCAAATCGTGGCACTCATTGCACCATCCTGAGAATCCACATAAAGATTTAGAATTGAGAAATGAGTATTTATCAGATTGGACTGTAAATGAAA
>CAZNTR010000427.1:0-1939 GCA_964575925.1 uncultured Chitinophagales bacterium
TGAGGGTGTACATAAATTAGGTGTTGGAATTACTATAAACAAAATCCTTTAAGAAGTAAAAATTCATGAAAATTTTCCATAAAGGTTTTAAAAAGTACAATATCAACTCATATTATACCCTATCTCATTTTAAAAAGCTAAAAGCTATTATAACGAAACTTAATTTGGATTAGATACAACTATCTATCTAATTTTATAAATTGCATTTAATGATTCATAACCAATAATTATTTTTATGAGATATTTTTACCATAACAACGAATTTGTCGGAGATTCACTTCTAAATATTATACCTCAACAAAATATCTCATTAAATGATTTAGATTTTGATGCGGTAACTGAATTTTTAGCACTAGGATGTTTATATACTGATAAAACATTTTTCAAGAACTTAACTAAACAAGTGTCTTTACAAGACATAAGTTTATCAACTAATAATGGTTTTACCGATAAATCTTTATCACTTCCATATTTTCCCCAAAAACCAAAAAATGAATTAGAATTTGATACAAATAATGATTTTTCAAACTATGAATCTAACTTTTTAAATTTCTTTAGAGATAGAGTTGAGCATTTATCAAAGTATAAAATTTCAGTTGATTTGACTGGCGGGATAGACTCTAGGTTACTAATAGCTATACTAAATCATTTTAAAGTTGATTTTGACGTTCAATTTTCTCTCGAATCTGCTAAAGAAAATGAGATTGAAATAGTTAATGAAATTGCTGAATTACTAAAATTAAATTTAACAATAATTGAAAAGTCTGACATTGAGTCAAATGAAGAAATTAATTTACTCTTTGAATTATCAGACGGCTAATTAGATTTATTTGCTTTACATTCTTTGCAAATTTCACAAAAATCCAGAAAAGATAAATCATACGATTTAGTTATAACGGGAGTTGCTGGCGAACTATATAAAGATTTTTGGTGGCAACAAGACTTCCCCTTTTACAATAAAAATAAGGCTAATTTAGACAAACTTTTTTTTATGAGATTCTATCCTCAACATATTGATTGAGATTGGTTAGGAAGAAATACTAAATTAAATACTAAAGAAATATTTTCATCCCTTATTGAAAGTTTTAATATTTATAAAACAACTAAAAATACTGAAAAATATGATTTAATATATTTAAACAATAGAATTAAAGAGTCTTTATCTATCATGACCAATGCGTCCAATAAGTATTTAACTGTTTATTCTCCTTATGTAGAGAGTGAATTGCTCAATATTGGATATTCATTAAATAGGAGTGATCGTTTTTTTTCTAATTTTCACCGTAATATTATCACTAAGATAAATCCTAAACTCGCTGCTATAAGAACAACAGATGATAATATGAGAGTATCAAATAATATTATTCACATTCTCACTGATACATTCAATTACCCTATCAACAAATCAAAAAAAATTATAAATAAACTATTTAGGAAAAAGAATAATTCTATTGAAGTAGCTTTCTGTGAAAGTGTTATTAAAGAATTTGATATAAACCGTCAAGTATTAATTGATATTGGTTGTTTATCAACTGTTTTCCCTTCCGATATATACAAAGTTCCAAAAGCACTAGTAGGAAGGGTTATAACAATTGGAAAAGTAATTCAATTATTAAAATAATATAAAACAAAATCAATTTTCAAATCAAGTATTTCCCTATCAACAGCCGTTTAAATAACACTATCAATTATCAATTACACCTGTTTCTCTTGGTTGTGCTCCATTACAGGTTACACAACCTCTGTCATTAATAGAAAACGTTTGGGCAGAAGAAATAACAGGCCATAAAAAGAGGAGAATTAAAAAAAATATAGACTTCATCGAATTAACCTTAAGAGTGTATAAATAAAATTAAAACACATCCCAAAATGATTGGGATGTGTTGGTTTAAAAAAACAAATTTGTTATTTCATTAACATTACTTTTTTCGTGTAATGA
>CAZNTR010000428.1:0-1923 GCA_964575925.1 uncultured Chitinophagales bacterium
CTTGGGAAAAAACTATCAAAATTAACTGTAAATATATAATAGACTTTATATAATTGCATTAAAAACCAAAATAGTTCTGTTTATTCAATAATCGGATGCGGATATTCTTTTCCACGATGTTGAAATCTCAGTATTCCATCTTTTACAACATGACCTCTATTCACATTAATAGCATTTTCAATGGTCAGATTTTCTTTCCATGCATCTCTTCCCGATAATACAGTGGGTAAATGTACAATCAGTGCGGCTGAAATGGAACGAGATGCGCTTTCCCAGAAATAACTTGGCGTGTGATCTACGGCGTAATAATCGATGGAATCAATGGAAATAATCGGTGCTTTAAACGTGGTTGGTTTTGCAAAATAAAATCCCATTCCTTCATCACAACTTACATCAATAATTAAAGTACCTGGTTTTAAACGATCTTTTTCTTCTTCAATTACAAAATCGATAGGATGATCGGTATCCTGATAGGTTCCGTTAATAATAATTTCAGACTCACTTATTAGGTCGATAAGTGGCCGTTCTGCACCATTATGTTCAACCAGAATTAACCGCGCTTCGCCACTTTCACCTTTTCTAATTCGGGCATAGTTAACATCGAGAACTTCCTCTCTAACTTCGTGGTCAGGCCGTTGAATACAAATCGTAATATCCCGAAATCCGTGTGCTTTAAGGGCATAAATAGCGCCTCTACTAACTGCTCCAAAGCTAAAAATGATAACTTTTCTTTGGTTTCCATAATGTCCGTCAATTCCTTTTAATTGAAGTGCGTGGATAGCGGCACAATAGCCAGCCATCTCATTGTTTTTATAAAATGTATGTCGTCCTATTTGACCATTTGGGCTCCATACAAACATATCTTCAAATGCGATTAACGTTAACTTTCTGTCAATAGCAGTTTGAGTTACGATGTTTTGTTGGGCGCAATGTGGATAACCCCATACAATTCCACCAATTTTCATTTCTTTAAAATCGGATAAAATGGGTTTGGCAATTATGGCACAGCCTAAATCTTGTAAAATTTCGGATCGTTCTGCAATTCCGCCTGTTTGTTCTGCAATTTGTTCGTCTGAAATGTTGAAGGGTTTGCCATAACCTTTTTCAAAAAGGAGTTGTTTACGAATGTGTTCAGGCAGTCTCTCGAAATGTTCAGGATGAATTGGAACACGTCTTTCATCAACTTTTCGTGAAGTCCCAATAACGCCCATGGTTAATAAGTTCATAATAATAGGATTTGTGATAGCTTTCAAAAGAAGTAATGAACAAATTTTGAAGCTGAAAACAGTGTAAGAAGGGTTTACTTAAAAGAAATCAGTCATTAGTCTGATAAAACGTGTCAACAATAATCAGGACTTACAGAGATGGGTCGGGTCAGATCACATGTTTTTTGTGAAGAGCAGTATTAGCATTAACGGATAAATAATCCAGTTCATAAGATACTTGTTTAATAACTAAGGAATGTTATAAATTATTTAAAAACAATTATTAAGAATGTTTTTTGTATAAGTGGAAATTAATTGAAACTTAAAAATAAGTAGGGGATAAGCAAAGAAAGCTTATGCTGTAAGCTTGAATTTTGATTTGCTAAATTTTGTAAGTCTGAATGAAAAACTTCTATTTGGTTTGATAGCAAAATGGTTTATATCTCTACTTTGATTTTTTCTTGTAAAAAAACAATTGATTTCCCTTCGCGGTGCCTTCGGTATCGAGCTTTTCGAGAAATCTTCCGTTTTAATTACTTGTTGCTGATTATTCGTTCAGAATTTATAATGAAGATCTCTCCATTTCGATTCGTTTTGGGTTCTTGCTTTTGATATTAGAGTTTGGGCTCATCTTCAGTCGAGATGACAATTTTTTTAATAAAAAAGTCCCTTAGGTTTAATAAAGCGTTTTGGAAAGGTTTTTGCTAGAAAGTAAGGA
>CAZNTR010000429.1:0-1914 GCA_964575925.1 uncultured Chitinophagales bacterium
ATTACTTACGAATATTGAGTTTCTCGATAATAGCTCGGTAACGTTCAATATCTTTTCTTTTGAGATAATCTAACAAAGATCTTCTTTTACCAACTAATTTTAGGAGTCCTAAACGTGTAGAATGGTCTTTAGAATGTGTTTTTAAATGCTCGGTTAGATTAACGATGCGCTCGGTAAAAAGTGCAATTTGAACTTCTGATTTTCCGGTATCTTGTTTAGAATCACCGTATGTTTCAAAAATTTCTTGTTTTTTTTCAGCTGTAATGCTCATTGTATGGATTTCTCCGCTTTAGATTAATGTTATACTAAAGTAGATTTTAGTAAGACTCGTAATTTACGGAATATGTTCAGAATATACAATATGAGGATTGGTGAAAAGGTTTATAGGTGCGATGTTTATGGATTAATGGAAATTTGGGTTCGTTTTTGTTTGTTTTATCGGTTACCCCTGTAGGGACGCAATGCATTGCGTCCCTACAGGGGTAACGCGGTTATTTCCCGTTGTACAATTTATCATAAAACCATTTTTCCAGATTGTTTATGATGTATTCGGAAATTCGTTCATATTCATCGGCATCACGAATGATTCGATCATAAAAACGTGATTGCCATGCGAAATCGGCATGAATTAATCGTGCATTTTTCGTCACACCAATTTTAAACCCACGAACAATCGATGCCAAATTTTTCGATTGTGGCCCGAATTGGTTATTTTTGGTGGTAATATTTGTGGGGGCGAAATGCATTACGCCCCCACAAATATTACCACCACCCGAATTAAATTCATTTTTGCCGATAATAATTATTGCATGAAAATGATTTGGCATTACCACGAATTCACCCATTTCCAAATTCATATCCAGACGCATTTCAAACGTTTTTAACCATTCCGATTGCGCAATTTCGCCGATTTCGGATAATACCATTTTCCTATTTACGACATCACCAAAATAACATTCGCGATTTTTGGTACAAATCGTAATAAAATACCCTGCCGCGCTTGAATAATCCCACCATTTTGCGCGGGCTGTGTCTGATCGATATTGTTTTTGTAAAGCTCTGACATAATTATTTCCCGTTCAATACATTTTGATAAATCTAAACACTACTTCAATACCTTAAAATTAGACAAATTAATTAAGGCATCTGGATTCCATTCATTGGGTTGCCATGCTCTTACATAAATCTGTGGTTCTTCCCCATTAAAATCCACCAAAAGAAATAAATTACCTTCATCGGCATAGGTATCTGCTTGATAATGTTGTCTTAAACTTACGCCAAATATTCCTGGCTGATTATTTGTCCGATTGATGGTAAAACTCGAAAATCCTAAAAACATATCCTGATTTAGCGTAAATAACTTTTTTTGGCGATCTACATATTCTTGCTTTGTTAATTTCACATATTCTACATTTGGTTGCTCTTTGCCTTCAGGAACGTATTGATAGGGATTTGATTTCTCTCCAGGTTTTAGAACTCGACCAACAATCACGACGGCATCATCGGAAAACATTTTGCTTATAAAGGCCGCATCTCTTGTTAAAAATCCGGTACGATACCTTTCCATGAATTTGATAATTACTTGTCTTTGTGCCCAGTCTTCGGCATTGCCACGCGATTGATCTTGAAATCCTGCATATAAATCTGGAAAAACGCCAAAATTGACATCATTTAATTCATTGTTCGTCCCAAAGTCGTACACCAATACTTCTGGAGATTCTAATTTAATTCGATTAAATCGGTTTAGCGCTTTTAATGGGCGAACTTCTGTCCCTTCCCATGTTTTATTGGCAAAGACTTCGCCTTGAGATGTGGTAAAACGAATTTGACTGTACTTGGTTATTTGTTGAACTTTTTCCGCTAAAAAAGAATCTTTTAATTCCACTTTTTCTTTTTTTTCTAAACCAATTGAGA
>CAZNTR010000430.1:0-1911 GCA_964575925.1 uncultured Chitinophagales bacterium
ATTTTGAGCTGATATTTGTCACTGGCATTTGAAGGGATCAATAAAAATAAATCAAGAAATCTTAAGCTATCAGAGTGCTCAGCTAATTTTTCAAATTTCTCAATAGCCAGCTTATAACAATACAACGCTTTATTGAAATTTTTTTCAAAAGTTTCGAAATAGACACCCCTTAACATTATTGTGTTCAGAGGAACTTGTATATCGTTTGTTTCAATACATTTGTTAATAGTGGCTTTAAAAAAATTTCTAATTTCTACATAGTTAGAAATGTTAATTTTTTTGTTTTTAGCGTGTTCCATAGTACTTAGGGAGAAGATTGCTAAGCCTTCATTAAGTGCTGTGATCGTTTTTTTTATATTGTCTGATTTTGAATTTCCAATTTTCTTTATAAATTCAACAGTCTCTGAAAGAATATTAACATACTTTTTAGACAAATGATTAAAAATATAAATTTCATTTAGGCTTATTAAAACTGTATGATAATTAATCTTTAATAAATCATGCAATTTTCCTTTATCGAGTATCATCTTTGCTGTTTCAAATGTATTGATAGTTTCATCAGTGCTTGCTGAACCTGCTTTTTGAGATAAGCCTTTTAGAACATACATTTCAATTAAATATTTTTTTGCCGATGAAATATTTGATATTTTTTCAATTAATTTACCACATAACTCACTGCAAGCTAGATGCTTTTTATTTATCCAATGCGCATTTTCAATATATGTTTTATACAACTTTATTTTTTCAGGGCCTAACCTGTCGGAATGCAATAAACTCATCATATCATGAGTTTGACTTAAATCTTTAGGTTTACCTTCAAGTGTAGTAATACCCATTAAGGTATATTTCTCTCCTAATTCAAAATCCGCTTTTGAGAGGTAACATTCTGCAAGAAGCCCATATAATTTGGATAATAAAAATCTGTCCTCAAATTCATTGTAATTTATTTTTTCATGATGTAACTTCAGCCCTATCAGTGCATATTCCAAAGATTTTTCAATATTTCGTATATCTAAATATTCTGAGGAAAAAGTAATTAAAGCATTTATATGTTCTTTGCTTTTTTCTCCATATATTTTTTTTCTTAATGTTATAAATTCATTTAAAATGTCGATTTTTTCTTTAAACCTAAAATCTAACATTGCATATTGGTATTTGTTTTTTAATTCATATTCTTTTTTCTCTAAAGAGCACTCTCCTTTCACAATACTAGTAAGCTGTAAAATTTTATTTTGATTTTTAATAAAACTATCTAATTTTCCTGTATTTTCACAAAAATTAATACTTTTATGCAAATCCACACATAAGTTGTATTTGCTTGTTGTATCAGAAATTTTACTTTTTTCTAACGCATTCGCCACTGAATGTATATGGGTTTCAAGTATAGAGCGACGCTCAACCTCTTCAAAGCTATCTTCGCGTTGTTTTCCATATTCAATAAGATTTTCTGCTAGCCGCCAAAGATGGCTTTGATTTGCTGGCTCTAAACTACCAGTAATCTTTAAATCAGCAAATTGTTGGAGCACTTCTTGTACAAGCGGGTGAATTGATAGCAAATTTTTAAAGTTATCTCGTTCAAGTAACGAATATTTAATGAGTTGCCCAACGTAATCATCTAGTTGATAAGAAAAGTCTGGCATTGTTGATGTGCCGAAGTATGTAACAAACCAATGTTCAAAAAACTCGATTGGAATGTTTTTTGGGGCTAGATATGCGCATGTTACCAAAAGTTCTTTTGATACATTTTGCTTGTTTTTACAATTGAAAAATTTGTCAATCGCCTCTAACGAAATTAACCAGGTGGTTTCAATGACTTTTCTAGCATAATTGCTCGTGTTTTTTTCAGCATTTGATTTTAGAGCCAACTCAGGGGATTCTAAATGTTGTTTAAAATTGGTTTGATAATTGGCA
>CAZNTR010000431.1:0-1910 GCA_964575925.1 uncultured Chitinophagales bacterium
TGTTGAGCATCCAAATTATGATGAATTTTGGCAAAAAAGAAGTATTCTGCCTCATCTAAAAGGAATTGATCATGCTGTAATGACGGTCGGTGGTTGGTTTGATGCCGAAGATTTATACGGCCCATTAAATATTTACAAAACCATTGAAGCCAATAATCCAAAAGCAAAAAATACCATCGTGATGGGGCCTTGGATGCATGGAGATTGGTCACGTGAAAGAGGAACTCAGACTGTAAATCATATTTGGTTTGGCGATTCTATTTCAACGTGGTATCAAAAAACAGTGGAATTGCCTTTCTTTGAATACCATTTAAAAGGCAAAAACCAAGCGGACCTTCCAGAAGCTTTATTGTTTGATACGGGATTACGGGAATGGAAAAAGTTCGATGTTTGGCCGCCAATTACTGAAAAACCGCTAAAACTCAGTTTTCACGAAAATGGAAGATTGGGAATAAATGAAGATGAAAATCCTGAATTAAGTTTTGGCTACACAAGTGATCCGACAAAACCAGTTCCGTATCGCTCTGAAATAGAAGGTGTTACGTTTACTCCGCGTTTATTTATGACTGATGATCAAAGACATGCGTCAAGAAGACCAGATGTGTTGACTTTTGAGTCAGAAGTAATGACGGAGAGTCTTACAGTTGCTGGAGAAATAATTGCAAAACTAATTGTTGAACTTTCAGCTGAAAACGAGAATCAACTCGATGCGGATTTTGTGGTGAAATTAATTGATGTGTATCCCGCAGATCATAAAAACTTTAAAACGACTCCGACGCATATAAAACTAGGCGGATATCAACAATTAGTACGTTCAGAAGTATTTAGAGGTCGTTTCCGTGAAAGTTATGCAGAGCCGATTGCTTTTCAAAAAGGAAAGGAAGCAGAAGTAGATGTTCCACTTCAAGATGTTTTACACACCTTTAAGCCGGGCCACAAAATGATGATTCAGATTCATAGTACATGGTTTCCTTACATTGATAGAAATCCTCAGAAATTTGTCCCAAATATTTACAAAGCTGACGAAGCTGATTTTATCCCGATTTCCATAAAAGTAAAAGGAAATAGTGTGGTGAAAATCGGAAGAAATCAGATTAAATCTGTAATTCCCAAAGTGGATTAAAAATTAAGAACTCAATTTTGACATGTCATACCTGCGAAAGCAGGTTTCTCTGCCTTTGCAAGTATAAAAAATTAAATCACGTTTTGCATAATTACAATTTATTTCTCTCTCTTCACTAGGCCGAGATGTTGGGTCAAGCCCAACATGACTGAATGCAAAGTATTTCATTTGGCTTCGCAGAGTATTTGGAATCGTTGAAATAATCAAAGAGTCACGAAGCGAAAAACGATTCGAAGAACTTCGCAGAGAAATCTCTGCTAAATATTAATTTTCAATAAATCAACTAAGTAGATTATAATCAATAATTTATAGAATTTTAAATTAGGCTGATATTTAACTTCGTAGTGCTGGAGGCTTTTGGTCACTGCTTTTGAAGAGTTAACGAATAATCCTGTTTGTGCAACAACCACGAAAGCAGGCATATCGCTCAATTGCTACATTCAACACAAGTTTTGAATAATGCAAGATCAAAAAAGGTTTTTGTTTTAAAAGCTAATCTTAAACTTCTTTTGATTTAACTCATAAATACAGATATCGATAGTACCTCAGTAATAAGAGGTACTATTTCTGAACTAAAATGATTTTTTGAATTTGATAAAAGTTAGTGTTCATATTTTCCAGATAATTACTAAATTCACTTTTAAGACAAGCACTTCTGATTATCAAAAGGTTATAATTATCTGTCTTTAGAGGATTTTCAAAGCTTACTAGCTAAAATCTCTGTATCTTTGTCGGCTTTATATTTTTTACAACCAACCAACCTTATGTTTAAAGAAATCAGAAATAT
>CAZNTR010000432.1:0-1881 GCA_964575925.1 uncultured Chitinophagales bacterium
ATAAAAATAACAGCCTATTACAATGCTTTTTTTATGAGTATTGTAAGTGTCATTTTCATCTTTTTGCCTGAAATGATTATTCAGTTTTTCACACAAGATGCTGAAGTTATTGCCCATGCTGTTTCTGCCCTGCGAATAATTGGCTCCGGTTTCATTTTTTATGGTGTCGGAATGGTTATGGTGCAGACCTTGAACGGAGCTGGAGATACAAAAACTCCTACGTATATTAATATAGTCGGATTCTGGGTTTTTCAAATTCCATTTGCTTATTTCATGGCTGTAGTTATGGATTTATCCACATTTGGCGTATTTATTTCCATTCCATTAGCAGAAACTTTGATGACCTGTTTAGGCGTTTGGTTTGTCTGGCGCGGAAAATGGAAAACCGTTAAAATCTAAACTCAATAAAATTTGCCTAAGCTCATTCTTAGGCAATTTATTTTATTACCTTTAAACTGAGTTTTTAATACTTTTTTTTGATAAGTCTAAAAATCTTCGATTATCAATTCATAAGTAATTTTAAAACTTATCGAGCTTCATAAATATCTCGAACTTAAGGTATATTCTACTTTTACTGAATTCACTCTGAATAAACGATTTCAAATTCTATGCAAACACTTTGGCAAAAACAATCTGAACTTTCAACAGCAAAATGGTTTTGGCATTTTTCAACTTCAACTGACAGAAGTTTTGATCAGCAGTTAATTCCCTATGAAATTCTGAGTAACCTTGCACACACGCAGATTCTTCGTTTTAACGAGTTGATAACAGATGAAGAGCATAAGCAATTACGCACCGAATTATTGCGATTATGGAATAAACGAGATGAATTAAGTATTTCTAAAAACGACGAAGATGTGCATAGTTTTCTTGAAAAACATCTTACTGGCACTTTAGGAGAATTGGGAAAACGCATACACACCATGCGTTCCCGTAACGATTTAATTTTGGCCGATACTCGTTTATGGGGAAAAGAAAATCTGATAATAATTGCCGAAAAAGTTGAGGAATTAGTTAAGGTTCTAATAAAAAAAGCACAGTCGCAAAAAATTTGGTTTCCCGGATTAACTCACACACAAATTGCCATGCCACAATGTTCTGATACGTTTTTTATTGGATTTGCAGAACTATTAATTCGTGTTGCTGGCGGATTAGAATGGGCTTGGAGACGATTAGATGTTTTACCAATGGGTTCTGCTGCAGGTTATGGAGCCCCTTATTTTGATGTTCAAACACAAATTTATGGTCAGCTTTTAGGATTTGGCACTGTTTATTCGAGCGTTAGTTATAATCAACTTTCTCGTGGATTAGAAGAACAAGCAAGTATTGCTGTAATCGATGAAATTTTACAAGTTGTGAATCGCCTTGCTGCTGATTTAATCTTTATGGCTTCCGATATTAATGGCTGGGTAAGAATGGATGATGATCAGGTTAGCGGATCAAGCATTATGCCTCAAAAAAGAAATCCTGATGCCTGGGAATTAATCCGTTCTGAATCACATCGTTTGTCGGGTGCTTTAATGGAATTAAAGACTTTAACTGCAAATTTGAGTTCTGGTTATCACAGAGATTTACAGCGTATTAAGCACATTTTTATGTCCGCTTTAGGTTCTGCCGATTATCTGCTTGAGGTTGCGATTCTTGCTATTCAAGGAGTTCATTTTAATGAGGCGAACTGTAAAAAAGCGATGAAACCAGAAGTTTTTGCAACTCATATTGCCAATAAATTAACAAAAGACGGCGTTCCATTCCGCGATGCGTATCGACAAGCTTCTGAAATGTATCAAGATGCTTCGCTTACCAATGAAGAATTGAGCGAGAGTTATACTTATAAAGGAACACCAGGAAATGCAGCTTTTACTCAATTAGAAAAAAATGTAA
>CAZNTR010000433.1:0-1878 GCA_964575925.1 uncultured Chitinophagales bacterium
TGATTGTACCCTGTCCTCATTGCGAAACCTTGCACGATGGCAGAATCTGGTCTACAGAATACGGAATGGCTTTTAAGAATTGGTTTGGTCTTTTTTGTTCGAATTGTGGAAATTTTATTCCTTGTTTAATCAATGTTACTAGCTTGCTTTTATTAATACTCACTTTCCCGATTTGGGGATGGTTCAAAAATAGTTTAAAAGCTAAATGGCTTGAAAATCAGCCTAAGCGATATGAAAATATAAGTATCGAAACGATTCCGAATTCGTTTGATTCACAAAATTGGATACAGACAGGCTTAACTTGGGGACTTATTATGTTTTTACTAGTTTCACTTTTGATTCCTTATTTAAATGGACAGGAAATAACTGCAAAAACAATTAGTATTGGTTTAATTATTTGGATCATAGGTGGGCTAGCATTCACTTATTCATTAAAATTATTTTTAAATAAAACAGGCACAAAAAAGGTGAACCTATCATGATTAAAAAATTACTTTTCATTACATTCCTTTTGTTGGGAAATATTAGTCAACAAAGTGTTGCACAAAATCTCGATAAAACAAAACTAGATGCTTATTTTGATGCATTAGAAGCGAATAATAAGTTTATGGGAAGCGTTGCTCTTTCACAAAACGGGAATATAATTTACACAAAAGCAATTGGTTTTATTGATGTTGAAAACAAACTTAAAGCTGATAATCTATCAAAATACCGCATTGGTTCTATCTCAAAAACGTTCACTAGTGTTCTTGTTTTTAAAGCTGTGGAAGAGAAAAAATTGAGCTTAAATCAGACAATCGATAGTTATTTTCCAGATATAAAAAACGCAAAAAACATAACGATTAGCCATTTACTGAATCACAGAAGTGGAATCTTTAATTTCACGAATTCTCCCGAATATCTTTCTTGGAATACCGTAGCCAAATCCGAGAAAGAAATGGTAGAAATAATCAAACAAGGAGGAAGTGTTTTTGAGCCTGACAGTAAAGCTGAATACAGCAATTCTAACTATGTTTTACTTACATTCATTCTCGAAAAGACCTACAAAAAACCATTTTCTGAACTCTTGACTGAATATATTTGTAAGCCAATTGGATTACAAAACACCTATTTAGGTGGAAAAATTCATTCTGAAAACAACGAGTGTAAATCCTATCGTTTTGCAGATTCTTGGAAACTCGAACCTGAAACAGATACTTCAATTCCTTTAGGTGCTGGCGGAATTGTTTCGACTCCAAGTGATTTAGCTAAATTTAGTGATGCTCTATTTGGTGGAAAATTGCTTAGTTCAGAAAGCCTAGAAATGATGAAAACTTTAAAGGACAACTACGGAATGGGCCTATTTCAATTTCCCTTTGATGAAAAAAAAGCCTTTGGCCATACCGGTGGAATTGATGGATTTTCCTCCATGTTCTCTCACTTTTCTGAAAGTTCTCTTTCGTATGCATTAATATCGAACGGTTCGAATTACATAAATAATTCTATTTCTATTGCCGTTTTGAGTGCTGCATTCGGAAAAGAATTCACGATTCCTGAGTTTAAAGTCTATGCTGTAAGTTCTGAAGATTTAGATAGTTATATCGGCTTATATTCTTCATCTCAATTACCATTAAAAATCACCATAAGTAAAGATGGAAAGACCTTAATTGCACAAGCTACAGGGCAAGCCTCCTTCCCTCTTGAAGCCACTGATAAACATATATTTAAGTATGATCAGGCTGGATTGGAACTTGAGTTTAAACCTGAAGAAAAAACGATGATATTAAAACAAGGTGGTGGCGTTTTTACCTTTACAAAAGAGTAATTAGAGAGAATCGTAATTTATAACTCAACTTTCGGACTTTGACATTTTGTAAAGTGAATTATTTTGTTAACGGT
>CAZNTR010000434.1:0-1876 GCA_964575925.1 uncultured Chitinophagales bacterium
AGAAAAATGGATCAATCAAAAATTATCAAACGGGTTTTTCATAAAACCGAATTTGGTAGAGCGCATGTTTTTGCGCTTGAATTGGCTCTGCAGCGATTGGAGAAACATCCTAATCAGCTGTGTATCGTGGAAATTGAGAGCTTGCATGAGCTTCACGGTATTCAAACCTATTTCCAAAACTACAACACCAATATGGCAGTAATTCTAACGGATTCTGACACTGAAATCATCATCAAAAAACAGGAAAACCTATAAATGGCACGCAAACGTGTAGTCGAATCAAAAGCAGAAATTCATTCCTGGAATGAAGCGGATGCAACCCTACAACGCATTGCTGTTCTAAAGTCTCAGATGGAAGAACGCATTGCAGAATATAATGCTGAAGAACAGCAGCGCAGATTAGTTATTACTAAGATGAACGCCCCAGTGGAAACCGAAATTCTTTATCTGGAAACAGGTTTAAAGGCATTTTGTGAGAATAACCGTATCGATTTTGGTAAGTTGAAATCAAAAGAGTTACAACATGGAACGGTAAACTTTCGCCTTTCACCGCCAAAAGTGGCCACAAAAAAAGGCTTTACGTTTGGTTCTGTCTTGGAATTGGTAAAACGCTCTGTGTGGAAATCTGAATTTGTTCGGATTAAAGAAGAATTGGATAAAGAAACCATTCTTTTGGCTTCACAACGTGAAAAAGCAACGATTACAAGTGAGGAATTGAGCGCTTTAGGTCTTGAAATTAAACAAGATGAAACGTTTGGTTACGACTTAAAAATGGCTGCTAATTAGCTAACCCGATTTGGAACAAACAGGGGTTCGATTCCCCTGTCGGGTTCAACAAATGCAACGAATTGAACAGGAATATTATATGATAGACGAATTCAAAGGTGCAGAAAGAGTACTCATTCGCTCTGTTTCTGAAATAAATATTGCATGGATTCGAATTTGGGTGAAAGAAAATCCGATTTCATGCGTCCATGTATTTGGGGCGGCTTACTTTTTGAAATGCTTTCGCAACCGTTGCTTAGCGTTAGGTTTACAAAAAACTAATCCTATTGCATTATCGTGCCGTTTTTTAGCTGACGATTGCCTCGAAATCAAAAAACCTTTTAACGCAAAAATATGTTAAGTAAATCATATATCACACGTATTCACATTGCAAAAAGTAAACTCAAATTAGACGACGATGCCTATTACGCTATGTTAAGTATCTATGGAGTAGAATCATCTAAAGAGTTAACCGAGGCGCAAGCCGATCATTTACTAGAAACGTTCAAGAAAATGGGTTGGGAACCTGGCAAAAAACATAACTCTTTAGGTGCTAGACCTGCAAATTTTGCAACACCACGCCAATTGCGCTACATTGAAGCGCTTTGGCGAGGGTTTGCTAACGAAAAAACAGATGAGGCGCTTCGTAAGTTTACCAAACGCATTACCGGAAAAGATCAACTAACGTTCATTACTAAATACGATGCACATTGTCTCATTAAGTCGATCGAAGTAATGAAAAAAGATAAAGAAGAAATGCTAAAGCGCTTAGCAGAACATAAAAACAAAGGGGCAAACACGAAATGAGAGATTTAAGCTGGTTAGACGAACTAGATGTTTTACAAACTTTAGATAAAGATACCGCTTTAATTGCGAAATCTTGCGGTGTGGATGTCTTAAAATCCCTTTGGGCTGAGGTTCCTGGCATAACGCTGTACATCTCAGAAAAGCCTTTAAACGAGCTACGTCGCCAATACATCAACAAACATGCTAATGGCCAGAACACGCACGAAATTGCGGTTAAATTGGGCGTTAGTGAGCGTTTTGTGTACAAGGTAATGGCAGAGCGTAGCAAACCAAAACAAAAAGAAAACCCTCAAATACCTTTATT
>CAZNTR010000435.1:0-1869 GCA_964575925.1 uncultured Chitinophagales bacterium
CGTCCTGTTTGTCGGTCAGCGTTGGCAAAGACATACTCTTTTGCAATTTTTGACGGTGTGTTGGCTGGTGCGAATTGCAAATGTGTATGGCTTTTAGCGTGGGCATAGTTTCTGTCATTCGTTATTAGTTTAATTTCGGTGTACTTGAATCTGGTTTTATATTAGGTTCGTCAAACTTCATTATGATTGGCATTGGAAAATCTACACCTGTTAAAATGGCTTCTCCTTCTCCTAGAATTGGTAAAAAATCCAATGTGTTTTTATTGGCTGTACTACAAGCATTACTTACTGCTTCTTTGTCAAAATGATTAATTAGTCGGTGTGCTATAAATGTTCCCATTTGACTTAGTGTGCCTTGTGGAATGTCTCTTGGCATTTGTGTCGCTATACAAAGAAACAAACCGTGCTTTCTACATTCTTTGGCGATGGAATCGAAAGCGTCTAGGTTGACTGATTCGAAATATTCATCCTTCACTTTTTTATTCAAGAATTGGTGAGCCTCATCTATTAACAAAACCACAGGTTTGTTATTTTCATTATTCGAAGGATTAAAGTCCCCTTTTCTTGCTTTATTTAGCATATACTTTCCTATTGCATTAGCCAGTATTTCTCTAGCTTGAAAGTCAAAACCAACATTGTCAAAACCAATTCTTAGGATTTTTTTGTCAGGACAATTAAAAAAAGTGTCTAAAATTTTTACTAACTCTGATTCTTCATTGCCTGTTTTGTCGAACCCAAAAATGGATTTGAAATGTGTAGATTGAATAAGGGTTTCAGTCCTTAGGAACAAACTCGTACTATTATCCCATTTTCTTTTATCTATGTCTCCCCAATGAGTTATATCTTCGCCAAACTTATCACTATCATAAACACACTCACGTCTTAATTGCTGAGCCAGATTTTGAATGTTGAATTCAGCATATTCTTTTTCAATTTCATTTGCATACTCATTATACAAATCTATGTAAGGTTTTTTCTCTTTTTTTATTTTGATATACACTCCATCCTTTACAGCTACTGGAAGTTTATTATTTCTAGTGGCAATTTCAACAATTTTCAAAGTTTGGATAGCTTCAAGTAAAATAGGTTGCTGAACTTGACCAGATGGCTTTAATAAAACAAAAAGGTCTGATACCGATAAATTTCGGTAGTGAAAAAAACAATCATCCCCTAATATCTTAGATGTGCAATATGCCTGATTAGCATAATTTGAATATTCCCCAGTCGCATCAATCAATATAGCTTTATTACCAGTTGCTATTAATGATTCTACCAATTTACTTACCGTATAACTTTTCCCACCTCCTGTAGTTCCAACAATAGCGCAATGGCGTCCAAAAATAGATTGCAAATTTATTTTGACTTTGGTTTGGGGGCTGGAAACTAAACTTCCTATTGCAATTGTATTTGCTATTTCGCCACTTCTCACACCAAACCTTGACATATATTGTTGCACCAATTCTCCTGAACTTACAAATACTTTTGCTCCAATGTTTGGATAGGCTGTTAGTCCTTTTTTGACATCAAAAGGGTTGTATAAATCAAAAGATAAAAGGATTTCAATTTTTCCTGTGGGATGAAAATCACTGGTTTGAAATGCTTTCTCATTCAAAGAAAGTCGTTCCGATTCTGGTAATGATAATTCTGTAATTCATCCTAAAAAACCATATTTATCGCCTTCAATCACGACAAAACTACCCACTAAACCACCGTTAAATTCCTTACCAAAATGAGTGAATCCATTCAATAATACCGAAGATGGAAAATGAACTTTCACAAATTGCGGTAACACCTGATTGATATAACCAAGAAAATATTCGTGCTTGAAAGGATTTATCTTTTGGTTACTCATTTTTCAGACTTATTGTT
>CAZNTR010000436.1:0-1864 GCA_964575925.1 uncultured Chitinophagales bacterium
AAATCGGGTGGGACAGGGCATACCATGAAAGTTTGTGATGAGAATGGACTTAGTTATATTAATCAGACTATTTGGTTTGATTGGTTAAATTTTGTTCCCGAAGTAAAACTCAAAAGAATTCACAAACACTGACAAGAGGATTCACTATTAGGTGGTGAACGGTTAACCCTACTTCCAAAGACGGAAATTAATCCTTATGAAAAATCTGAATAATAAAAATTGTTGGTACTTATATTGGTACCTAAAATATTAAAGCCTTGTAACTCATTGCGCTACAAGGCTTTAATATTATTATTGTGGGACATGAGGGATTCGAACCCCCGACCCCCTGCTTGTAAGGCAGGTGCTCTGAACCAGCTGAGCTAATATCCCGTTTTAACGAGAAACAAAAGATACGGTAAAAGTTAATCTCATTGCAAGAGCTTTCGACTCATTTTATAAGATATTTTGAAAAAAATCATGAGCAGGTACTAATAGAATGTGTTTCCCATCAAGAATGAGTTCATCTTTTTGATGTTGAGTTATGATAAAGCCCTCGTTTTTATCGAAAAAGTTCATGGCTTCAAGTAAACCTTCCGTTTCTCGCTTCTTGTTATCAGAAGTTATTTCTGTGCAAACTTGAATTACTTGATGACACTTGTTGTCTTTAAAAGTGATAAAATCACATTCTTTGTTTTCTCGAAAATAGGAAATTCTCAAATTTTGTCTTCTTAAATGCAGAAAAACGGCATTTTCAAATAGCCGACCTGAGTCTTTAGAATAACTTAAACTGCTAAGTCTTGCTAAAGCTGTATCTATCGAATAAACTTTTCGAGGATTTGAAAGGGAGCTTTTTGCAGACCAACTGAATCTTGGTAAATAAAAAAATAAATATGCGTCTTCCATCCATTGCAAATAATCGGAAACCGTATTTACTGAACCAAAAGAAAAAGCTTTTTTTAATCCTGTATATGTATACTCTTTGCCAATAGTTGAAATCAAGAAAAAAGCAATTTCAAGTAAGGATCTCGTATTCCGAATTCCATAACGAATCGCAATATCACGTAATAAAATATCTTTAAATAAAGGTTGAAGACTTTCTACTTGTTCCGTTTTATTAAACTCAGGGAAACCTCCTTTTAAAAGATAGGATTCAAATGAAGAGACGGAGTTTGATAGTTGATGAAACGTTTTAAATTCATCAAATGAAAAGGGAAAAAGTTCGTGATGAATATATCTTCCTGTAAGTCGAGTGCCTAAGTCTTTACTTAATAGTGAAGCGTTAGATCCTGTGATAAATACCTTTTTGCCTCTATCGTGAAGCTGTCGAATATATTGTTCCCAATGTTCAACGTTTTGGATCTCATCAAAAAAGTAATAAGATGTTGAATCGCCAATAATTTCATCTAATTTGGGAAAATCTCCGATTTCAAAGTTGAAAATCCTTGGGTCTTCAAAGTTCATGAAAACTGATTTTTCAGAAATGGATTTTCGGATTTGTTGTAATAGTACACTTTTGCCAGCACGACGAATGCCACTAATAACTTCAATCATCCCTGATTTAAAAAAGTTTGAGTAGTCTACAAAACGTGACACTTCTTGAGCAGGCATTGCCAAAAATTGCTCTTGTTGTTTTAAAAAAGCCTGTTCAATTTCGGATTTTAATAGCATTTTTTGAGTAGTGAAGGTTATTGTGCATTGCTAATATACAAAATTGTTTATTACTAATGCATGATATCGTACATCAGTAATGCACAATTTTGTTCACATCAATCCTTTATACTCACAAGTCCAAACGATTGCCCAGTAGTAATTAGCAAAGTCTCATTCTTAAATAAAGTCTATTATATATTTACAGTTAATTTTGATAGTTTTTTCCCAAGTT
>CAZNTR010000437.1:0-1860 GCA_964575925.1 uncultured Chitinophagales bacterium
TCATTTTAAGTCCTGATAATCTTGGTTTTGCAGCAGGAAATAATTTAGGTCTTACGCTTGCGAAAGGCGAATTTACGTTCTGTTTAAATCCCGATACCGAGTTAATTGATGATAGCCTTGATAAATTAGTGGCTCGACTTAAAGCAGACAACACCATTGGAATTGGTGCACCAAAATTATTATATGGTGATGGAAGTTTACAGCGATCTATTCGTCCATTTTACAGTTTTTGGGGTTCCCTTTTTGATAACCGTTTCATGAATCCCGTTTTTTCAAAATTCCCAACAATTAATAAATTTGTTCCCGTTTTATTAGATCATTCAAAGACTGGAAAAGTCGATTGGGTTAAAGGAGCCGCGTTTTTAATCCGTACCGATTTAATGAAACAAATCAATGGATTTGATGAGCAATTCTGGATTTATGGTGAAGAAATGGACTTGTGTATGCAAGTTTGGAAAGCTGGTTATTCCATTCAGTATTATCACGATTTAGTTGTAATGCATTATGAAGGTCAAAGTACTCGTCAGTCTTCTGAAAAGATGTTCATTCAAAACTATAAATCATTTTATTTGTTTTTGCAGAAGAATTACCCAAAAAAGAGTTTACACCTGTATCACTTTAGAACAATGAGCTTTGGTTATTTTTGGTTATTCAAAGCAACGATCTCGAATAACTCAGATCAAAAGACATTATATACTGCACTTTTAAAATGGATTAAAAGCGAAGGAAAGCGATTAGCAGCTTAGTAAAAAAACTCTTGTCATGCTGGGCTTGACCCAACATCTCTGTCTGAATATGAAAATTTTCGTGCCTCGAATTAAGCACCAGCACACACCTTCGTCTAATTTTAAAAGAACTCATCGTATCGAACAAGGCAAAGCAATTATGACACATTTTCTCAAAAGTATAATCATCACTATGCAGGTATGCTGAATCAAGTTCAGCATGACAACAAGATTTCGGTTCATGCTACACTCGATTCTGCACCTCCGCCTGAAGATAAATTTGCAGATGTGAAAAAAATGTTGCGCACAATAAAAAAGTAGGTATTAACCGAAATAACAGTGCACGAAAAAAGTTGACACTTTTGCAAAGCGAAAAGGAGCAAAAAAACATTATTTAAACAAGTACATTTTTTTTCATTATACGTTAAAAATCTCAGATTCAGTCTTGAATGCCAAACTCAACTTCCATCTTTTATCTTCCGTTAATCCTCAAAAAAAACGGGTTCATCGAGTAAGCCACTTGTTCATGCGCTTACTACTCTAACTTTGCATAAACACAACATAAAAATGAGTTTATGATGGAACTTACTTTCCTTATTTCGAGCAGCATTGTCCTATTTGTTTATGCAATTTATGGGCCAATAATGATGATTCTAAAAAAATTACTTAAATAAGCCCGCTATGAAAACGATTCAATTCCCAAGTATTACTTTATTAATTGCAGCTTATAACGAAGAAGACTGTCTAGCAAAAAAAAAAGAAAACAGCTTAAGTCTAGATTACCCCAAAGAACTCAAAAAAATCGTGGTTATTACGGATGGATCAAACGATTCTTCATTCGAAATTTGTCAACAGTTTGAAGAAGTTACTGCCATGCATCAACCTGAGCGAAGAGGAAAAATGGCTGCGATTGATCGAGCAATGGAAAGCATTTCAACAGATATTGTAGTTTTTAGCGATGCAAATACCAATTTAAATCAAACTGCTTTAATACATATTGCAGAAGCATTTTCTAACCCAAAAATCGGAATGGTTGCTGGCGAAAAAAGAGTGACTTCTGCCAATTCAGAATCTGGAATAGCCAATGAAGGCTTGTATTGGAAATATGAGTCTTGGTTAAAAAAATTGGATTCAG
>CAZNTR010000438.1:0-1857 GCA_964575925.1 uncultured Chitinophagales bacterium
TCTTCGCCAGCTTCAAGTCGCTCATCATTCATTTTATTAAATCCGTCAAGCGGAAGAATAATTTCGCCACGAATTTCAAAATCGTCTGTAAAATAATGATTTAAAATAAGCGGAATTGATTTGATGGTTCGCACATTTGATGTAATATCATCACCTTGAACGCCATCACCACGGGTTTCGGCTCTTAATAATTTACCATTTTCATAAACCAAATTAATTGAAGCGCCATCGTATTTTAATTCGCACGTATAACTTACCTGATTTTGGTCAAGAATTTTATGAATGCGGCTTTCCCAATCTTTTAGATCGTCAAGCGAATAGGAATTAGCCAAAGAATACATACGGTGTTTATGAACTACCGTTTCAAAATTTTTGATTAGTCCACCACCAACACGTTGGGTAGGCGAATTTGGGTCAAAAAATTGTGGATTTTGATTTTCTAAATCTTGCAGTTCTTGAAGTTTTAAATCAAATTCATAATCAGAAATAGTGGCTTGATCTAAAACATAATAATTGGTATTATGCTGATGAAGTTCTTTACGAAGCGCATCGATTCTGATTTTTATAGCGTCTGACATGTCTATTTATAAGAAAAATAAAATTACAGTATTCTACCCAATTATCAAATCCTTATTCTCTAGATTTAAAAAATCTATGTAACATAAGATACACAAGGGCTTTACTATGATTTATATCATATTATCCCATTCCGTTTCAAGGTAACTTTGTGGTATTAAATATCATGAATATAAAAATATAAAAATAAAACGTTATGAAACATTTACTCATATTAGGTGCAGGTACCGCAGGTACAATGATGTTAAACAAACTCTATAAAGAATTAGATCAAGATGAATGGAAATTGACCATTGTTGACCAATACAAAACACACTATTATCAACCTGGATTTTTATTTATTCCGTTTGGAATTTACAAAAAGCAGGATGTTATCAAACCAAAACACGATTTCTTTCCTCCTAATGTGGAAGTAATTTTTAGCCCAATTGATAAAATCGTTGGTGAAGAAAACAAAGTTCTATTAGAAGGCGGGCAAGTTTTAAAATACGATTTCTTAATTATTGCAACAGGAACGCAAACACGCCCGTCAGAAACACCTGGTTTAAAAGATAAATTATGGTATAAAGATATTTTTGATTTTTATACCATCGAAGGCGCATTGGCTTTACACGATCGTTTCAAAGATTTTGAAGGTGGCGAATTGGTGATGTGTATTGCAGAGTTGCCCTACAAATGTCCGGTAGCTCCAATAGAATTCGTTTGTTTGGCTGAGGCTTATTTTACAGAACGCGGTATTAGAGATAAAGTAAAAATTACTTATGTAACTTTAATGTCGGGTGCTTTTACAAAACTCGTTGCCTCAAAAATGTTGGGTGATTTATTGGAAGAAAAAAATATTAAAGTGGTTCCCGATTTCTATTTAGAACATGTTGATAATGACAATAAGAAAATTGTGTCTTACGACGAACAAGAAATTCCGTTTGACATCTTAACCATTGTTCCTGTTAATATGGGATCTGATATGATTAAACGAAGTGGTTTAGGTGATGACATGAATTATGTTAAAACAAATAAATGCACATTACAATCGGATGATTTTGAAAATATTTTTGTGATTGGCGATGCGGCTAACATCCCAACTTCAAAAGCAGGCTCTGTTGCACACTTTGCAGGCGAAATTTTAATGGAAAACATTTTAGCCACTATGGAAGGTCGTCCGTTACCAGCGAAATTTGATGGTCATGCCAATTGTTATATTGAAACGGGTTACGGCAAAGGGGCTTTAATCGATTTTAATTATGTAACCGAACCCCTGCCCGGCACATTTCCATTCCCTGG
>CAZNTR010000439.1:0-1852 GCA_964575925.1 uncultured Chitinophagales bacterium
CTTTAACTCTCGCTATTAGTTCTACTTCATCAACTGGTTTTCTGATATAGTCAGCTGCGCCTGCGGCTAAAGATGTTTCCAAGTTTTTCGCACTAGTCATGATGCCTGTACACATAATGATGGGGATATCTTTCGTGGCAGGATTCGCTTTTAAGGTTGTAATAAATTCAATCCCATTGATATCAGGCATTTCCCAATCTGTAATAATCAAATCAGGTAATTCATGTTCAATAACTTTATAAGCCTGATTGGCGCTGCTTGCCAACGAGATTTCTTCCGAGATGGCGGATTTTTCAAGTATCTGATAGATGGCTTGCAAGTTTTCGATTTGATCGTCAACAATTAAGATTCGTCTTTGAGGATTATCCACGTGAGGCTATGTCTAAAAGGTGTTTGTAGTGTTCTTCGTTCAGTATTAAGATACTCTTATTCACTTCTTCGCACCATTTTTTGATTCCTTGTGTTGGCTGATCCAAATTCTTAAGAATGGCTTTTACTTTTCCTACTTCAAAGACCAATGTGTGACTTAGTACAGCAATAATAGGCTCAAGTGTTTCTTTTTCAACAGGACTTAGGCAAATGTCGATTTCATGCTTTGGAGTTTCAAACGAGGGTGTTTGTTCTGCTTGTTGGTCAAAATGAGAAATTGGAAGCGTAAAGATGAAGGTCGTTCCTTTTCCAACCTCACTTTCGACTCTGATCTCGCCCTTATGCGCTTCTACAGCCATTTTACAGAAGGTGAGTCCTAGTCCGGTGGAGCGCATGCTACCGGACTTTTTAGCATCCAATTGGATAAATTTATTGAAGATGTTCTCCAACTGATCGGGAGGAATCCCTTTCCCAGAGTCAGCAACGCGGATACTCACCATTCCTTCGTTTTCAACAGCAGCAGATATTTGAATGGTGCCATACTGAGGAGTGTATTTCAGGGCGTTCGTGAGAAGATTGGCAAATACTCTCAGTAACACTTCTTGGTCGGCTTTTACCTGAATATCTGACGGAATGATACTTGTTAAAGCAATAGATTTGTTGCTCACCAGTAAGCTAGTGTCCTCCATTGACTTTTGAACAAATTCAGATAAAGATACTTCGGACTGTTCCACATTCATTTGGCTGTTTTCGTATTTGTACACATCCAATATGTTCAGCACTAGGTTGTGCAATTGATGTCCAGCCTGTTTTATTTTTTGATTATTTTCGGGAGTGTAATTCTCTACCGAATGGACAATGGTATTTAAAGGATTTTTAAGATCGTGTACCAACATGCCCGTTAAATCTTCTTTAAAACTGTCTAGGGCGACTAATTTTTCATTTGTTGATTGGAGTTCTTTGGACTGATGTTGGATTTCTTCTTTTTGCTCGAAAATTTGGGCGTTCATAGTCGTTAACTGCTGATTTGCCCTTTGTTTGATGCGAAAACTGCGATAGCTGATTGCGGCCAATACAAACATGAAAAACAAGCCTGCTGAAGTCCCGATCAGAATGTACCGCTGCTCTTTCAGTTGCTGCTCTTTTTCGAGCTGCTGTTGTTGGTTTTCAAGTTCAATGACGGCCTTCTCCTTATCAAATTCATACTGCTTTTCGAGGGCGGTGATTTCCCGAATATTCCGTTCGTTGAGCAGGCTGTCGCTGGTAGCTTTATACGCTATGTGAGCTTTTAGGGCTTCTTTATATCGTCCTTGGGTCTGGTACAGTTGAGAAATAGAAGCATAACCTCTATTCAAATCGATGTAGGCATCTACTTCATTTGCTTTTTTAAGACCGCTGCTCAGATACAATTCAGCCTTTTCCAGGTTACCTTGTTTTAAGTATGCTCTACCCAACAAAATTTCAGTTTCGGCTAAGGCTCCAT
>CAZNTR010000440.1:0-1844 GCA_964575925.1 uncultured Chitinophagales bacterium
AAGTGCACGATAATGGTTCAGGAATGGCAAAAGAAGATATTCCTTTGTGTTTCGAACGCCATGCCACTTCAAAAATCGAAACCGTTGATGATCTTTTTCATATTCAGTCTTTGGGTTTTCGTGGAGAAGCGATGGCTTCTATTGCAGCTATTTCGCAAGTTTCATTAAAAACAAAAAATGATGATGACGAATTAGCATACGAATTTGAAATTTGGGGAGGAGAACAAAAAGTATTTCAACCTTGTGCGTTTGAACGTGGAACTTCTATTTGTGTGCGAAATTTATTTTATAATGTTCCTGCACGCCGTTCATTTTTAAAAACGGACTCAACTGAATTTCGACATATTCTAACTACAATTCAGCAAGCATCTTTGGCTAATCCCGATATAGCTTTTGAAGTTTTCTCAGATAACAACGAAATTTATCGTCTACCTGTTCAATCTAAGGAAGAACGGATAACGGCGCTTTTCGGAAAAGCTTATAAAGCAAGTTTGATTCCTTTTTCGGAGCGTACAACATACATTAGTTTATCGGGATATTTAATTGATCCGAAATTAACTAAAAAGCATCGTGGTGAGCAGTTTTTGTTTGTAAACGGTCGTCCTTTTTCTCATCGTTATATTCAATTTATAGTTGGTGATGTGTATAAACCTTTAGTAAATCCGAGCGAATATCCATTTTATGCGTTGTTTTTTGAGATTGATTCCTCAGAAATTGATGTGAATGTCCATCCTTCAAAATTAGAAGTAAAGTTTGAAGACGAAAAAAGTGTAATTAGTTTTACCCGTTCCGTAATTCGAAAAGCCTTAAATGAACGTTTCGCCATTTCTATAGATTCTTCTGATTTTATTGAAAAAGATACGTTGTCAACGGATTTGTCTTTTGTTCAGCCCAAAACGAGTGCTTATACCTATCAAGAATTTACTCGTAACCCAAATTATTCGGGAAGTGGTGATGATTCAAAACGAATGATGCAGTTTTCATCTCGAATAAATCAACCTCAACAATCCGATTACGATTTAGGAAATACCTTATTTAATCCTGAAAAACGAGATGAAATTCAGCATTTTGATTCAAAAAACATCAATTCAAAACCAGATTATAACCGAGATAGAGGTTTTTGGCAATTACACGATCAGTTTATTGTGAGCCAAACATTAACAGGAATGTGTCTAATTGATCAGCATCTAGCGCATTGTCGCATTTTATATGATCGGTCTTTAAGTTCAATAGAATCAGGTTTGCCAAGTTCGCAGCAATTGTTATTTCCTCAACAAATTCAATTTTCAGCAACTGATTTCCAATTAGTTCAAGAGTTATTGCCGCAATTAATTCACTTAGGATTTTCTGTTCAATTATTATCGGGATTTTCTGCTATCATTTCTGGAGTTCCAACTGAGGTTCGAGTTGGGGAAGAAAGTGATGTACTATTAGATTTGATTCACGATGTACACGAAATGCGTTCTGACAGAAGATTAAATCCGAAAGAGAAAGTTGCTTTAGCTTTAGCAAAGAGAACCGCAATTCCAAGAGGAAAGAAGTTATCACAACTAGAAATGGAAAAATTAATTGATGAATTATTTGCGTGTGATCAGCCAATGATTGATCCGAAAGGGAAACCGACATTACGTTATATTTCTTTAGATGAGATACGATTGAAGTTTGGGTGAAAATAGGTGAAAGGGAGTCAGTAGTCAGGGTTTGGGACTGGATCTTGTTTTTTATGGGTTAGGTTTTATTATTGGCGATTTTGGTTTGGTTAAAGAATGGTTGAATTTAGTTTCCTAAGCTCAACTTTCGGACTTTGACATTTTGTAAAGTGAATTATTTTGTTAACGGTTTTA
>CAZNTR010000441.1:0-1844 GCA_964575925.1 uncultured Chitinophagales bacterium
GAAATTCGGTACTATTTAGGCGAAAAGGGGCTTTTTTTATTTTTTACTAATTATTCTACTAGCGTTACAAGCAATAATTATCCTTCTATTCTTACCAAACAACCTGTAGATAGAGTAAACAGATGTTTTCCAGTAAACCAACCCAACAAAGCGCGTAGAGCTCAATTTACTATTTATGCTATTCAAAAATTAATTAGCTGGTATGGATCAATTCCTAATTTTTTGGTATGTCTTGATGAGTTGAAAGCTTTTACCGAAATTGCTGAGAAGGATTCAGAATTTTAATTCCCTGATGATTTAAAAAATCTTGCTGTAACTAGAGAAGCTGTACTGAAAGAAATGAAAGATAATATCAGACCTAGTTGCAGCTCTTTACTTACATTAGGAAGATTTACAAGAACTCAATTCAACTTACTTTGTAAATTCATTCCCCATCTTCCTGCTTGGAAAACAGTTAACGAGACTGGAAGAAGCAAAAAAAAATATAGCTGAAGAAATTGATGAGGTTTGTAATATTTAATACCTAATTTACTTTTCTAATAACAACAATCTTTAGGATTTTTTTGCTCATCTGGAAGAAGGAATTAGAAAATTTTGTGAATACAATTCTGTTTTAAAAAGTTATTTTATCTCTATGAGAAATATGCTTAGGTGGATACTATTTCTTGTTAATGATGTAATGGAAGAAGAATTTGAATATTATGAATCTGTTACAATGAATTTTGATTTTGCTTTATGAGCAGATGGCGGTAAAATGTATGGTGGTATTAAAGGATTGTTTTCTGCATTGAAAATGGTTGTTCCTGAATTTAGGGATAGTACTGGCCAACTGATTTTTATTAAACATGAAGCAATTAGGTGGTTGTTGAATAAAGCATGGATGCTGGAAATAAGGCAAAATGGTGAAACTTGTGAAGCTGTTCGTGAATTAGAAAAAGATCAAATCAGCTTTTGTGAAAGACAAAGATATTAAATATAAAAAATTTATTCTCCGAGCACGTCTTGTTGGTAAGTAATTTTATCAGTTGTCAAAATGTTAACTAATAATTTACTATTGTAGGTTGGTGTACTGATCACGGTTACAGATTAACAGCTCTTGGAAAGGATGATAGAGCAAGATGCTGTGGAGAATGTGAATTAACTAAAACACTAAATTACAAAGGATCACAGTATCATTTTCTTAATCAAAAGACTATGATAAGATATGGAAATACCAACAAGATTATTTTATTAACCACCCACAAATCATTACCATCATTAATTTTGAAAAACGTTCTATTGATGTATTAAGTTCTATTTCTGCTAGTTTGGATACATCTGAAGATAAAAAATTAAATTTCTATATGGAAAGTCTTTATCCTCACATTGTTCTTCACACAAATATCTTAAAGAATACTCAAACAGTTATAACAAGTCTTTGTGAAGCTCTTTGTAAACCAATATACAAAGCATCTCTTGTAGAAAAGAAACAAAATGAAATTACAGTACTTGTTAAAAAGAGTAAGTTTATGTGTGATATATATTAGTTATTTATTATTTAATTTATATATTTTTGAAGTATTAGAAAAATGCCCAGATGCTAATCTGACTATTCCAGAACCTAGTACTGTTATTGAGAAAATTAACAATGTTGTTAATTCTGTTGGTTGTAAACGTAGAAGAAAAAAAAAGAAAAGAAAAAGCAAACTTGGTTCAAAACAATGAACATTGTTGCATTTTCTGTTAACTTTATATTAAATAATTTAAAGTAAAAATTTTTTATAATATGTATTAATATATATATATAAATAATATTTTTAAAAAATTTTTTATAATAATATAAAGTTTTCAAAGAGTTAATATAT
>CAZNTR010000442.1:0-1826 GCA_964575925.1 uncultured Chitinophagales bacterium
ATATGATCACAGGATTCCATCATTTAACTGCAATCACATCAAATGCAGCGAAAAATGTCGCTTATTACACTAAAGTACTTGGCTTGCGTCTAGTTAAGCAAACGGTAAACTTCGACGATCCAGGAAGTTGGCATTTGTATTTTGGAAATGAATCGGGAGTTCCTGGTACAATTTTAACTTTTTTTGAATGGGCACATCTCCCAAAAGGAACTCCCGGAATTGGTGGAACTCATCATTTAGCCTTCAGAGTAAAGGATCGTGAAGGCTTATTGAAATGGAAAAGAAGAATTCAAGATTTTGGGTATCATGTTAACGGTCCTTTCGATCGTAAGTATTTTGAATCTATTTACACAAACGATCCTGATGGTTTAATTATCGAAATTGCAACAGAAGGTCCAGGTTTTACCGTAGATGAATCCTTTGAAAATTTAGGACAATCGCTACTTTCTCCGAATCCATCTCAAACTAAAGCAGGAAGAAATGATGCTTTAATTGCAGAAGAGAATTGGGAAGAATCTATTCCTGTAATTACAGCTGAAATGAGTTTGAACAAAGGTTTACATCATGTTTCAGCAATTTCAAGTGACATTATAAGAACAGATGACTTTTATCAAGATGTTTTAGGCATGAGAAGAGTGAAAAAAACGCAAAATTTTGATGATGCATCTGTGCCTCATTGGTATTGGGGAAATCAAAACGCTGAAGTTGGAAGTATTATGACCTATTTTGAGTATAAGCAAGGAGCATACAGACCTGTGAAAATGGGAACTGGCTCAACGCATCATATTGCTTTTTCCACACCGAATGATGAAACTCAAGCTGAGATGAGAGAAAATTTACTATCAAAAGGGTTGAGAGTTAGCCCAGTTATGGAAAGAAATTATTTTAGAAGTATTTATTTTAATGATCCTGATGGACATATTCTAGAAATTGCAACAGCAGGGCCAGGTTTTGCCGTTGATGAAACTCCTAAAGAATTAGGTTCTCGATTAATGCTTCCTGGGCATTTAGAAAAATATCGATCAGAAATTGAACAAAATTTAAGCCCACTTGAGCAGTAACAGAAATCCTCTTTCGACTCAAGAAGCTAATTAAAATCAGAAAAAATAAATCTGATATAGTTTTTCATTGTAATTTAAAGTTTATTGCTTACTTGCTTCACCTCTTAAAAGGATACTTTAAAACACGAAAGATTTATATAAAAAACTCAAAACTTGAGCCACTTTACCCTACATAATCTTTTCAGTTCGTAGTGTTTAAATGTGGACATTTAACGGCAAATTTACTGTACAATTTTCAATAGTAAGCTCATAAATTTAAAAAAAAAATTAACTATCTTTATGTTCTCAAACGATTTACATCCACATGGAAATGCTCAAATTGCAATGTCAGGCGCTGCTTTAGAAAATGCGGATCAAGTTATAATTCTTGTACATGGTAGAGGTGCAACGGCACAATCTATGTTTTCTTTAGGCCAATTATTTGCAACAGAAAAAACTGCATTTTTAGCTCCTCAAGCATCTGAAAATACATGGTATCCTTACAGCTTTATGGCAGATGAGCAATTAAATCAACCGTATTTAGATTCTGCTTTAACTTTGTTAAATCATATTGTCGAAAGATTGATAAAGCAGGGCTTTGATGCTTCACAAATCAGTTTGATCGGGTTTTCACAAGGTGCTTGTCTAAGCTTAGAATTTGCAGCTAGAAATGCGTATTCGTTTAAACTTGTTGCTGGACTTAGTGGTGGATTAAATGGGGAGAGCTTAACTAGTTCTCGATATGCTTCTGATTTATCGAATCAACAAGTTTTTTTAGGTTGTAGT
>CAZNTR010000443.1:0-1824 GCA_964575925.1 uncultured Chitinophagales bacterium
GAGAGCAAGAGATTATGGCTTTCGTCCTAATGACGGAAAGTTAAAACAGGATCTCGATCATATAAGTTGTTTTAAATTAAGTCAAAATCAAGATATTATGTATTTCAACATAATTGCAATTAACTCATCATTGTCAAAAATGCGTTTATTGTTCAGTAAAGCTAGATTTTTATATCAAATTTAAAATTTAAAGATAAAATTATCTTAATACTCTTGCATCTGGCTTGCTTTTATTTCTATATTAAAGATAAATCTATCTTTAATAGGAATTATCATGATACAGCCCGATTCAGAATTGATTCAAAAATATAATGTTCAAGGTCCGAGATATACCTCATATCCTACCGCAGTACAATTTGAGCCAATTAATCATAAAAAAACATGGGAATATCTTTCAACAGAGCTCAATGAACCCAAAAAATTATCATTATATGTTCACTTACCTTTTTGCCAAAGTTTATGTTGGTATTGTGGCTGTACAACAGTAATTAGTAAAAATCCCGATGTTTCAAGAGCGTATCTAGATTCTCTAAAAATTGAAATTGAAAAGACAGCTCAATTCGTGCATCCTGATTCAAAAGTGTATCAATTGCATTTTGGTGGTGGAACCCCAACTTTTCTTCGTGAACAAGAATTGGTTGAATTAACGCAAACCTTAAAAAAGTTCTATGTTTTTGATGAAAACGCTGAAATTAGTATTGAAATTGATCCAAGAACTGTTACCCATTCACAAATTAAAGCATTAGCAAAAGTTGGCTTTAATAGAGCTTCTATTGGTGTTCAAGATGTGAATGCAGAGGTACAAAAAGCAATTCATCGAATTCAATCAATGGATCAAAATATTCAAACAATGGAGTGGCTAAGAACAGAAGGTTTTGAGTCTATTAACATTGATTTGATTTATGGTTTGCCTAAACAAACCCCAACTTTGTTTAAAAATACCTTAGATGTGTTGGAGTTTTTAGATCCCGATCGTATTGCTTTATACAGTTATGCTCATATTCCATGGGTTAAACCTGCTCAAAAATTAATTAATGATGAAGATTTGCCTGAACCTGCTTCAAAAATTGTAATGTTGCAAATGGCTATGAAACAATTACAGGAAAAAGGTTTTGATTTTATTGGAATGGATCATTTTGCCAAACCAAACGATGAACTAGCTATTGCTCGAAAAAAAGGAACTTTACACCGTAATTTTCAAGGCTATTCTACACAAGCTAATTTAGAGATGATTTCTTTCGGAATGTCTGGAATTTCTTTTGTGGGATCTTCTTATTTGCAAAGACACAGAATTGTTCAACAATGGTCAAAAGGGGTTGAAGAATTGGGTTCAACTTTCGAAAAAGGTTATTTCTTAACCAAAGACGATCTCATTAGACGCGATGTAATTATGAAAATTATGTGTGCTCAATCTGTTGTATGGGCCGATATTGCAGAGCAGCATGGTATCTCAATTAAAACCTATTTCAAAAAAGAACTTAAAAAATTGGCACCTTTTGTAATCGATAGATTACTTTCTGTTACAGACGATGGTATTTCAGTTACCGAAAACGGTCGGTTCTTCGTTAGAAATATTGCCATGGTTTTTGATGCGTATTTGAAAAAACGTAAAAAAGATTTCGTATTTTCTAAAACAGTTTAATACTTATAGACTTTATTTCATTGTGGAGGGGAAGAAAAGGCTGATTTTTTTTAAAAAATCAGCCTTTTTGTTGTTAGGTGATGATATCATAGTCATCTCGACCGTAGATGAGAGGCTAAACAATCACAAAGCAAGAAATGCAAACGAATCGAAGTTATACCGTTAATAGTCAAGTTTTTTTT
>CAZNTR010000444.1:0-1819 GCA_964575925.1 uncultured Chitinophagales bacterium
TAATCCATATGGGTTAAATAAATAAGCACCATAAACACCACCCGTTTCATTTGGAGTTGATGGGTGGTATGCATTACCAGACGCTTTTTCTAATTCAGCAAAAAAACCAGTTTCACCTATAATTTTAGAATCATAATACGATGTTGTTATGTCGGCTAGTGATGGTGACCCTTCTTCATATAAATTTTGAAGCACGTTTTTTAAAAGCACATTCTCTATAGATCTCCCCTTTTTCATCTCACTTACCAAAACATCTAATTGATTTAAAATGCTTAGTTCTGTTGCTGCAGATGTAGTAAAATTAGTTGCATCATAATTTTTGGGAATACTTAATGTTTTATTCTCATTTGAGCAATTTGACAAGCTCAATACTAAAACGATATTAAAAAGATAGACAATTACTGAGCTTTGATGTGATTTTACGTGTGATTTTGGAATCATTATAATGGTCGATTAAAAGGTACATTAGATATAAAACTAAGTTCAATAGGAGAATTGTGGTAAAATTTTAGCATCAAACTAAGAAACTAAGGGAAACATTATTCAGCGTCTCAGTACCTTCGGTATCACTGTCACGCTAAAAGTTGAATCTCGATTTCAATTACCAAATTCGTAAAGATTTCATTAAACATAGCTTCTGGTAATAGTTTTACTATTGCTTGTTTAACCCGAACTCAGGTTTTTATTTTGAAAGCTTATTTCTTTCGCAAGCAAAAATAACCAATTATTAAGATTAAATCCAAATAAAAATTACTCTTATATATACATATTCTAAATAATAATGATCTTTTCAAAGGTTGAGTGTACTCCGAAAAGTAGTTTTTAGCAAACAATTCGTCGAATTCGTAGGATTTGGAAGGGTAAAAACCGAAAGAATCGACTTTTTGAAGTAGACTCAAGGTTGTTAAATCAAAATGAGTAGAAGTGTTTTTTGTCTCTTATTTTTATTATATTGAGATAAAATAGTCCGAATATTATTCCTGAAAGTATGTTTTGCTCAAAAGCTAGCGAATACGCAATTAGAACCATGATTTTTTTAGGTAGTCAGCCCGAAGGTGAAATTATATCTATCTCAAAACTAAGTGTTGAATTAGACATATCCTTTACTTTCTTAACAAAAGTATTACAACAGTTAACAGATGTAGATTTACTAAATTCATTTAAAGGCGCAAAAGGTGGCGTTCGTTTGGCTAAGAGTCCAACTGAAATTCATATTGATGAAATTATTAAAGCTGTTTCCGGTTCTGACATGATGTCTTTGTGCGCTATTGGAAATCCACATTGTGATCCCAATCATCAGTGTCCCTTACATGCTAGATGGAGCCCAGTTAAAGAGATACTAGCCGATTTTTATAAAGAAACAACCTTGAAAAATTTCAAGCAACCATTGTTTGAGTATTTGTTGAAATAGGATTGCGGATGTCGGATTTCGGATTGCGGATTTCGGATGTATAAAAATAGATTGCAGATTATTAATGTTGATTATCAAAATCGAATTCAAATTCTGAAATCTAATTTTAAGTTTGTTAATTTCTTTCAAAACCAAATTCTCACGACTCCCGACTCCCGTCTCCCAACTCCAGACTCCCGTCTCCCAACTCCAGACTCCAGACTCCAGACTCCAGACTCCCTTACACCTTACACCTCTTTTTAGACACCTTTTTACATCAACTCGTCACTTTTTATTTTTAAGAACGCCCTTTTTCAGATAAATTCCGCCTTTCTAAACACTTAGCAAAAGGAGATTATGAGAAGAAAATCTATACTAGTGTTATGTTAACAAAGAATTGACGGATATAATCTTTTAAGTTTTATTCTT
>CAZNTR010000445.1:0-1807 GCA_964575925.1 uncultured Chitinophagales bacterium
CTGCAATTAAATTTTCTTTATAATAATATAAATACGAATAATTGTACATATTAATAGAGCTATCATATTTATAATCTTTAAAATTAATATTTTTTATAGGTTCAAATTTTTTATCTAATACAGATATTTTTTTATCCACTAATAATAAGCCAATTGTTTGCTCTATGTTATTTAATTTTAAAATTTTTATAGCAAGTATATTTTTACTTACTTTGAAATTTTCATTCATTTTTGTTAACGGAGATATTAATTGTATATATTCTCGATTATTAATATCTTGGATTATGATATTTTTATTTACATAAGTACAAAAATACAATGTTTTTTTGTTTACTAAATAATTACCAACATCAAATAGGTATTCATCATTTTTAATTAATACTTGCAATTTTGCATTATCCCTATCAAAGCGTATAAAATAATCATCTCCGATATCTTTTATCTCAAAAACATGATTAAATGAATAATTTGTTCCTGGTACTTTATATTTATAATCTGAAGTTATATTAAATATTTTTATAATAATTAATAAGAATATAATATTCATAAATAGATTCGATAAGATAAGATAAGATAAGATAAGCAGCACCTTAAAAATAATTTTAATAGTGCTGCTTTTTTTAGATTGTAATTCCCCAATAGTAGAAGCGGAACTCACCATCTGTTGTGTAATTACAAAATGCATGAACTGGACCACAATAATAAAGATACCAACCGCCAATTGGTAATTCTTTAGCAACGGCTTCAGGAACTACTATAGTGTTAGTCATTTTTACGGCTTCATTATTAAATGTTAATATTTGATTTACATTTAAATCAAATACTAACAAATAAAGAAAAGCTACATAAGAAGATATTTTAAATATTTTTTTCATATGAATTTTTATATTTATTTTTTTTTATTAAATACAACATTACATATTATTCTAATATGGAATAATTGAATACTGTCTAGTGCAACCTAATACATTTCCGTAAACGGCTAGCACGATAAACAGGAAAAAAAATCCACTCATTGTCCACATTGCAAAATCTTGTATGGGTTTTAACCAAGGTGCAAGTGCAATTGTGATTTCAAAAAGAGGAAGTATTTCCAACAAAAACAAGGTGATAGAAATGGGAAGCCAATCCAATACATACACATACGCATCTGTAATTTCTGGATTCCAAAGCTTTGCTAGACCTGCATAGAGTAAAACAAAACTTAGAAAACCTTTTATCAGAACTAGGATTAGGTCTTTCCATTTGGTTTCAAGCCATTTCGTTTTTATTGCAGCATCCATAGAGCTTTATCTATTTCTTGTTTTTTCTATATAGTTCATTTCAAAACAAAAGATTTAAAACTTTTATGCATTCAAAATGAACCCTGTTCCCGATCATAAACCCGGCTAAACCCGATTTGACCTCTAAAGCATCTTGTTTCTACAATTAATAACCGTTAAGAATAAATCCTAACATTCAGAACTAATCATAGACAAGAATAACATGAACCTAAAGTAAAATGTGAACGTCTTCCTAAATTACCTTAACGAACCCGTATCCTAATTTGTAAGTTTGCAACCAATACATCATTAATCAACGACAGGGAAAGTTTAAACATTAATTCTTTTTAATACAATACCCCCCCCCACATTTTTTTCATATTTAATCTTTTTTTACAAATTACTTGCAATTCGAGCAGCAGCTCATACTTCTATTATTTCTCACAAATGACATAAATCGATCAAAAAAATATTTTTAGCTATTTGAGTAGATTCTTAAATATAGTGTTAATATGATATTTCGAATATTCATTACCGTATATTCA
>CAZNTR010000446.1:0-1798 GCA_964575925.1 uncultured Chitinophagales bacterium
TCTTAATATTTATTGTCAATGTTATGAATTCGGTTTTTTTCGCATGCACGCCAACGGTAAATTGTATGAGTAGTGGCAGATTGCGTGGTAGTTTCCTGTCAAACCGCTACGCAGTTTGAGCGGGCTACAAACCTTGATATTTACCACATCACCTGCCATTACTTATACAAAGTGTTACCTGCTGGCTTTTCAATATTATAAAAATTAACTAATATTTTCTCAAATTCAACATAATTGTGTTTCCACGGAATATGTCCACTTTTTTTAATGGAAGTAATATTTGCAGTTGGAAATCTTTTAGACAGTGCATCTTTACTTTCACCATAAATATCATTATCACCATAGGTAATTAATATAGGAAATCGTGGATTTGTAAGTTCTTCCAGTAATTTATATTTCCTTATTTCTTTTCTCGTCTTATTGATTGGTTTGGAATGTATTTTTGTGTAAAACTCATCGTCAAGTTTTAAATCACAATAATCTTTGTAATAATTTTTCAGAACTTGCTTAAATACTTTTCCATAAGCTTTGTCGCTTCCCAGCATACCTAAAAAGGAGTTCCACCCCATATTTATCCATTCTTTGTTCGAGGTCATTTTTCGATTAAAAGACATGACTTCCTTTTCGGTTTTCTTCCAAAGTATATTCGTTCCCGAACTCGGACTGCATAAGAACAAACTTTTTATTTTTTCAGGTCGTTCAATGGCATAAATCTGAGCATATAAACCACCCCACGAATGTCCAAAAATATGAAAAGACGTAATGTTATATTTGTTAGCAATTGCATCGATATCGGAAATATAATCGTCCATTTTATACGAACATTTTTCACAGTCAGACGCTCCAACTCCTCTTTGTTCAAATGTAATTACCCGATATTTCGTTTTTAGAATATCAACTATTTCAATCATCTCATCAGGAACACCAGGTCCACCATGAAGTAACAATATGGTTTCTGTTTTGTCATCCGAATAAACAGTCGTACTTAAATGAACATTCCCATTTGCTACCAGTTCTTTTTTTTGTGCATGTACCATAGTTGTTGTTATTAGAAGAAGTAAACTTATTGCTTTCATAACCTTTTTGTTTTTAATTATGAAGCAAAATTATGGGGTGAATATTTTACTTCCATTAACAATTGATAAAATAACTATCCTGACAAATCTTTTCTTAATCTGCTCAATGATATATTAGTAATCCCCAGATATGAAGCAATATCTGTATGTGGGATTAAATTCTCTAATCCTTTATGCTTTTGTCGAAACGCAATTAGTCTTTCTTTTGCGGTAAATGATGCTAATCCTATTTCTTTTTCAACTTTTGATTGCAATTCCAGTTGCAAAACAGCATTACCGAAATTTCTTATTTCTAAATTGTCAATCATCAACTTTTCAAACGCAATAGCATTTATCGAAGCCAGTTCCAATTCTGTTAAGGCTTTGAAATAATGACTTGATATATTATTTGAAACTCTTGTTGAATGCGGTGACAGAATTGAATTTTCTAAAAAGAATGAAATGGTTATTTCTTCTCCCGCTGGATTTATAAGATAACTTTTACAAATTCCATTTAATACAAAATATTCATTGATATTGCGTTTGTTTTTTGAAATAAAGGTTTCTCCTTTTGCGTAAGATTCGAATTCAAGTAATCTTTCAATTTCAAGAAATGATTTGTCCGAAATAGAAGAAATCTTATTGATGATATTTTTTACAATGTCGTTCATTCTTTTAGGCTTGCAGGTAACTCTCAAATATACGCAACTCATCGAAATTTTCAATTTATCATTATTTTTAGG
>CAZNTR010000447.1:0-1794 GCA_964575925.1 uncultured Chitinophagales bacterium
AAAGGCTGTTTTATTCAAGTGTATTTGCGAATCGCCCTGTGCCGATGGATAAAAAACATAGTTGTAAATGGCGTTTGCTTTAGTTCCGATACGATTTACACGCCCAATCCGCTGCATCAATTTAGTAGAATTCCAAGGTGTATCGTAGTGAATTACTACATTTGAACGATGCAAGTTTACACCTTCAGCCAATACTTCGGTAGTGATAATAATATTGAAATCATTCACTTGTTTCGCTTCTTCCAAATTTGCATCAAAGTTGGTTACAATGGTGTCATACATTTGTTTTCTGTTTGAAGCAGAAATTACCAATACATCTTTTCTTCCTGCATCGGTTAATGCTTTTGCAACATAATCAACAGTGTCTTTAGATTCAGAGAAGATTACCAGTTTACCTTCAACGTTGGTTTTTTTATTCAGGAATTGTGTTTTAAGTTCCTTAATAAACACATCTAATTTAGGGTCGTTCGTTATAGCGTTCCATTCTTTTACCAATTCTTTCAATAATCTTGAATCCTTTTTCAAATTCTCAATAAAATTGGGTTTAAAGTCGGATTTCTTAAATGTTTGGTTCTTCGGGTTATCTTCGCTTAATCGTTCAATTTCTTTTTCAATATCTTCTTCGCTCCAACCTTTGTCCAATAGCTTGTTTACATTGGTGTCTGGTGCAATAAAAATTTTATCATTGTCAAACATTGTAATCATACGGTCGGTGGCTTGCTGAAAGTTTCCCAATGATTTTTTAAAAGCATAAAAACTACTCTCTAATCGCTTAACCAATTGGGTTTTCATTATAAACGCCAATGATTTAGAAACCGTTTCCGCATTTTCGTAATACTTGTTTTGGATTTCTAAATTAAGACCTGCTATTGCTTGGTATCGTGAATAATTTAAAATATCATTTTCATTTATGCCCAATTTTTGCGCAACATCAAGTTCCTTTTTCCTTAATTCTGCTTTTTCACTAAATCCAGCTAAATGAATTGTCGTCTTTAAAAATAATTCATTCAGTTTTTCATCCATTATATATTCCACCTTTTTGGGTGGTTCTACTTTAGGAAATTTTATGCCTTGCTCGGCTAAATCGACTTTGTACTCTTTTATATTTTCTAAATCGGTTCGGGTTCTGCGAATGGTAATGGGTTCAATTACATTTTTGCGAATTTTTCCGTAAATTTCTCTGAGCTTGTTTACATCTAATTCGTCAAAACGCTTTAGCGTTTTGTATTGCTCCATTAAAGGGCTGAAAAAAGAAGTCAAATTAGTTATAGGAAGCGTTGACTGCCTTGCATCCTGAAACATTTGTATTTGATAAAAAATGTCGTCAGGTCGGTTGTTCAATGGAGTTGCAGAAACTAAAATTACTTTTTTCTGTGAGACTTCTATCAATCCTTTGTTGGCTCTTGGACTTTTACAAATTAATTGTAAGTTTTGAAAGGCACCTGTTTTATAATTTCTGAATTTGTGGGCTTCGTCCACAATTATTAAATCATATTCTTCTTTTGACCAATAGTCTTGGTGTCCTTCTAATATTTTTTCAAGACTACCGTTAGTAATGAACTTGGTGTATTTGTCGATTTTAAAATCTCTGAAAGTATTTTTCCAGTTCTTCTCAATGGCAGGCGGATAAACAACTAATATTTTTGTGTTTTCTCTCCCGTTTTGCATCAAAAACTTTTTTGCAACCATTGCAGCAATAACAGTTTTACCCAAACCCACAACGTCTGCCAGCATAAAACCATTGTGTTTTAAAAGCATATTAAAACCTTCGTTTACGGCATCAACCTGATACGA
>CAZNTR010000448.1:0-1785 GCA_964575925.1 uncultured Chitinophagales bacterium
CCTATATTGAACAAATTGAATGACTGCGATTTTAGAATGTCTGAAAAATTGGTAACAGATATTTTGAAGCGAGTTGGTGAATTGAAATAATCTAGAAAACGTTTTGTAGCCAATAAAGAACAATTGCTTATTGATAACATTTCAGCAATAGTTTTATAATTTACTGGATTTTAAATTCGGTCTTGTTTATTTGGAAATAGCAAAAAGTCGGGAATCGAGATTTTATTTCCCCAGCAGGCGCGATTATGTACTCGTGCTAGACTAATCTCATCAAAAGCAAGGAAAGAAAAGGAGCTTAAGCTCCAAAAATCAAATCGCAATAAAATTCTAGTAAATTGTCGCGAGTGAATACTCGCCCATTTTGCTTGGGTTTTGAAAATGGCTTTAAAACTACTATTTTCATCATAGAACACTAATTTTTTTAGCGTGAATCTAAGAATTACAAAAAATGAACTTAAAACTATCCTTTCAGGAAAGAGCGGCACTAGCCAAGATGCAGTTATCCAAGCAATTACCAGTTACCTTAGAAGAGGCCAAAGCTCAAGTAGAGTGGCTGAAGAAAAATTCCAAAACAAAGGAGAAGAAACAGCGAGATTAATCGAATTTGCTCAAAAGCACAATTTATTTATAAAAGGTATTAGTGATACTGATTTTTTATCAAGTGGGGCTGAACAAAAGGTTTTCATTAAAAATGATAGGCATGTTTTAAAATTAAATGACGCTATTTATTATGCATCGTGGGAAGATTATTTCTTAAATCTTTTATTGCATAATTATTTTTTTTCTGACACGTCTTATGAGTTTTTAGGGTTTTATCTTAGTGATTCAATTTTATATGCAGTTGTACAACAAGTCTTTATAAAGGCTGATTCTCCAACGGATTTAACACATATTCAGTCATTTTTGTTAGAAAATGGATTTCAGCTTAAAAAAAATCATGATTATTATCATCCGAAATTGGGAATTATATTGGAGGATTTACATGATGAAAATGTTCTAACTTGTAATGGCATGCTTTATTTCATTGATACCGTATTTTATATAAAACCTGAACTATTTTGGTTATGAGATATCTTTTTTAACTCTTATAGCGCAAGTATTTACTCGTGCTATAAAGCTATATAAAACAGCGAGTTGAAATAGAAGGATCTTAAGCTTCAACTCAAGCAGTATTCAAATAAATACAAGTTAGTTGTTGCGAGTGAATACTCGCGCCAGAGATGTGTTTTAAATTCTATTAACTTTAATCAGAAATAGACAATAAATAGGGAATCAAAAAATCATTTCCATTTGGTTTTAATTGCAATCAAAAAACAAATCAAATATATTTCACTGTTTTTATTAATATTAATATAATGTATAGCTACATGGCTAAGATCTTATTTATTATAACATTTTTGGGAATGGATATCGTTTCTACTCTTCATGCTCAGATCGAGATTTCAGAAATACCAAACATTAAACGAAGCCCAGATTACTATTGGGGAGAATACACAGCGCCATCGCGCCGAGAAGCTGAAGAAAAAGCCTTAGCCGATCTTACAAAAATGATTTCCGTTCGCATTCAATCCACGGTGGATATGGCAACTACAGAAAACGCAGAAAGGTTGAACAAAGATTTTTCCAATATTGTAAAATCGTACTCTTCTGCAACCTTACGAAACGTAAAAACCTTCGGTTTACCGCCCGATAAAGGACAGTTTTATGTATTTCGCTACATAGAAAAAACGGAAGTAGAAGCCGTGTTTAACGAGCGTAAAACATTGGTAGGCAATATGTACGAGA
>CAZNTR010000449.1:0-1778 GCA_964575925.1 uncultured Chitinophagales bacterium
TTCAAATCCGTTCATTTCAGCAGTTATTTGGTAGGTTCCCACCGCCAAATTCTTCAATATTTTTAAGCCTGTCCATGTTTCTACGGTTTGTGAACCTCTTTTTAAACTCACTTTTGCATCAACAGGATCAATCATAAATTGCAAACCACCCGTTTGTTGTTCAAGAGACCAAGTTTTGCGAAGATTTTCTCCTCGCTTGAGTTCTATCGTCTCACTTTGGCTGTCATAGCCATCAGCAGAAAGTTCAATTAAATAACGTCCAGGGGCAAGTTCCGCTTGGGAAGCATTTGTAAAATCTTCTTTGTTTATTAGAAGTTTAGCATTCGAGGGATTTACAGACCAGCTTAGTTTACCTGTATTTTTCTCCAACTTTACACTAAACTCATTCTTGCCATTTTCTTTTACTTCAAGGGTTTGCTGCACATCAACATAGCCACTTAAACTCCATTTCACATCATAAGAATTTGGATATAAAAACACTCCTTTATCGGTTTGTCCTTTGTTAATTCCATCCACAAAAAAATCGGCGCCTTTAGGTTCACTTCGAATCGTAACGCTTTGGAGCTCTTGGATAATTTCTTCAAGCGTAAACTCAAATAAATTCTTTTTTGCGCTTACCTCTATTGTTCTAGTTTGTGTTTTAAAGCCTGCCTTACTCACTTTTACCGAAAGATTACCTTCTTTCAATGGGATAGCACGATAAGGGGCGTTCTGCTTTTTCCCTGCAATTTCCAAAACGGCATCTTCAGGAATTATTAAAAAATTCACTGGAATTTCTGTGAGTTTCTTATCTCCCGTAATCTTTATTTTCCATGCCTCACCACTTTTAATTCGTATTCCATATTCTGACAAAATAATATCCAAAGGAACATGATTCGAACTCAAGACCCGTACTTTCTTTTGTCCCGGACTTACAAACAAAATATACTGCCCAGGTTTTTGGTCTAAGCGAACAGCATCAGCCTCAAAATTTAGCCCAGAAATATCTGTTTCGATGATTAATGCACCAACTAGGCGATTATTGGCATCTTTATTATTGTCTTGATTGGCTACGATGTAACCTGTTGCAACTTCGCCTTGGCCAACTACTCGCATTTGGGATTGGGCTTGTGCAAGTGAATTGCAAAACATAAAGAGAGTGATTAGTAGTAAAAATAGCTTCATGGTTTTTAACGAATAATTCCATTACGAAAAAGAGTTTTATATCAAAAATTTAGGTAAAAATGGTTTGGCTTACAAGATGGATTTCGGATTTCGGATTAAAATATTTTTTTTGATTTAGGTAAAGCAATTTTTTTAATTGAACTATTTTGCTTGGTGATATTTTTTGATGTTGAATGAAAATGTAGAACTTCACATTAGTCTTTTGATCGTTTTCATTTCAAATCTCAGTTTAAAAAGAGACCGTTTTTACGTTTTTTTTGAAATTTCGAATTTGCTGTAAGACTATTTGGAGGTTTGTTATTTCTCTTCTTCTCCTTCGCTCTAGGTTCTTTGTTGTAGGCTCTTTGCTTCTTAATAACTATTAATCAAGTATATATTATCTATATATGGATATATAGTTAATATATAGTTAGATGCCTTATCTGGCGAAGGAATGAGATTTGATTATGGGTTTAGAGATTTGTTTTTCTGTTCTTTAAAAGAGCTTCAGTTTTTTCTTTCGCTTTTTTATCGAAGATCTCTCCACATCGATTCCTTCACACTTCGATTCCTTCACACTTCTTCCTTTGATTCAAAATTCTTGGCTCATCTTTGGTCGAGATGACGTTTTTTTT
>CAZNTR010000450.1:0-1771 GCA_964575925.1 uncultured Chitinophagales bacterium
CTTGTCTGTTTCCGTCTTTATTATAAATATCTAAAACAGAACCTAAGCGCCCTCCATATTGAGCATTATAACCACCTTTATATAATTGAATATCTTTAATCGCATCGGGATTAAAGGTTGAAAAGAATCCAAAAAAGTGACTTGGATTGTAAACCGTAGTTCGATCTAACAAAATTAACGTTTGATCAGGACTTCCTCCTCTAATATATAATGCTGATGAAAAGTCGTTAGCTGATTTTACTCCAGGCATTAACTGTATGGATCTAAAAACATCAGCTTCCAAAATGGCAGGAACGTTTTTTATAAGTTCAGTTTTAATATTAACTGTTCCAATATTTTTTTTTTCTTCTTCTAAACGATCAGAGGTAACCACAATTTCTGACATTTCATTTTTGTCAGGTTTTAAGTTGATGTCTAAACGTTTTGATTCACCAACTTTTAAGGTGAATTTCAATTCAAGTGTTTCGTAGCCAACATAAGAAGCTTGTAAATTGTAAGTTCCTTCAGCTAAATTTGAAAGAGAATAATAACCGGAGTTATTACTTGCTGTTCCAATTGAAGTACCTTTTAAAAATAAGTTAGCTTGTAATAGTGTTTCTGATGTCTCAGCATCTTTAATGAATCCGAAAATTCCACTAGTTTGTTGTGCTTTGGCGATAAAAAATGGGCTTAATTGCCATAATAACAAGAATTGAAAAATTATTCTTGATGAATGGTTCATGATATAGGTTGATTTGTTATGGTATAGCGATCTCTAAACTCTGAATAGGTGTAAAGATGTTTATTTAATTCGCAAATTGCAAAATAATAGTTATTCATAAATAGGCTTAAAATGTGATTGTCATACAATTTATTTATATTGAAGTTTCACATAAAAAAATAAAATTGATATGATTCCTGAGTTACATTCAACATCAATAACAAAAGTAATTTTAGCATTAATTTGGATTGTATTGAATTCAACACAATCTTATTCTCAAGAAAAAAAAGTTTATCTAGTACAGATTGAGGGTGTTATTGATAATGGAATTGCTTCCTACGTGAAAAGAGGTATTGAAATAGCTCAACAAGATACTTCAACAAAACTAGTACTGTTTAGAATTGATACGTTTGGAGGCCTAGTTGATGCTGCCGATGAGATAAGAAAATCTATTTTAGATTGTAAAATCACTACTGCCGCTTACATCGATAAAAATGCGGCTTCTGCTGGTGCATTAATTGCATTAGCTTGTGATTCTATTGTTGTTGCAAGTGGCGCTTCAATTGGAGCGGCAACAGTGGTGCAAGGTACAGGTGAGAAAGCATCAGAAAAGATGCAAAGTTATATGCGCAGTTTAATGCGTTCAACAGCTGAAGTAAATAATCGAAACCCGAAAATTGCAGAAGCAATGGTAGATGAATCAATTGGAATAGAAGGAATTTCAGATGCTGGTAAATTATTATCTCTTTCTGCTCACGAAGCAGTCAAATTCGGAATTGCTGATTTTGAAACAAATTCTTTGGAAAACGCATTAGAATATTTAGGAATAAGCGAACCAGATATTGAGCATATTAGTGAACGTTGGGAAGAATCTATACTTCGTTTATTAGCAAATCCTGTTGTTTCAAGTATTTTAATGTTAATGATGTTAGGTGGTTTGTATTATGAATTACAATCTCCTGGTGTTGGATTTCCTGGAATAATTTCTGTTGTTGGAGCACTTTTATTTTTTGCACCACTTTATATTATGGGTTTAGCTCAAAGTTGGGAAATTATTCTTTTTGTGGTCGG
>CAZNTR010000451.1:0-1758 GCA_964575925.1 uncultured Chitinophagales bacterium
ACTTAACTAAGATCGCCAACCAGACTGAGGGGTCAATTTAAACCGGAATATCCATTCTAATAAGTAGATATTATTTTTTGCAAATAAACCATTTTTACCAATTTCAAATGGGCAAAAAAGACTAACGTACAATAAAGTGTGATAGGGTATAACTTTACACACAGAAAATCAAAACAAGTAATTTCAAAATTCAAAAGTCTAAAAACTATAGTTTTTCATTGATCTCAAAAAGATCAAAATCACTTGAAATAGCGTACAGTTTTGAATCTGTACTTATAAATTGTCGAATAGAAAAAGGAACATCAAATTTTGTTTTGGAATAGTCTTTCAAATCGACGCGCCAAATATGATTTTTAATGGATTTATCTTTTTCTGTACTTCTATAAACCGTAAATAATTGATTACCATGTTTAACAAAATCTAATTGTGAAAAATTACTTTTAGGTGCCATTGGACCACCTGAAGTATCAAGTTCGTAATCATTTTTATCATCAGTAAGGGGTATTCTTTTCACCGATTTCTCATTCATTTGAAATAGGAGAGGAAAATGACTGCTCGAAGCGAATATATCTTTACCATCTGAAAAAATATTACCAGCAATTAGAAAAGGATTACTCATCGTTAAATTCGCAAAATCTTCAGGAAATGATAATGTTTTAGTGATAACAATGTTCTCGTTTTCTAAAGTTCCGAAAGCAACTTTGCCTTCTATGCGTCCAAATAAAGCTAATTCTTTTTTCCCGATTGTCATAGTTATAAAGTCAACCATAAAGCTACTTTCAGGCGATTTCTCGAATAAAAATTCTTGCGAAAATGATTCACTTATCACATCGTAAACAATTATTTTACTTAATGATAAGCCATGTATTAGTATTTGATTTTCCCAAATTGCTATTGTTCCAGGATACATTATTTCAAAAGGTCCTTTTCCTTTTGGAATGGAAACTTGTTTAGTTTTTTGTGAACCATTTTTAATAAGTAAAAAGGGTTCCATGTTTATGAAAGCTACACCTGCAAAAAGCTGTCCATCTGAAACAATTAAGTTGATACTTGTTTCATTTTTATGCTCACCTAAGTCAAATAAATCAGATGTTTTTTTTTCAAAAATATAGTCTTGAGCAAAAAGTAAATTGTTGAATTGTAACAGAAAAAGAAGAATACAAATCCTAAAAAAATTATTCATAAAGAGTAAAGTGTGTGATTAATTGTAATTAAGATGAAGGATAAGTAAAAAAATACAATTCACAAAATTCTTAAAAGAAATTTTTGCATGTATAATTACTAGAAAAAAAATTGTTTTTTGCAAATACTTAAACGATTTTTAGGCCTTATTTAAACCAATAACTAGGGAAACCAATATGAAGCTTATAAAAAACTCTTTACTGTTTACAGCTCTCGTAAGTTTAGTTGTAGCCTGTACTCAATCACCAACGACAAAAAAAGTCGAAGAAATTAAAGAACTCAAAACTGAAATTGTGTCTCAATTCAATGTGAGCCAAGATTTAATGTTGTCAAAATTTGGTTCTAATTTCGATATAAAACGAAATTCAAAAGGAGATTTACTTTTTGCCTTTAGAGGAAAATCTAAAATTCTTGTTTATGATAAAAATTACACTTACAAACAAACGATGTTAAATAAGGGAAAAGGGCCAGAAGAAGTTGGAGGGTATTTCTCCTCATTCCTTGATGGAACGGATTCATTATTTGTTCAAGATCCTCAACAAAAGCTGATTCATGTTTACGGATTGTCGAAAGCTG
>CAZNTR010000452.1:0-1757 GCA_964575925.1 uncultured Chitinophagales bacterium
CCTTCGCTTTCGAGTTTATAAATATCTTTTACTTCATCTTCTGTGAGTGCTCTATTAAAAACTCGGATATCGTCGAGTGTGCCCTCTATCCCTTGATTCCTTGCTATACTAAAACTTACATTTCCAATAATATTTAAATAAAGAGGGAATATAGCATTGTTAAACGAGCTATTTGAGTTTTGAACATTTTTACTATTTACATATAACTGAGAATTCAAATCATCTTTTACCAAAATTAGATGATACCATTCATCAAGATCTATCATTTGACTTGATGGATAGAATATTTCATTATTTAAAAAGCCTATATACTTTGTACTAGCGTTTAATAATAAATGTGATTTGTCACCACCACTATTCGATAAAATTGTATTCCAGCCACTATTAGAAAACTTATTAATTTTTAACCATAAGGAAACACTTAATTTACTGGAATTGAATACTTCTTTAGGTTCTAAATAACCATTTGTAATTTCAATCGCTTTTTTCGTTTGATTATATCTATTAATTGCATTCATATTAATCCCATATAACGAAAAAGTTAAATCATTTCCATTTCCACTATTATCTTCAGTATTACCATCAAACGGATAATACGCAACCATTTCGTCGTTTAGATTGGGCTCAGTCGTTACTGCAACTATTGCACTAACTTCGCTTTTTAGCTTGTCTGTATCTACGGCTGTAATTCGATAAGTGTAAGTTTGACTTCCTTTTATATTAAAATCGGTATAAGCCGTATCGGGACTTTCAGTTGGATAACGAACAGTCAGACTGTCTAAAGAACCTTCCCCAACTTGTCGTTCAATAAAATAAAAAGCCAAATCGGATTCTTTTGATCGATTCCAATTTAATTTAATTGAATTAGATTCTTGAAGCGCAGTTAAGCCACTTGGTTTTTCAGGCGCATTGTCGGTTTCATAAACTATTTTGAGTTCATTTTCATCTAAGGCTTTGGTGTATAATCGAATATCGTCTAAATCGCCATTGTAATAAGAGCTACCAAACGGATTCGAGCCAATGTATAACTTTCCTGTTCCGATATATTGGTTTATGTTTATTTCACTGCTCAGTAAACTATTGTTTAGATACACTTTACGCGTTTTCGCTTCACGATTATACACAATCATCCAATGTCTCCAGACGGAATTATCCGTAAACTCTTGGCTTGAAGTATAATCATTGCCATAAAATCGAACGGTGAACTTATTTTGGGTGTAGGCGATATGTAAGAATTTGCCATTTGCTGCTTCTTGGCCGTGTGTAACAATATGACCGTCAGAGGTATTTTTCTTTTCGGCAAAAGTGATCGTAAAACTCGTACTATCTAAGGTTATTGGTCTCGGAGTTACGAAATTGGCAGTATTTCCATTAAAACTGTACGCATGATTCGCTCTACCAAAACGGTCGGTAGTTAATACAGGTTGACTTCCCACCAAATCAAAAAGATTTCCACTTGCATCATTTTTTCCACCTTTAAAAGTATAATGAAAAGCGAGACCGCTTGTTAATGGATTTGGACTTTTATGTTTAACGACTGTTAAGGGGCTTTCTAAACCATAAGAAGTAACCGCAGTTATACCATACCAATAAGTGGTTAAATTCCCAAGTGAGGTATCGGTAAACTCAAGAGGATTTGTTGCAACAGAAAAAAGACGCACCAAACTATCCGCTTTAAATCCGCGAAAGATACGATAAGCTATCGTATCGCTTGAAGCATGAGAATCCCAAGCCAATGTAACAGAACGGTTTCCTGC
>CAZNTR010000453.1:0-1744 GCA_964575925.1 uncultured Chitinophagales bacterium
CGTGTCATGTTATAATTCAGAGACGCTTGAAATTGAAAATTCTTCCCAAATATTTATTTAAAATTATTATTAGTGAAATTGATAGTCGAGTAAGTTTTTGATATATATAGGTTTGTCTGGTGGAAATTTTTTTTGAAAAGCTTAGAGTTTGCTTTAACTATTATTCTGAACGTTGATTCTATTTTTGAATTGGTATCTGTTGTAAATACTCCTTCTATATTAGAGTTATGAATTAGTTTTGCCAATTAGTTTGAGTCTGAAGAATTTAAATTTGCCAATTAGCTTGAGTCTGAAGACTCTAAATTTGCCAATTAGCACGAGTCTGAAGACTCGCGCTAGGATTTTAGGATTAAATTGTTTGGAAATGGGAAAGTAAATCGGGCAGAGATTTTTTTTCTTCTGAGCTGTCTGTCATATTTCTTAAGGTGAACAAACCGGATTCGAGTTCTTCTTCTGCGATGAATAATGCCCATTTTGATTTTTTTCTGTCGGCATCTTTCATTTGTGCTTTCATGGATTTTCCGGATAGATCCATCGTGCAACTTATTCCTAGATTTCTGAAAGAGGAGAGATTTTTCATTGCCCAGTTTTGAGCTTCTTCACCTCTACAAATTAAATAAAGATCTAATGGATCTGGCTCGGCTAGGGAAATTCCTAGTTCTTCACAAACGATGAGTAAACGTTCCATTCCTGCTGCAAATCCAACAGCTGGAGTTTGTTTTCCACCTAATTCTTCAATTAATAAATCATAACGTCCACCTGCGCCTAATGCATCTTGACTTCCTAAATCTGGTGAAGTTAATTCAAATGCTGTTTTTGTGTAATAATCTAAACCGCGAACAAGTCTTGGGTCAACAATAAAGGTGATGCCTAGATTGGTTAAATGAGACTTAACGGCTTCAAAATGAGTTGAACAGTCTTCATTCAAATAATCGGTAATTAAAGGAACATTTTTTACAATTTCTTGATCTTGAACTTCTTTGGAGTCCAAGATTCTCATTGGGTTTTTATCAAAACGGGTTTGAGAAACTTCGCTTAATTGATCATAAAATGGACGTAAATACTCTTGGAGAACAGTTTTGTAATTCGCTCTTGATTCTGGATCGCCGACAGAGTTTATTTTTAAAACCATGTTTTTAACACCAATTCGGCGGTAAACCTCCATCATAAACGCAATGATTTCAGCATCTGCTAAAGGTGAAGCGGAACCGATTAATTCGGCTCCAAATTGGTGAAATTGGCGTTGACGGCCTTTTTGTGGTCGCTCAGCTCTGAACATTGGTCCGATGTAAAATAGATTTTGAGTTCCGCCACGCTGTTGTAAACTGTGTTCTATGTAAGCGCGTGAAACAGGCGCGGTTCCTTCAGGGCGAAGTACATAATTGTCTTCACCCCGTGAAAAGGCGAACATTTCTTTTGATACGATATCGGTTAAGGCTCCAATTCCACGAGCAATTAATTCTGTTTGCTCCATAATGGGTGTACGAACTTCTTCAAAATGAAACGAGCGGGCGACTTCACGAATTAATTTTTCTAAATATTGCCATTTTGCTACTTCATCGGGAAGAATATCGACCATTCCGTGATGGGTCGTAAATTTATTTTGAGCCATAATTTGTTTGAAAGTTCAACAGTTTTGAGAACTCGGAAGATACAAAATTGAGGATTAAGAGATGAGTAACAATCTAAGCTGAATTATTTTTGATATTAATAACTTTTAAACTTTTTGGTATCAAAATTTTGA
>CAZNTR010000454.1:0-1742 GCA_964575925.1 uncultured Chitinophagales bacterium
CGATTGTAGCGCATCTTAAACAACTGGATAAGCCCAGATTCATTGCAGAAAGAGAGTTATTCCTTATTTTGGATCGAGCAGAAAAAAAATTAGGACCTCTTTTCCCCGCTAAGCCAAAAAAACTTCCTACTATTCAATTGGGTTTATACCCAGAGGCAAAGTGGGGTGTTTGTTACCAGCCTCCTGATATAGACGGATCTCGTCCTGGCACTCTCTGTGTGAATGCCGATCCTCAGTGGCTCCTTTCATCTCAAATAGAAACGGCTGTCGTTCATGAAGGAATACCGGGGCATCATTATCAGAGAAGCTTGCAAATGGAGTCAGACAGTCATATTTTGCGAAAAAAATTTGACTGTGCTGCTTATGTTGAAGGCTGGGCGCTCTATGCCGAAATGCTTGCCTATGAAGAGGGATTTTACTCATCTCCTGATTATGAGATCGGACATCTGCAATCTGAATTGTGTCGCGCAGTTAGGCTTGTAATTGATACAGGAATTCATTGGAAACGATGGTCTTGCGAGAAGACAATTGCTTATATGGCCCATATTACAGGACTACCAGATCCTATTGTTGTTGCGGAAATTGAGAGCTGTCTTAATACCCCTGGGAAAGCCTGTGCTTATAAAATCGGGCAGATGAAAATCCTGGAGCTCCGTGAAGAGGGAAAGAGGCGTTTGGGAGACAAATTTGACCTAAAAGAATTTCATGGCCGTATTTTAAGCAGAGGCGTAGTCCCTCTTTCGATGCTTTGAAAAATCTCTAACTTTTCCTTGAGTTTAGCCCAATCGAAAGCTCTAATTACGTCCAATTGCCTGCAAAAACAAAAGCTCCCATCGGGAGCTTTTTTTTTTGCCGGCGAAAAAACACCAAAGGTTCGGAGTCAATGTTGAAACTGGAAAAACCGTCCGGATTCCGGCGGCTTCACATTTTAAATCCTCAAGCCCTTCGGGGTTTTTTTGCCAATAGCTGACGCTATTGCCTACATAAAGAGGTTGCAATATCAAAGATGTCTTAATGTGTTGCTGGCTGCTAATGTATGGGTTCCATTAATTTGTCTATAATCCTGATTGGTAATGGCACCGACTTCACGGGCCAAAACTAGGGCGCGCATATCGGCTTCGTATAACTTAAGACTTAGGAACTGTGAATGACTATAACTCCTGGGCGTTTTTAGGATGAGAAGTGAGTCTGACCGCCGTCTCGGCGGCAGGCGAACCGGCTCCCAAGTCCCGGAGTCAGGTCGCTGGCATAAATGAAGAGACTCTTTCTTTAAAAGTAGCTCTGGCAGACTTTTTCTATATGACAGTTCTTTAGTCCTGATCCAATATCCTGGCAAACTTCCTCTAAATGGCATGAGGGGGTGAGAATGGCTAACGCAATAATTCCGGTAACTACAGCTGTCATAAATAAAATTGAAGCGATACTAGATACTCGATTTTCTCTTGATGAAATAACTTCAATGGATGGGTCCTCATAAACAACAACTGGCCTTACAACTCTTGTACTAAAAAAAGAGGGGCGCCATGACCATGAAGTAGACCAGTAGTTTGTATTGCTACTATAACAGGGATTCATGCAGGTGGGCTTAATATAGTCCCCACTCACCCTTGTTCGAGTTGTTCCCGAGTTGCAGGTAGGTTGCGCTTGTTTGATATAATCTTCACTGACTTTTGTTCGGGTGGTAACCAGGGTGTGTTGCATAACCCCCAGGAAGAGATTTAAAAAAAATAGTATGAAATGAA
>CAZNTR010000455.1:0-1741 GCA_964575925.1 uncultured Chitinophagales bacterium
GCAACTGGAAATACACAAACAATCATTTCTGCATCTGCTCCGGTAATCACACTAAATGGAACAATAAGTGCATTTGGTAATATAGCTGCAGGTACTTCTTCAACTTCACAATTTTATTCAGTTGAAGGATCTAATCTATCAGCTGATATAACTATTACACCTCCAAGTGGTTTTGAAGTTTCAACAGATAATACCACTTTTGTTGATACAAACTTAATTTTAACCCAAGCTGGTGGATCAGTAGCAACCACTACAATTTACGTACGTTTTTCGCCAGTTTTTGATCAAGGATCAGTTAGTGAAAGTATCATGCATCAAAGTTCTGGAGCTACAACACAATATCAAGCAGTTGAGGGTTATTCTTATGCGAGTGAACCAACAACAGCGGCAAGTGGTTTAAGTTTCACTTCTATAGGTGAAACTTCATTCACAATCAATTGGTCAAATTCTGGAAATGGGGATACGCTTTTAATTTTGATGAAATCTGGATCACCAGTGGATTTTGACCCAGTTGATACAACTCCATACAATGCTAATTCAGTTTTTGGCACATCTCAAGAATTAGGAACAGGTAATTATGCAGTTTTTGTTGGAAATGGCAGTTCAATAGAAGTAACTGGGTTAAGCGCAGGAATTACCTATCACGTAGAAATATTTGTATTTAATGCATCTGACGATTTTACTCAAAATTATAATGTGAGTTCTACTTTAACTGGGGATGAAACAACAACAGGCCCTGATTTAGTTGAAGGATTAGAATCTGGTTCTAAAGGATCATATACAACTGGTGACGTAACTTTAAGTTCTGGTTCATGGTCTTTTAATGATGTATTAATAGGAAGTCTTGCAAACGATAAGAAAAATGGAACTCAATCTGCTAGACTTCAAGCGAGTGGTTATATAGAGATGAACTTTGATTATGTTGGAGGTGTTGGAACCTTATCATATAATTATGCTAGTTATGGATCAGATGGAGCTGCTACTGTTGAAGCATTTTATTCAGTTGACGAAGGTTTAAACTGGGTTTCACTTGGAACTCAATCTACCACAACTAGTTTTAAAAATGCTTCAATTTCTGTTAATATTACAACCCCTGTTAGATTTAGAATTGGTAAAACTGGTGGTACAAGAGTAAATATTGATGATATTTCTTTTTATAATACAACAACTGGGAATGGGTATAGAGCCATCTCAGGTACAGCAGGCTGGCGCATGCTTTCCTCACCAAAATCTGGTTTTACTGTTGCTGATATTTCAGACAACACAGCCATTCAAGGTGTTGCTGGTGGTTCAAATGCCGCTGCGGATTCAAATTTCTACACATATACTTCTGAAGGAGCTTGGAATACGCCATCAAATGTAAGCACACCAATTGCTGATGGTTATGGTTTTATAACTTATTTCTATAACAATGAAACAGCTAGTTCTTCTTTATTACCGATTACGTTAGATATAACTGGTACTGAACCTGGTAGTGATGTTGATGTTACTTTAAATACAACAACTGCGATTCTTGGTAGTTATTTCACCTTAGTTGGAAATCCATTTGCTTCAAACTTAAACACCAATTCTATTACTGCAACTGGCGGAACTTTTCAAGCTAATATCCAATTCTGGAATAATGCTACTTCTGCTTATGTCATTCAAGATAGAACTGGGTCATTTATTGTTGCTCCTTGGTCAGGGTTCTGGGTTGAGTCAACTGATGGCGCTACTTCAATTACGATTCCAACATCTGGCA
>CAZNTR010000456.1:0-1718 GCA_964575925.1 uncultured Chitinophagales bacterium
AGCAATGCAATTTGCAGGTTTTGTAAAATTCAGAGGTATTGAGTCTTTCACATTATTCGATTTAGATAGCAATAGCAAAGATGCTGGCGAGGGTAGCTATACTCAAATAGCTGAAGAATTAGTTTACAGATTAGGTTCAAAAGAAAATTACTTCTTAGCAGCTCGTTATAATACAGTATCGGGAAATAAAACTTCTGATGCAAAAGACCAAACAATCACAAGAATTAACTTCGGCGGTGGCTGGTTCATGACTGAAAACGTTGTAACTAAAATTGAATATGTAACACAATCATGGGCTGGTGATGGATTTGCAACTTCAAAATGGGAAGGCGCAAAATTCAGCGGTATTATGATTGAAGCAATAATTGGTTTCTAATTAAATTCTCTCTTCTCATAATTGTGAGCCCGGCAGAAATGTCGGGCTTTTTTTATGCTAAAAATTTAGCTACTAGTTTACCAATTACTTCGATTCTGATAGTAGAAACTTGAATTCAGACGGAACCATTTTTTTGAAACGTTGTAATCTAGCATTCCTATTTTAAATAATCTCCCTAAAATCAGATAGGAATTCCAAAAAGTAGTTTTGAGCAAAATATTCGGCGAATTTGCGGGTTTGGGTAGGATGTAAACGGGAAAAACGACTTTATGGAATGAAATCAGCTACTTAGAGTACAATTTTAGGATTAGAAACAAATTCAAATTCAAATTAAAAAGTATTTTGAAGTTCATATGTGAATCAGTTAGTATCAGTAAAAAAAATTCTGTTTTGAATTTATGTTAATTTTAACCGATTTATAGACTATACTCGTTATTAATAATAACAAAAAGATTTGAGAAATAAATTCAAATTCTAAGTGAAAATAATTAGTTCACTTGCCTTTTTTAGAATCGTGGATTCTTTACTTTTGAATGGTCGTCTTAATCAATGAAACGATGTTGTAATTTTTAATTATTTAGGTAAACACATACTATGGGTTATTCAAACAAAAAAAGTCAAAAAAGCAGAAGTTTAGTAAGTGTGCTATTACTGATTTTAGCGTGTGGAATCTTGTCTTCTTGTTCAACAGACAGTAAAAAAGCAGACTCTACTACAAATGACAAAAAGATTTCAAATCTAGTTGATAGTTATACGCAAGGGATTTTATCGAAAAAAACGCCAATTAAAGTTCGACTTCTTGCTGATATTCCAATTGAAAATCAGCTAACTGATTATTCTTTTTTTAGTGTTGAACCGTCTGTTAAAGGAAGAATTAGCTGGATTGATCAACGTAGTTTTGTTTTTACTCCTGAAACTGAATTCAAAAATGGAACCGATTATAATTTTTCATTCAATCTTGATAAGCTTTTTAAAGAGTCGTCGAGTGAAGCTAAGAAACTAAATTTTTCAGTAAAAATTGTTGATTTATCTATGCAGGTAAGTGTTGGAGCGTTGCAATTACAGGAGAATAGTGAAAAATATAAAGTTACCGGTGTAATTAGTAGTTCCGATGAACTAGACGAAGTAAGTGTTTCAAGTCTTATTGAAGCTTCTATCTCAGGAGTTAAATTGCAGGTTAAGTATGAGTCGAAGGGTTTTGGTAAGATGGTCTTTTCCATTGAAGAAATCACAAGAGAAGACGATGATAAACAGCTTCAAATTAAATGGCATGGTTCTGCAATTGGATTTAAAGGCGAAGGTTCTGAAACGGTAAGTATTCCTTCAAAAAATGAATTTCTGA
>CAZNTR010000457.1:0-1718 GCA_964575925.1 uncultured Chitinophagales bacterium
AAAATAAAGAGCACAAAAAGATATACTAAGCCATTAAACCTAAAAGAAGATTTTACTGTGTTTCCTCCGCAATCGTATGTGTATTTGTATTTAATTGGCTTAAAATATGATGAAATAAACGTAAGTGTTAGATTAGAGCTCAAATTCGGACTTCGTTTCTATAAAAAAGGCAGTGGTTTTCGCAAAGAAACAGTCATCCCGTGCCCTGACACGATTCGAAGAACCACGAAGTGCTATCTCTGTCTACTATCTATTTACGCCATAAGCAGTTCTTTTGTATAGTTTAGTTCTAAGGCTGAGATGCTGGGTCAGAGCCCAGCATGACCAAATAACATCTACGAACTAAGCTCATTATGATGTGAATAAGCTCTTGTTTTCATTAATTATGCTACATAAAACCATTAACAAAATAATTCACTTTACAAAATGTCAAAGTCCGAATTTGAGTTAGATCATGATGAATTTCCTTATACTAGTACTAATATTCAATTCATTTATAAAATCAAACATGATAGAAATTTATACATTCTCCGCTCAAACGAATAGTAAAGAATGGCGCATTGTTAACGATGGTGTGATGGGTGGTTTATCCCGAAGTTCTTTGAAGCTTACTGATGCCGGACATGGACAATTTTCAGGTCATGTTTCATTGGCGAATAGTGGAGGATTTGCCTCGGTTCAATTGAGTAGAAAAATAATTCGAGTTGAAGAAAGTAAAGTTATCGTTTTGCGAGTAAAAGGAGATGGGAAGCGTTATGAATTTCGTTTGAAGGGGGATATTTCGCAGTCTGAGTCTTATGTCCATCCATTTACAAGTTCTGGCGAATGGGAAATTATCAAGTTGGAAATCAGTGAGTTTTATCCACAGTTTCGTGGTCGTAAATTGAACATTCCGAATTTTAACTTTACTAGTATTGAACAAGTGAGTTTTTTGATTGCCAATAAACAAGAAGAAGACTTTGAATTGTTGATTGATTTGATTGGCTTGGAGTAAATTTTTTGAATGGTTTAATTAATCAAACTAAAGCCAATTAAATAGTTTTTATTGTAATTTATCATCTACTGAATCTTACGCCTATTTATGTGTTAAGCCTTTGATATTTTATTAGTTACCTTAGTCATTATAAAGAACTCAGGCAAATTAAACTATTTTAATTAAAGTCTATTTTATGATGCTAATTGCAGTAGAACTTAAAACTTAGAAGAAACAATAGTATTAATGGTTCATTCGTGAATTCATGATTAGATAAAGATTCTTAATCACGAATTTTGAAGCAAATAATGATTTACTTAAATTAAATTGAATCATAAAAAGTATACCTATCTCTCCATATTTGGAGTATTGGTAAACTTTTGGTGTATGTATAAACAAGTTGGGCACCATTTCGAGAATCCCATTGCGTACCTATTAATCCTGCAAGGTCTGATTGTGCATCTTCAACTTTATATTGCCCATTCAGTATATCAACTAAATATTGCTTATAATACGCCCAGCAACTATCCAAATCATCTTCAGTAAATAAACGGTGCATAACACCACCTATATTTAATTGCTGGTTTTCTGCGTTATTCAAGTTCTGTTCTTCGGTCATAGTTCAGTGTAATTTGATAGTTTAGTATTTCAAAATCAGCAACTAAACTTAGTTGCAAAACGTTAGCGCTCAGTGTAGAAAACCCACCGCACAAATGGCACATTTGGTTTTTTCCGACACACGAGC
>CAZNTR010000458.1:0-1693 GCA_964575925.1 uncultured Chitinophagales bacterium
ATAAAATATAGATCACGTAATGGGATAGTATTGGGAAGTTGTTGTTTATAGTTAATACCGTCTTGCCAGTAAGTAATTTGTCCTAGTAAATGTGAAAAACCATCATTTGCATTGATAAAAGAAGCACTGGAAAGCAATTCATTTCTGATTAATTCAATACTTGGTTTAGATTCTGAGTAATAATAAATACCTTGATTTCCGTAAATAAATAGACTATCATTTTCAATTAATAATTGCTGAATAAAAAAGGGATAATCCATTTGTTGCAAAACAGACATATTGAATTTTGAAACTACATTTGTTTGATTAACTTTTAGCAATCCCACAGTATAAAAAGCTGAATCTATAACTTGAGCAGGTGTTTTAGGGCTTAAATAAAAATAGATATCATCATCATTATTTGATTTAGAAGCATGGCTAAGTGTAAGAGAGGTTCCAGTATCAATCTTAGTAAATCTACCATCTTTGTAATAAACTAATGAACCGTTTCGGCCATACAAATAAAACTCTCCTGGACGGATTAGTTCGGCATGTTCATAGCTTTGATCTCCGTTTATATTCGAACCTAAATAATGATAACTATATGAATTATTTGATTTTATTGCTACTAATGAAAATGCACCAAAAACATAAAAATCTAATTTGTTTTCAAAGTAATCTAGAGCAATTATTTCATACACATTATTATTGTTTCCAATTAATTTTTCACTCTTAAACTCATACCCCTTCTTCTTACCCCACCATATTTGGTTATATACATTCTTAGTATTCCCATTTTCATCATCTTCAGCAAAAAAACCAGTTACCACAAACGATGTATCATCAATCACATCCAAATCATTCACTTGGAATTGAGCCAAAGTCTTTAATGTATCCACTGTAAAAACAAATTCAGTAGATTTTTTTTGTGGTTTATCTTCTTCACCGCCAAACCAATCGCAGGCTTGGAAAAGAAGAATCAAGCTAAAAAGTAAAACTATTCTAGAATTTAGTTGTGACTTCATGTTAAAACCCAAAAGAGGTGTTATTCATTGAGATCATTTCAGTAACCATTTTTTAATAAGGATTAATTTTTCTAAGCAAAAATAAGATGTTTTGAACTTATTTCAATTAGTGAACTTTTGCAGAGTGCTATTTATTGTTTAGTATTAGTTCGGGATAAGAAACTCAATTGTAAGCTTGTGATTTGGTGATTTAAATCAGGGTATAATTTTGAGTTCACCTTGAAATCTTGCCAACTCTTAAAATTTTATGCTTCTTCTTACTTTATGTTCTTGGCGAAAGGGAGTCTTTTTCGTGTTTTTACAGAAAATTTCTTATTTAAGATTTTTCTATTTTATGGTTATAGGCGAGACGTTTATTCTATTTGTTTAGTCACCAGCGGACGCTGGCGCCATAAAGAGGGTTTTTCGTGTTTTTACAGAAAATATCTTAGTTGAGTTTATTTCTTTTTTTGGTTATAAGCGGGACGTTTATTCTATTTGTTTAGTCACCATCGGACGCTGGAGCCATAAAGTGGTTTTTAATTTATAATCTTATAAACTCAAATTATTGTTCTTTCTTGCGCTGATTTCTTCACAAAATTCGCTAAAATCATTAAAAAATTAGTTAATCTGAATTGCGGCTAAATTAAACCCAGAAAATTCATTATTTTTGCAGACTTTACAGGAATTTTCAAATCAAGTTTAGGCTG
>CAZNTR010000459.1:0-1687 GCA_964575925.1 uncultured Chitinophagales bacterium
TTTCTTCATCGTCATCACTCATAATTTCTTCCATCACATCAGCCATAGTATTTAAAGGCTGAGACAATTTTGAGCCATCTCTATATAAAGCATTCGCTTTTGTTCCAGCTTCCCATGATAACATATAGGCATGTTTTATGTCATCAATAGTAGCTTCATTTGGCAAGTTGATTGTTTTTGAAATGGCACCAGAAATAAATGGTTGAGCAGCAGCCATCATCATAATATGACCCTCTGCGGAAATGTAGCGAGTTCCTGTTTTTCCACATTTATTTGCACAATCAAATACAGATAAATGCTCTTTTTTCAATCCTGGCGCACCTTCTACTGTCATTGTTCCACAAACATAATTGTTTGCTTTTTCAACTTGATCACGAGTAAAACCAAGAAATGCGAGCATATCAAAGGTATAATCTGCTAATTGTTCTTCAGTAATTTTAAGCACTTTTTTACAGAAATCCTCCCCTAATGTCCACTGATTAAACGCAAATTTAATATCAAAAGCTGTTGGTAGAGCTGCTTCTAATTTTTCAATTACATCGTTTGTAAATCCTTTTTCACGTAGTACTTCGTGTGTAATATGTGGAGCGCCTAACAAGGTTCCATGACCTTTTGCATATTTTACAATAGAATCAGCTTCACGTTCAGAGTAACCAAGACGTTTTAATGCTCCAGGTACACTTTGATTAATAATTTTGAAATAACCACCACCGGCTAATTTTTTAAATTTAACTAAAGCAAAATCAGGTTCAATTCCAGTGGTATCACAATCCATAACCAAACCAATTGTTCCTGTTGGAGCAAGAACCGTCACTTGCGCATTTCTGAAACCATATTGCTCACCTAAACTTAGAGCAGCATCAGCATCTTCACGGGCTGCTTTAAGTAAATAATCTGGACAATAGGTTGGATCAATTCCGATTGGTTTAACTGTTAAACCTTCATATTCACTAGGATTAACATTATAAGCTGCACGTCTGTGATTTCTAATTACACGCAACATGTGCGCTTTATTTGGCTCATAACCTGGAAAAGCACCTAATTCTTTTGCAAGTTCAGCACTTGTAGCATAAGAAGTCATGTGCATAATGCTTGTTAAAGCACCTGTAATTGCTCTAGCTTCTGGTGAATCATAAGCAATTCCTTGAACCATTAAAAGTGTTCCAATATTAGCATAACCTAAACCAAGTGTGCGGAATTTATAGGATAATTCAGCAATCTCTTTTGATGGAAACTGCGCCATTAACACAGAAATTTCTAACACAACTGTCCATAAACGGGAAGCAAAACGATAATCATCAACATTAAATAGACCCGTTGTATGATCGTAGAATTTCACCAAGTTCATTGAAGCCAAATTACATGCTGTATTATCTAAGAACATATATTCGGAACATGGATTTGATGCTTTAATTGGGCCATCAGCAGGGCAAGTATGCCATTCGTTGATTGTGTCGTGGTATTGAGTGCCTGGATCTGCAGAAGCCCAAGCAGCATAGGCAATTTGATCCCATAAATCTCTAGCTTTTAAGGTTTTACTAGATTTTGGTTCACGACCTTCTTTTTCAGCCTTTTTACGTTCAGTTCTCCAGTATAATTTCCAATCTCCGTCAGTTTGAACTGATTTCATAAATGCATTTGGAACGCGAACAGAGTTATTTGAATTCTGACCAGAAACCGTTGCATA
>CAZNTR010000460.1:0-1671 GCA_964575925.1 uncultured Chitinophagales bacterium
AATGAATTGATTCCGCTTGTTGAATCTGCCTACCATGTTAGTGGTAAAGCTGAAGATCGTGGAATTCTAGGGACTTCTCTAGGAGGAATACATTCAGCCTACTTAATGGCAACACAATCAGCTTCATTTAAACGAATCGGGATCCACTCTCCTGCTTTTTGGTATCGTGAGCAAATATTTGATCTTGTGAAAAATCTAGACCAAAAGCCTAAAGCCATTTATATGACCACAGGTACAATTAATGACACTGAAGAAAAAGCAGACGAAATGCGTGAAGTATTTGATTCTAAGTTTTGGGATTATGGCTACAAAAAAGTGAATGAAGGACATTCATGGGGTAATTGGAGTGGAACGATGGATGAGATGTTAATAGGTTTATATCCGGTAATTAATACAAGTATTGAAAATAAATAATATTGAATTAGTTTGAAAACTAGGGCTCACAGACCTTAAAGGTAGCGTGAGTCCTAGTTTTTATTTTATTCTTAAAATCATTTTCCCTTGATTTCGATTTACTTCCATATAAAGATGAGCTCTAGCGATATCTTCCCAATCCCAAGTGGAATCTATGCAAGGTTTTAATTCTTTTGATTTAAACTTTGCTTCTGCATAACTCCAAAATGCTTTGCTTAGTTGAATTTGATATTCTCTAGTTCTTGAGCGTAAAGTTGACGTAATTAAAGAAACTCTTTTTGCCATTAACTTTCGAATATCGATTACTGATACAGTACCACCTAAAGTTGCTAATTGAATAATTCTTCCGTCTTTTGCTAAAGAATTCACATTTTTCATGAGATAATTTCCGCCAATAAAATCAATAATAAGGTTTACACTTTTATGAGTTTCATGATTTAAAATGACATCATCGTATGATTCTGAGTTATAATCAATTACCACATCTGCCCCTGCTTGTTTGCAGAATTCCATTTTACCTGATGAACAGGTTGTGAAAACAAAAGCATTCATTGATTTAGCTAATTGAATGGCAGCATTACCTACTCCAGAAGCTCCGGCATGAATCAACACGGATTGATTCTCTTGTAAGTCGCCTAATAAAACGAGCGCTTGATACGCTGTTAGAAAAGCTTCAGGAATAGCAGCTGCTTCATCATAACTTAAATATTCTGGTTTTTTGATTGCCATATCTTCATAAATTACAACTTGTTCTGCATATCCACCACCAGGAAGTAAGCCAAAAACCTCATCACCAATATTCCATTTTTCTGAGTTTGATTCCAGTACAATTCCGGCACACTCCAAGCCTAAAATCTCAGATTCACCTTTTGGTGGTGGATATTTACCTTCGCGTTGAGAAATATCGGCTCTGTTTAGTGCACTTGCTTTTACACCTACTACAATTTCATTAGCTTTAGGAATTGGATTTGGCGTTTCTCCGAGATACAGAGTTTCTGCGCTCCCAAAATTATGTTGAAGTATTGCTCTCATGTCTATTTCTTTTATTCCTACACCTGTTGGAAATTTACAATTAACTGTTGATGATCAATCGATTATTGAGTTCAAATTTACTGATTCTTTCTCTTCCAAGGCAGAATTTGAATTATCTCCTTTTGAAAAAGAAGTTCATGATCAAATAAATGCTTATTTAAGAAAAGATCTTACTCAGTTTTCTCTACAATTAAATCCTAAAGGAACGGAGTTTCAGAAAAAAAT
>CAZNTR010000461.1:0-1651 GCA_964575925.1 uncultured Chitinophagales bacterium
GAATGGGCTTGGGAATTATTGACCAAAAAATGGGGCTTAAATCCCGATCAATTGTACGCAACCGTTTTTGGTGGCGACGAAAAAGACGGTCTTCCTGTTGATGATGAAGCCATCGAATTGTGGAAAACAAAAACGACTATTGCTCACGATCATATTAAAAAATGTAGTAAAAAAGACAATTTCTGGGAAATGGGAGACACTGGTCCTTGTGGTCCATGTTCTGAAATTCATATCGATTTACGTCCTGCAGAAGAACGTGCAAAAGGTGATGGTATTCATTTGGTTAACTCCGATGATGCAAGAGTGATGGAAATCTGGAACTTGGTTTTCATTCAATTTAATCGTCAGGCTGATGGAAGTTTACAGACTTTACCAGATAAACACGTCGATACAGGAATGGGTTTTGAACGTGTTTGCGCCGTTATTCAAGGCAAAAAATCAAATTATGATTCCGATGTGTTTACTCCACTTATTCAACACATTTCAAAATTAAGCGGCATTACCTACGGTTCAAAAGAAGAAACCGACATTGCCATGCGCGTAATTGCCGATCATATTCGTGCGGTAAGTTTCTCTATTGCTGATGGCGCTTCGCCAGGAAATGATGGCCGTGGTTACGTAATTCGTCGAATTTTACGTCGCGCTATTCGTTACGGCTGGGATCGTTTGAGCCTAAAAGAGCCCTTCATGTTTAAATTGGTGGTTACCTTAGCCAATCAGTTTGAAACTGTATTTCCTGAATTAAAAGCTCAATTAGCTTATGTAAGTAGCGTGATTGAAGCCGAAGAGAAAAATTTCTTACGCACTCTTGGACAAGGAATTCAATTGTTTAAGCAAATGATTGAAGGTAAAAAAGTACTTGGCGGTGAAGATGCGTTCAAATTACACGATACCTATGGTTTCCCGATTGATTTAACCCAATTAATGGCGCGTGAACAAGGCGTTGATGTAGATCAAGCCGGTTTTGATAAAGCCATGACGGAACAAAAAGAACGTGCACGTGCTGCCGGAAAATTCAAAGTAGATTTGAGTCAAGCTGCTGCAATTACAGTGATTTCTGAAGGTGCAAATTCCGAATTTGTTGGTTATGATGAATTAGAAGTGGCTACAGAAATTCGTTCAGTTCGAGTAATAAATGGTAAACCTGCACTTATTTTATCCAAAACTCCTTTTTATGCTGAAAGTGGCGGACAGATTGGTGATACTGGTTTGCTCAGTTCCAAAGAAGAGCATATTCGCGTTTTAGATACCCAAAAAGCCGATGGCGTTTGGTTGCATATAGTAGATAAATTACCTGAAAACCTAACGATTGGCTTCACAGCACTAGTCGATGTTAAACGTCGCTCTGAAATCGAAAAACATCACTCTGCAACACACTTAGCTCATGCAGCATTACGTCAAGTTTTAGGGAATCATGTGGCGCAAAAAGGTTCATTAGTTGGCCCAGATAAATTGCGTTTCGACTTCTCTCATTTTGAAGCAGTTACAACGGCGCAATTAGCCGAAGTGGAAGAAATCGTGAATATAAAAATTCAGGAAAACATCGCTTTAAAAGAAGAAAGAAATGTTCCAATTGATGTAGCGAAACACAGCGGTGCCATGATGTTATTCGGCGAGAAATACGGCGAAAAAGTTCGCATTATCACCTTTG
>CAZNTR010000462.1:0-1645 GCA_964575925.1 uncultured Chitinophagales bacterium
AAGCAATTGGAGGAATTTTCTAAAAAAGTACATTTGCCTTTTGGGTATTTATTTTTGCCCGAACCGCCTAAAGAAAAGTTGCCATTTCCATTTTTTAGAAGCAATAGCAGTAAAAAAGATATAGTAAGTATAAATGTGTACGACACTATTTTATTGCTTCAGCAAAGGCAAGACTGGCTAAGAACCTATTTACAAGAGAATGATTTTGAGCCGCTAGAATTTGTTGGCAAGTTCGAAAATAATTACGATGTAAAAGCCATTGTATCTGACATCCGCAAGACGCTAAATTTGAATGAAAACTGGGCAAGTGAATTCAGAACATGGCAAGAAGCTCAAGATCATTTAGTCCAAAACATTGAAGATAAAGGGATAATTACCTTTTTTAATGGAGTCGTGGAAAATAATGGACACAGAAAAATACCGGTAGAAGAGTGTAGAGGTTTTGTTTTAGTTGATGGAATAGCTCCGTTCATGTTCATTAATAATGCCGATTGGAAGTCCGCTCAACTATTCACCATTGTTCACGAATTAGCCCATATCTGGACAGGGAAAAGTGCTGGGTTCGACTTTAGAAAACTTCAGCCTGTAGATGACCCGATTGAAAAACTTTGTGATAAAGTAGCCGCAGAATTTTTAGTCCCTGAAACTAGTTTTATAGAAGTTTGGAATCAAAAACCAAGTATCAAATATGCTTCTAGCTTTTTTAAAGTAAGTGAAATAGTGATTGCCCGTAGAGCATTAGATACAGGTAAATTAACGAGAAGTGAGTTTTTTGCCTTTTATGAAGACTATTCGAATAGAGAGTTTATAAAAAAAGAAAATCAAAGCTCTGGCGGTGATTTTTACGCTACAACAAAAAAACGTTTGAGTTTAACGTTTGCCACTCATATAAATAGGGCAGTAAAGTCTGGAAGTTTATTGTATCGTGATGCCTATAAACTTACCAGTTTGAAAGGTGATACCTATCAAAACTTCTTTTCAAAAAACTTTTAGATGGAAGTATTTGTATTAGATAGTAATTTTTTTATCCAAGCTCACCGAGTTAGTTATCCTTTAGATATTGCATTCAGTTTTTGGAATAAGGTGAAGCAGCTGGCTGATCAAGGCAAAATTATCAGTATTGACAAAATTAAGAATGAACTTTATGATAAAAATGATGAACTTGAAGCGTGGTGTAAAAACAATTTGCCAGATGATTTTTTTAAAGACACTACAAGTGTAATGACTGAATATGGGAAAGTGGCTAGCTGGGCAATTTCAAAAAAAGATCACTATTTGACAAACGCTTTAAATGAATTTCTAGATGCAGACGAAGCCGATGCTTTTTTAGTAGCTTATGGCTTGGCTGACAAAATGAATAGAATTATTGTTACTTATGAAACTAGTGATCCAAACCGAAAAAGCAAAATAAAAATCCCAGAACCATGTAATGCTTTAGGCCTTAGGTTTTGCACAACAATGGAAATGTTTAGAAAATTGAAAGAAACTTTTTAGGTATGAATAAAGAAGAAAACGAACTAATGGATTTATGGAATATCAGAAGATATTTTCTTTGAGTATTTTGTATCAAAAGAGATTGCTAATGCCATCAAAATAAAGAGCACAAAAAGATATACTAAGCCATTAAACCTAAAAGAAGATTTTA
>CAZNTR010000463.1:0-1642 GCA_964575925.1 uncultured Chitinophagales bacterium
TTAGTAAAAGATGTAGATGATTCTTCAAACTTAGGAATGCATACTTTCGCAGAAGAATCAAACGAAATTACAGTAACTTTCACTTTAAACATGGCTACCTTAGCTGATACTATTTCAGCAGTTGATAAAGTTCTTATAAACGGTGCTATTAAGGGGTCACGTGGTGTAGATGCATTTTTAGATGGTGAAACACTTGGTTGGGATTCTAATGCAACAGCAGCTTTGACAAATGTAGGTGGTGATTATTGGTCTGCTTCTTTCAAATTAGCAAAAGGTGATACACTTCTATATAAATACAGATATGTTCTTTCAGATGCTACTAAAGATCAAGATGAACAAGGTGTTTTAGTTCCAAATGCACAAAATCCAGCAGGATGGGATACACGTTTTGTGATAGCAAATGAAGATGTAGTTCTAGATGTAGATTACTGGCAAGTGGAAGAAACTGCTACAGGCATTGATTCAGGTATACCTTTTATTACAACTAAACAAGATACTGTTGCAATTTTCTTCCGTGTTAACTTAGGAGCTGCTTTACAAGCAGGTGAATTTGATCCAGCAACAGATTCAGTTGGTGTAAGAGGAACACCTGAAATATTTGGAAATCCAGAAGATTGGAGTTCAACTGCTTTTTATTTAAAAGAAGAGCCAACAAGAAAAGGTGATAACTTATTTTATAGCGGAGCATTATATTTGCCTGATACAACTTTTAAATCTGGTGTAACTTACATTTACAAATTTGTAACAGAAATAGGAGTTGATAATGCAACTCAATGGGATACTGACCCAAATAGAGAAGTAGCAGGCACATTGAATGATACAACTATTCAATATCAGTACTTCCAAAGAAAAAAACCAGCTTCTACACCTTTAGTTGATGCTTTGTTAAATTTCAGCGTTGACGTAGGTATTCTTGAAGGTTTAGGATATTTTGATGCAGGCGTTGGCGATAAAGTACAAATTCGTGGCGATTTTAATGGTTGGTCTTCTTCTGATCCATTAACATTTGATCCCCTTGATTTTACTTGGGCATTAACTGGTAAAAACTTAAAAAGAGTTGCAGGTGATAATCTTCAATATAAATTCTTTATTGATTATGATTTATCTCGATTTGAAGAATCGAGTATAAATTATCTACCTGGAATTAATGCCGATTTTGGTTATGAAGAGCCAGGTATAACTGGTGGTGGTAATAGAGTTTATACAATTACTAGTGTTGCAGCTCCTGAAACACAAGGTCCAGAATTTACATTCTATAATGGTGTTGACCCAAGAGGTTTAATTGAAAATCCATTGGATGTAACATTCTCAGTTGATATGAATCCTGCAAAATTACATACAGATCCATTTAATCCTGAAAGCGATTCTGTATATATAAAATTTGAAACAAAATATTTTGCCCTTGTAAATGGTTTTTCTGGTGATCTAAACAAATTACCAAAAGAAACACAAGAAAAATTACGCTTCACGGATGATAATAATGATGGTATTTATACTTTAACTATCTCATTAGCAACGCCTTCTCCAAACCACATGGGCTTTACTATAGTTTATGGACAATTAAATGCTGAAAGTGGCAGAACTGTAACTAATGGTTCTGGATTTGATGCTGGACGCCGTTATTATCAATATATCAGACCAG
>CAZNTR010000464.1:0-1642 GCA_964575925.1 uncultured Chitinophagales bacterium
GAACCCGCTATTTCTCATACACGCTGTTATGCAATGTTATTAATTCGGTCTATAAGTAAATTTAACTTGTATCTCTTTGTTTTCTAAAGACTTAATATAATATGTGTTTGAATTTGGAAGAGTTTTAGCACCTAATGAAGGACCTGTTATCGTTTCACTTGCATACGACCAATTAGATGTCTTCCAAGACATTTTATAGTTATTATCAGCATTCCATTTACAATTTTTAATTGGTGTTATTTGAGTCCATTTGTCTGTATAAAATGTATTGATATATGTTATGTAAATCATTTTTACATTACTAAAATTCCAACCATCATAACCTCTATTATAAATTACAATAGCTTCACAGTCGTGTTCCGAATTTTTACTTTCGTCAAGTAATTTCATCTGAACTTTATATTCAATCCTTTCACTTCCTTTTGTAGTATTTATAATTTGAAAATCTTTAAACTCTGACAAATAACTGAAATTCCAGCCAGGGATTTGGTTCCCAATTAAATCTTCTTTGATTTTGCTAATATCAGGTTCGGGGTCTTTAATTGTTTCTATCTTCTTTTCAATGTCAGAATACAATGAAGATATTGTGGGATTATCCGTATTACTACAGTTATTTTGATTTTCTATATAAGCTATTTCAAACTTGCTTCTGTCTTTGTAATCAAATTTGTTATTAAGAATTTGATACTTGTTGTTTACTATCTCAATGCACTCATATTTTTTTGAATTTATTGGATTTGTAATTGAATTCAAATTGGTTCTTGCATCGTTTCGTTTAGTGTAATTCTGATTTTCAAAATCATTTATAAAGTTCTTATACGCTTCCTCTGTTTCTTTTTCATAGGTAGAGTAACAATTGCATAATTCTACTGCTAATTTTTTTGCGTCACGTTTTGGATAATCCTTTATAAAAATTAGCCAAATGGCAATCAAAATCACACCTAATGCAATAAGCAAATAAAGAAATTTAGGGTTTTCTTTTAGCCAAATCAAAAGACTTTTAGCACCGTTTGATAATTTCTCTCCTGTTGCAGCTAAATTTTTACCAAGCTCTTTTCCAGTTTTTTGGTAGTCCACCTTTTCTGAAGTGTTAATTTCATTATTGTCCACTTTTGAAATACTCGATTGTTTAGATAAAGGCGAAAAAATGATAACAATGCTTGATATTAGAGTTAATGGAAATCCTATTTTAAATATTTCAAGAAAATCTCCATCCATTTCTCCTAAATCCTCTAATCTTATTCCTAAAGCCTCAAATAATTTTGTAAATGAGAATAAGATTAATGCAATTGGTAAAAGTTCAATAATTTTTAAGAAAGTAGGGTTGATGTTTTTTATGATTTGAAGTTTCGCCAATGCCACAATAAAAAATGAAATTGGTAATAGAAGCAGAAACCAAGATTTGGATTCGCCCATTTCTTTTCCATAAGTCATTAAATCATATCCGCTGTGTTGCCCCAAAAAACCACCTCCAACCCAAGGAAGGAAGAACGCAATAAATCCGATTATTGCTGCAATCAGGAATAATTTGTCTTTGTTGTTTACTTTAATTTCCATTTTTCGTTGTTTTTAATTTATAATATTGCATAACGGTCTAGTATAAGCGTAGTGCGGGATTAAAAGCACTTCACTTTCGGTTTAG
>CAZNTR010000465.1:0-1618 GCA_964575925.1 uncultured Chitinophagales bacterium
AACTACCAAATATACGCAACTCCAGAAAATATGCAATTTTTAATTCTTTCTAGGGGCATATTTCCTCATATTGATTTAAAACAAGACTCTAAGTGTTGTATTCCGTTGAAATGTAACGTATTTTTAGGCTTTCGTTTTTATATTGTAACCGTTAACTTTTACATCTTTACGCAATGTCGAAATCTTGGTCTGCTGAATTGGTTTTTCATCGAAATTCGGTTTGGATTGCTGTTCGTTTTCCAAAAGATAGAACGCTTATTTCTCGGTTTCGTAAGTCGTTTCCTGCTGCCGTTTGGTCTAAAACGATTAAGGCTTGGTTGGTGGTGGATACGCCTGAATTTCGTGCTCGGTTTAACCTGCTTGCAAGCTTACATCTATTTGTTGTTATTGCCGATTACCCGATTCAGCCGCGCTTGCTTTCGCATGAAAATTATCATCAAGCTTGTTTGTATTATCAGCAATTGATTTTAAAAGCTTATAGTCGTTCAACAATTAGGACGTATTTGAGTGAGTTTTTGCGCTTTTTAAGCTTGCTTAAAACTACTCCTGTTACATCATTATTGGATGAAAAGTATCGTTCTTATTTGCAGTATTTACGTTCCGAGTGTTCGTATTCTGAATCTTCTTTAAACGGTGCAGTTAATGCACTAAAATTTTATACTAATCAAGTTTTGCGAAATCCGATTATTTTCGAATCCATTCCTAGACCGAAGCAAAAAGAACAATTACCTCAGATTTTGTCTCAATCGGAGTTAAAAAAGTTATTCGGTGTGTTAGAAAACATCAAGCATCGTGTCATTCTTATGACCGCTTATTCCGGTGGTTTACGTGTTAGTGAAGTAGTGAATCTTAAACTTTCAGATGTGGATTCTAAACGTATGACCTTATTTATTCGTCAGTCGAAAGGGAAGAAGGATAGGGTAGTGGCCTTAAGTGAAACACTCTTAGACGAACTTAGGGAGTATGTTAAAGCGCATCAACCTAAAGAATATCTATTTGAAGGACAAAATGGGGGAAAATACAGCACTCGTTCTGTTCAGGCGATTATGGCATCTGCAAAGAAGTTGGCGCGTATTCGAAAACCCGGTTCCGTTCACAGTCTCCGGCATGCGTATGCTACCCATTTATTGGAAGCGGGAACGGATATTCGATTTATCCAAGAATTGTTAGGTCATAATGATATCAAAACAACAGAAATTTATACCAAAGTAAGTAAAACAAGAGCTGGTAAAATCAGAAGTCCACTAGATGATTTTTAACGATTACGGAAGGTTCTTTCATCAATTGAATTGGAATTGGTTACGAAAAGTAAAATAAACCCTAAAATTTTCTAAAATCAATCGAAATCTAGTCACTTTTTTTGCATCTAAATTGAAAAAGTGAATATCTATTGTTTTACTGATGGAATTGAAAACGTATGTTATTAACCTGAGTTCGGGTTATGAATTAGTACTTTAGTTTTTAGTCGAGACCTAGAATGAACAAGGGTGAACGTCATTTGGTTTTGAAGTGTAATCCTGAATATAATTCACGATTTGGCATGGATGCTGGGTCAGGGTTCAGCAAGACGGCTTTAATTTAATTCACGATTAGGCCCAGGATGACGGCTTTAAATTTA
>CAZNTR010000466.1:0-1614 GCA_964575925.1 uncultured Chitinophagales bacterium
ACATCATCATTGGCTACTTTCAAAAGCATTTCATCAAAAGCCCTTGAATTAAAGAATTTTAAGAACTCATCTTGTTTAAGTAGCTGATGCAAATCGTAGGTATGTCGTATCTTTTTCTTTAAATCATCCATTGGATTTTTGCCATAAGAAAAACGAACCAAACTCATTATTTTTTCGCAAATGGTTCTTATCGGTTCTAAAGCCAACAAATCAAAAGGAAGTAGTCCGTTTTCTTTAGCAATATCAACCTGCTTAGTATCCAGCATCATTTGACCAACAAATGAAACAATACTTTTGGTAGTGTATGGTTCGTAATATCCCAACCAAGTTGATTCCAGAATTATGACATCTCTCACTTGTCCGTAATTGCCTTTAAATTCTTTGTTGTAAGAGTGTGCGGTTTTTCGGTTCATCCCCATTTTGTGGGTAATGCCATCAATAGTTACCTCGGGCAAAACGGTATTTACAACATCACTTATCGTTTTTATTTTTACACTTAATCTGTTGTTTGACTCGCCCTCTCGCCTCAATACTACCAAATCAATATCTTCTGAAAAGCGTTCTATCATTTTGTAACATTTGGATAGTGCCGTTCCACCTTTAAATACCGTTTCTTGGCCAATTTTATTGTTGAAAATGGTAAACAAGACATAAGTAACCCAATAGTCTTTTTCTACATAAATGGCAGGGATTTTCATTTGGTCAGCAGTAAACTGAACCGATTGTCTGAATAAGGTTTTGTTTTCATGCAACTTCATACAATATTCCATTTTTCGGTGGAGGATAAGGCTTTCGCTACACCTGTTAATTTATACTTGGTAATTGGGTTCAATGATTTGAAAAGCAGTTCTGCAGCCTTGCCTTGTTGCAATTGCTCTAATAAAGCACCTAATAAAGCCCTTGTAGCTGGTGGATATTTTAAAGCCAAGCGAACCAAGGTATTGATTTCTTTGTCCGAAATGGTTTTAATGATGGCTAAAAATCGTTGACAGGATGATGCTATAGTGGCATCAGGTATTTTTTTGATGTAGCGAATGGCATCTAATATCTGCAACAAAGGGATATTCTCTTTGGTTATGGTGTTTTTTTGCTTTACAAAAGTAATAGTATAGCGTTCTCTTTTAAAGTTAGGGCGAACTTGGTTTTTACCTATCTGTATGGTATTGCTTACTTGTGTGGTTAAGCCCAATTGGTTGTATATACTGTAACCCGTGAGATAGCCGGTTATTTTTCCATTTTCTTCCAATAAGTCTTTTACTACTTGTGCCTGATTCGGGAGAAGGTTGCCAAAGGGGGTATTTTCGGGTTTGTAGTATTTTCCTTTAGATAGTTTGGCAATTTTGCCCGAAGCTACCATGCGGTTCAGGGCTTTTATTACCGCTTCTTTTTGGTTCACCTCTATTGAAAAATCTACATAGGTGAATACATAACCCTTGGGCAGTCTATCTATGGTAAATGCTATGTATTCAGATATTTTCATTGCTTTTAATATAGTGTAAAGATAGTTGATTTGTCCAGTTTATTAGAAAAAAAACTGGACAAATTTAAATTCGTTTGTAGGGTAACGACTTCGTCTGACTTGTGGACAATGCTCATACCTAAGTGAATGGAAAA
>CAZNTR010000467.1:0-1604 GCA_964575925.1 uncultured Chitinophagales bacterium
CGTCCTCTTTACTTAGACCGAATCAAGCCATTTATTGGTAAATCACTCATCAAAGTTCTTGTTGGTCAGCGACGTGTGGGTAAAAGTTATTTACTAAGACAGATTCTCCAAGAAATTCAAACAACTTCCCCTCAAACGAATTGTATTTACATTAACAAAGAATCACTCGATTTTACGTTTATCAAAACGGCAGAAGATTTACATACTTATGTAACTAGCAAACTTGTTGAATCTCAAAAAACTGCTCTATTTATTGATGAAGTTCAAGATATTGACTCGTTTGAGTCGGTTTTAAGAGACTATTGTGCTCGTGACTCATTCGATATTTACATCTCAGGTTCAAACGCCAATTTATTATCAAGTGAATTGGCAACGTTTCTTAGTGGAAGATATATCGAGTTTAAGATTTATGGTTTAAGCTATCCTGAATATCTTCAGTTTCATGTTTTGGAAGATTCAGTTCGAAGCTTTCAAAGCTATTTAAAAAACGGAGGTTTACCTTATTTAATTCACTTAAATAAAGATGCCGAGGTTATTTCTGAGTATCATAAAAACATGTATAACACCATCATTTTAAAAGATGTAGTTACTAGATACAATGTTAGAAATGTTGCCTTTTTGGAATCCTTAAACCAATTTTTGGCTTCGAATATTGGAAGTATTGTTTCCGCAAAAAAAATAAGTGAATACCTGAAATCTCAGAAAGTGACCATTTCAACTCAATCGGTTTTGGATTATTTAAGTTATTTAGAATCCGCATTATTCATTTTAAAAGTTCAACGAACTGAGTTACAAGGAAAGAAGATCTTCGAAATTGGAGAAAAGTATTATTTTGAAGATTTAGGGATAAGAAATGCCTTAGTCGGATTTTCCTTGAATGACATTCATAAACTGCTGGAAAATGTAGTTTATACTCATCTAAAAATGGCAAACTACACCGTTTGGATTGGTATTGATGGAAAAAAAGAAATTGATTTCATTGCTGAAAAAAACGGGGAGCGCATTTATATTCAAGTAGCCTATTTACTTCAAGATGAAAAAACAATTGAGCGCGAATTTGGTAACTTATTGGCAATTCAGGATAATTATCCAAAATTTGTTATAACAATGGATGATTTAGAAGAACCAAATTCATATAAAGGAATACATCGGATGCATGCAAAAGACTTTTGCGCTCAATTAGTTGAGGGACGTTTATTTTGAAAACCATCATCATTGGCGCTGGCGCTGCCGGACTTACTGCCGCTTATTTTGCCGCAAAAGCTGGTCAAACCGTTATTATTCTTGAAAAAACCGACAAAGCCGGAAAGAAAATCCTGATGTCAGGCGGAACGCGTTGTAATGTGCTTCCAGTTGTGATGAATCTCGATGATTTTTTCACGAATGCATCGCCCAATTTGCTCAAAAAAGTCTTTAAATCTTGGAGTTTGAACGCCTGTAAAACCTGGCTGGAAGAAGAAGTTGGAATTCCCTTAGCAACTGAAACCGAATCCAATAAATGGTTCCCAACGAGCAATTCCGCTAAAGAAGTTCGTGATAAATTACTAGATGCTTGCTTAGAACTTGGTGTTACGATTAAGTATAATCAACACGTTAGAGAATTA
>CAZNTR010000468.1:0-1601 GCA_964575925.1 uncultured Chitinophagales bacterium
CTTCTATGTTAAAAGTCAAGTACTAGGCAAGATTTAAGCACAGTTATTTTATTCCATTTCTTTCATACCTGTTTTTTCCGAGTTTCTTAGCCTGTGAGTCAAGGTCGCATCTTATGCGTTTATATAACCTTGACTTACAGGCTAAGAAACTCCAACTTGTTTTGCAAAGAAATGGATGGTTTCTTCTTCACTGGTATTGAGGTGTTTTCTTGAACGGTGTTTTTTCTTTTCCCATGGAATAGAACCTCTTTAAATAGCCTTCAATAAACAGTCATGTTTTTCCACGCTGCAAAGGATTGTTCATGTTAAAGAGACAGGAGCGTAACCTTTTGAGAACGGTCAAGTGGTTTAGGCTGCCGCAAGGGGGATTAACGCTTGTTCCTGTTTGAAAAATTATAGAGACTCATTGGGATTCGCCAGTTACACGTCATTCATTGAACAACTCCTATTTGATACGGTGTTTGGGTTAATACTACATGACGAAATCGATTTAGCAGTTTCTTGGCAATACGAATAATAGCTTTATTGGCTGTCATTCCTTGTTTTCGCAACGCTTCGTAGCGTTGGTGAAGAGCTGGATCGTAGCGAACGGCCATCCAACTCGCTTCTATGACCATCACTTTAAGCACTTTTCTACCGCGATGAGTCATTTCTCCCACGGATACTTTATTCCCACTATTGTGCATGGTTGGAATTAGCCCAACATAGCTACAGAGTTGGTCTAAATGAGCAAAGCGCTCAATTGGCCCTAGCTCCGTTAATAGGGTCATACCTGTAATCAATCCAATGCCAGGAATAGAAAAAACGAGTTGGGCATTTGGGCTATAGCGATCTGCCTTACTCAAGGCTCGAACTTGTCTGTTTAGTTTGAGTACCTGCACACGTAGAAATTCACCGTGTTCTATAAAGTTGAGTAAGACCGATTTGAATTCATCGATGCCCATATCTACTTGTTTGAGCCAGGTAAGAAACCGTTTTGACCAGACTTGAGAACCTTTAGCATACACCTCGGGTATGTCGATGCCTTTGGTCATTAAGATGGATTTCACGCGGTTTTTCACCCGAGTTAGATCCTTTACCGATCGATTGCGTTGTCGAAGTAAATCTCTGTCAGCTTCTATGTGTTCCGATGGAATATAAATAGGCTTTAATACCTGAGCACGCAACATATGGGCTAATTTCCTGCTATCCTATTTATCGGTTTTAAACGTACGTTCTTTACTCGAACTAGGAACATCTGCCGGATGGATAACCTTAGAATCTATCCCTAGTTTTACTAAATCACGATGAACAGAAAATCCACAAAATCCAGCCTCATATACACTTACATAGTGTGATTCAGGGAAATGGCGATGTAAGTAATTGGCCAATTCCACTGGGTCGGAGTTCATACTCATCTGTTTATGTTCCATGTATTCTCCTAGAATCGTCACTTTCCAGCTGTTTTTGTGAACATCCAGTCCGATATATAGCGTTTGTTTGGATTCTGTTTTTGGTGTAATTTGGGCTTGCATAGGCTTAATGTGTTAGTTAATTGGGTAATTAAATGTACATATTTTGCCTATGCACTCCTTTTACTTTTAAACATAGTCCCTTTTGCC
>CAZNTR010000469.1:0-1585 GCA_964575925.1 uncultured Chitinophagales bacterium
TGGATTATCAGAATTAAATCCCCAACTATTAGAAATAATATCAGCACCGTTATTTCGCGCAAAATTAATAGCATCGGCAAGTATATTTGATGCTATACCCGTTCCATTCGCGTTAAAAATTCTTATGGGCATAATTCGACATTTAGGACATACACCAACAATTCCTTCATTATTATTTTGGGTTGCTGCTATCACCCCGGCACAAGAATTGCCATGATTCATATTCCCTGTTGGCGAAGGGTTATTGGGGTCACCATCTGCAAAATTGCTTCCGTTTAGTCTCACTTGTCGGGCGTTAGGAAGGTCAGGATGGTTCGGGGAAACGCCCTCGTCAAGTATTGCGATCAGAATATTATTAGCACCTGTTGTCATAGCCCAACTTTCAGGAGCATCTATATCTGCATCTGCTGTTCCGAAATGTCCATCATTGAATACCTGTCCCGTATTGTGTAAAGTGAATTGATTTACAAAATATGGGTCATTTGGAATAACCTGCTGATGCTTTTCTATTTTAATTATAAAATTAGGGTGAGCAAACTCCACTACACCACTCTCTTGATATTTATTGGCTACATTAAGCGCATCACCATCTTTAGGTACTTGCAACAATTGATATGTATCTGTGCTCTTTAGGAGTGAAACTCCAAAACTTTGATTAATTTTTTGCTGTTCTTCATGTCCAATGTTATCTTTGAATTTCACGATAAATTCATTAGTTATAACCATTTCAAGACCTGAGCTTATCTTAAAAAGGGGTTGATATGATAATGCTTCGGGTAGATTTCTTAAATTTTCAATAGCTTCTTTCTTGTTAATGCTCGGTTCAAGGGTTAGAATAACTGTCTTTTCATCATGCCAGTACTCTGATGAATTAGCGAAGGATTTTTTTATTGAATTTGATGCGTTCCTCTTATCCATGTTAATAGAGTACCTTACAACAAATTTATTTGCCACTTCCGACAGAGGAACTTTTTCATTAAAGGCATAATAAAATTTTTGATTTTCCTGAGATTGAAAAGCAAAGAATACAACAACCATCATTATTGATGTAAATAAGTATAGACTCTTTTTCAAAGTATTCTAATTTAGAAGTTTGTATTGTATAGTTATGAACTAGCTTTTATAACGTTTTATTCTTCTACACTCAAAACAGTCACCCAAGGATAGGCCGGGCCTAGAGTTGTACAGGCATATAATTCTTCATTCTTCGTCTTTCTTACCTTTATTTTTAATTCTTTTCCTACCTGATTGTATTCTTTGTTTAGGTTCAATGCAAAGAATCTTAACCATCCAGATGTTTGCGTTATTTCTTCAATTCTTAATTTGTCACTTTGATCAAAATCGATAAGGAGAAGCCCACAATCATCCCCTTCACCTGCCACGGTTATTTGGAAAATATTATTGACTTCGTTAGGACTTTCTTCATTACATGAAGAATACGAAGCCAATAAAATCAATGTCATTAAAATGTTATAAAGATGGTTTTTCATAAGAATTACTTGTTAAGTTTCACAAGGTTGTTCCTTGTTTTCTTGTTTAATATTATTCAAAAGTAGTAATTTATTTTTAAAATCAATAGGATTTT
>CAZNTR010000470.1:0-1579 GCA_964575925.1 uncultured Chitinophagales bacterium
TTCCCATTAAGCTCCATTGCTCTTTGTCAATCATATCAATGATTTTTAAGAGTTTGGAAGGGTCTTGAATTTTGTTTTGGCTCTTTACAAATATTTGTCCCAATGTGCCTTTTTCACTACCCAAACTGCGTAGCATTTGGTTGTAAAAAGTTTCTAATTCCAAACCTCTCTTTTGCGATAAGGTTTGCCAGTCGCAAGTTTCGCCATTTGGGTCTTCTTCGCCTTGTGCGTTTTTGAGTTTTGGAAATGGTAAACCTTTGTTGTAAGGCGGTTTATTGAGTTCATCTGCCATTTTAAGGAAAAGCAAATAGGTGATTTGCTCTAAATAATCACCATAACCCACACCATCATCACGAAGGACGTTGGCGAAATTCCACACTTTTGATACGATTGCACTTTCTGACATATTATTTCTTGCTTTTCTTTTTAACAGTTGGTTTCTTCTTCTCTAATTCTTTTGACAATTTATCGGCTTGTATTTTTTTGAGTAATTCGCTGGCAGGTTCATAATCAGCTGCTGCTTTGCATAGCTCAATTTCTGAGTGGCTCAATAGTTTACCCTCAAAGGCTTTTTTGAGAATGCTTTGGCGAAGGGCTTCGGCTTTCTCAATGCTTTCGTTTATGCTTTGCTCTACTTTATCGCAAACTGATAAACGGCTTTCTATTTCTTGTACGATTTGGTGTTGTTCTTCTGTTGAACATAAAGGAAATACAAAATTTTCAATAGAAGCAATTCCTATATTGGCTTGAGTTGTTTCAACTGTGTATCTCTTTATCTCTTTTTTTATAACAGGTGATAATGAATAATACAAAGCAAATTTTGAACTCATCAAACCTTTAACATTTTTAATGATTGCACAAGCATAGGAAACTAAAAATTCCTTATCAAAATCAATTAAAATATTTCGTCCTATTGTTCCGTAACGTGGAAATATAATATCTCCTTTCTCAGGTTTTATTTTCAATGATAACCTCTCAAAATCTTCTTTTGAAATTGTTTTAGCACCTGAAAAATCTATTGTTCCATCTTTATTCAAATCACCTGTAGAAAGATATGGATAGCCGTTACTAACCGTTTTCGGCATTTTATGGTCAATATCTCCAATCTTATAGGTTACGTTTCCGAATTTTGACCATTGCCAAGTTGTAGGCAAATTTTCATAAGTTTCAACATCGCTTTCTTTTACATTAGGCAATTCTTTTGGCTTTGAAATTCTGCTCGGTCGTTTTCCAACTTTTCCATTTTTCTCCCAAACCTTCACTGCTTTTTTCCAATCTTCTATTTGTTGGTTGTAGTGGTTTTGGCGTTCTTCTTTTATTTGTTTTAAAAGTTCTTCGGCTGTTGGTAGGTGGGTTTGTTTTTCCCTCCATTCTTTGGTGAGTTCGCCCTCAAACGCCTTTTTCAAAACCGCTTGGCGGTATATTTTGAGTTGGTCTTGTGCTTTTTTAAAATTGGCTATTCCGTTGTCTAAATCGGAAAACAAAGCTTCAATTTTGGAAACTATGGATCGTTGAATTGGAAGCGGGGAGACTTCAATTTTGACTGAATTAAAACTTGATTTATTTACTAATGCAACCG
>CAZNTR010000471.1:0-1572 GCA_964575925.1 uncultured Chitinophagales bacterium
AAATGATTTTTTGATCGCTCACGCAATTGCCTTTCGTTCTTAAGATAAAATTTTGCCGAAAAATACAGAAGTTTAGAGGAGAGATTTTGGAAATCTGAAGCTATTATAAATTTCTTGAGCATGAATAGTAATGATATTTGATAAATAGGTAGATTTTTTAATCAAATCATTTTATTAAGCAGGTATATGAATGATTAACCTTAAAAGCTCAATCATTTTAAACCCTAAAGGTCGAATACTTGTTGATATTTACTATTTATAAATATCCTGAATGGAAACTTATTAATTAAGTACAAAATGATTAATTATTAATTATTAATTTTTTTATTTAAGTATTTATTTTTAAGATAAAAAAGCAAACATTTTATTTAACAACTATTGTATTACTTAAAAAAACAGTTTAGCTTTTTAAGATTTTTAATCCTTAATAGATAAAAATGGTTACTTACGTTGTCGCGATGGATTGCACCTCTACTAGGGTTCTTGCATGAAATTACGGGAGGTTTACACAATGACTTTATTTTTTAGCTTGATCCTTCTTTTCCAAGCCTGCGATTGGTTTGGCGGAAATAAAGAACCTGAACGAAAAACCCAATTTAATTTTCAATTGGATACCTTAAAGGAAATAACAGGCTCATTTGAAGATCTTCACATTTTTGATGACACTTCGTTTGTGATAGTTGGAAAGTTTCATGACAATAACAGAAGTCCAATAACTAGTTTTAATCAAATTTGGTGGGGAAAGAAACGAGGAGTTTATTATAAGAGTGTTTTAACACAAAGTCTATTTGAACTAGTTGAAGGAAACTTACGGTTTTTTAATGGAACCCATCTCAATCATGTATATGGAGGGACTAATGCTTATTCTACATTTAAAAATGGGACATATTCATATTATTTAGTGAGTAGAGATATAGAAAACCCTCTAATATTCACAGGCTCAACTTTTATTAATGAGAACGATTTTTATTTATATGGCAAAAAAGGCGTTTTAGGATTGCACAAAAACGGAGTATTTCACCGAATAGAAACCAACACCGATTTAGATTTTACCAAGGCTGTTTGGCATGGGGACAGTTTATTACTGTATGGTATTCAGTTTTACGACACCTTTAAAAGTGAACAAGCTGGGCTTATTGTGGTTAAAGACACACTTGCTACATCCATTGATCGTTGGGGATATGAACAAGAAAATAAAAAACCATTTTATACTAGAAATGTGCTATGGGAATACGGGAAGTACTACTTCTTTGGACAAGAAGCCATTTATAGATATGAAAATAATGCCTTTAATTCGGAAGATATATTCCCCATGGGATATGGAGATTTTGAAACAAGAGATGAAGGAGTTTTCAACTACTATGGAAAACTAATTTATTACCTCAATTCAGAATTGTATGAACAAGAAATTGGAACGGAACCAAGTACTACTTATATAAACCACGTTGCTTTTAAAGGTAACCTAATGGTTGCTAACACAATAAATCGATACATAATAATAGGAACACGATGAAAAAATCCACTATCCACTATCCACTATCCACTATCCACTATCCACTATCCTTAAAATAG
>CAZNTR010000472.1:0-1572 GCA_964575925.1 uncultured Chitinophagales bacterium
ATGGTGTAATCTTAGTTACCACCAAAAGAGGATATGTAGGAAAACCATTATTTACGTATTCAAATACCTATTCGTTTACTCAGCCAGCAAAAAAACAGGAGTTAATGGATGCTCCGCAATATTTGACCCGGCTTGATGAGCAAAATAAACGGAATAATCGCCCTCAAATTTATCAAAACGTAATTAAGGATTATTTGAACGATGAAGTAAATCCAAATATTTGGGCGAATATTAATTGGTGGGATGAATCTATGGATACATGGAGTCCACAAAACCAGCATAATTTGAGTATTTCGGGCGGAAGTGAAAGTTTTAAATATTATGCTTCTGGGCAATTATTAAATCAAGATGCGAATTTTAGAGGCTCGAATTTCGGATTCAGTCAGAATAATGTGCGTTCCAATATTGATATTACCGCAACCTCTTTTTTGAAAATTGGACTAGATTTAGCCGGAAGATTTGAAAATAGAAGAGGTTCCGATTTTGAGGGATTATTTCGAGGCATTTACAATATGGCTCCTTTTGAGACTCCTTATTATAATAACGGATTGCTTAGAAATACAAGTAAAGGAAATATTCTACCCAATGTGGATGGACTAAACGGCGGTTCTGAAACAAAAAGAAATGTCTATAACAGCAAATTAAATGCAACTATTGATTTTAATGAATGGCTAAAAGGTCTTACGCTTAATGGATTTGGTTCTATCGATATGGTAAATCAACGCAGAAAGAATTTTCAAAAACCGTACGATATTTATTTTTTGAATGAAGAAGGCGAGTACGAAAACCTCAGAGATAACACTGGAACTATTCGCTTATTTCAACAAACAGATGAAGAAATTAGTCATACGTATCATGTTCGTTTGAATTATGAAAACACATTTAGCAATCATAAAGTAGGCGGATTTATAGCTTATGAACAGAATCAAGTTAAAGGTGAATATTTGGCGGCATCAAGAATAAACTTAATTTCTGAAGATTTACCATACTTATTTACTGGTGGCGAAAAATATCAAGATAATGATGGTCGTGGTTGGCAATCAGCTAGAGTGAATTACTTTGGTCGTTTTAACTATTCTTATGCAGAAAAATATTTCATAGAATCCACCTTAAGAATAGATGGATCACAAAATTTCAATGAAGATAATCGGTTTGGTTCATTTCCTGGAGTTTCAGTCGGATGGAGAGTTTCAGAAGAAAGTTTCTGGAAATTTGATCAAATTGATGAATTCAAATTAAGAGCATCCTACGGAAAATTGGGAAATGACCGAGTAAACAATTTTCAATACTTACAAATGTATAATGTAGGTTCAGGTTCTGTGTTTGGCGAAGATCCTGTTCTAAGTGTCGATCTGACTCCAGGAAGAGTTCCTAACCCAGATATAACTTGGGAAACGGCTGTTAAAACCAATTTAGGTTTAGATTTATCCTTACAAAACGGCTTATTTGATTTCTCTCTTGATGCCTTTTACGAACAGCGTTCCGATATTTTAGCAAGAAGAAATGCTTCTGTTCCTATTTACACAGGAATTGTTTTACCTGACGAAAACATTGGAAAAACTACAAATCAAG
>CAZNTR010000473.1:0-1567 GCA_964575925.1 uncultured Chitinophagales bacterium
AACATTTTTTAATTGCAACCATAACGACTTATTAAACACTACCAATCCGTTTAACTTTTTTAATCAACTTTATTTCCTTTGTTTATGTGAAAAGAAGAATCATGTAGCTTTATATAATTATATTTTCACCTCTTTGAATGTTGAGTGTACTCTGAAAAGTAGTTTTTAGCAAACTATTCGTCAAATTCGTAGGATTTGGAAGGGTGAAAACCGAAAGAATCGACTTTTTGGAGTGAACTCAATGTTTAAATGTAATTTTTTTATTATTTACAAAAATTTTCTAATCACTTTTTTAATCCTTATGTCAAATTCCCGAAAAACACTGCTATTCATCCCTTTTTTGTTCATAGTTCTAGCTTATTGTTCTAAATCGGACACTAAAACGAAAGCAAATCGTACCGTTTCTTATGAACAAGTTAAAATCCAAATGACCTATTGTTACAGTTGCCATAATCCAAATGCCCCTTCACATGATGATATTCTTGCACCACCTTTTGCAGCTGTTAAAAAACGTTATATGATGAGTTATACAGATAAAGATGCTTTTGTTAATGCAGTAAGTTCATTTGCTGGAAAACCAGAAGTTGATAAAGCTTTAATGAGAGGCGCTGTTACACAATATGGCGTTATGGTAAAAGCTCCATTTCCAGAAGAAGAATTAAAACTAGTAGCAGCTTATATTTTTGATAACGAAATCCCTGAACCTGCTTGGTTTAATGATCACCAAAAACAAATGCAGGGAGCAAATGGAATGGGAAATGGAATGGGTAAAGGGAAAGGAAATAATCAACAAAATTCGAATTAATTATTAAACCCTTTTTTATTAATGAGTTCTTCAATAACCTTTAAAACCTGTGTTGGTGTCGAAATAATCCCATTTATTCCGCAACTAGCCGAATTACGAATCGAGATTTTTCGAGATTTCCCTTACTTATATGACGGATCATTCGCTTACGAAACTGAGTATTTAAAAACCTATTCTTCCTGTTCTAAAGCTTTTTGTGCCCTAGTTTTTGATGGGGATGTACTCGTTGGTGCAACTACTGGAATTCCCCTTCCATTCGAAACCAATGAAGTAAAATCTCCCTTTGCAAAAGTTGGAATATCAGAATTAGATGTGTTTTATTTTGGAGAATCTATTTTGAAAAAAGCTTATCGTGGTAGTGGAATCGGGATTCGTTTTTTTAAACTGCGTGAAGAATACGCATTAAGCTTACCTGAAACTCGATTTACTACTTTTTGTGGAGTTGTTCGCCCAGAAAATCACCCTTCAATGCCAAACAAATACCGACCTTTAAATGTATTTTGGGAACGAATGGGTTATGAAAAACAAGATGCAATGACCACTTTTTTTTCGTGGAAAGATTTGAATGAACAATCGGAATCACCCAAGAAAATGCAGTTTTGGATGAAAGCTATTCGCTGAGATTTTTAAAATAATCTGCAGTTTCGGGTTTTTAACTGCAATCATAGCGCCAGCGTCCTCGCTTACAACAAATTAAAAACTCAACTCTTAGTAACCTGAGTTCGGGTTAATGATTAATTCTATGATTTTAATCAATAATTT
>CAZNTR010000474.1:0-1565 GCA_964575925.1 uncultured Chitinophagales bacterium
TCCGCAATCCGCAATCCGCAATCCGCAATCCGCAATCCGCAATCCGCAATCCGCAATCAAACGAATTAAAAATTCAAAATCAAGAATTAAAAATTAGTCAAGATATGCGCCAAAAATCTCTTCGTAGTCGTCCAACATTCCTTGTTTAATCGAAATAGAAGCAAACTCAGCAAGACAGTTTAAAATCACAATAGCATTCAAATTTGCATCTTTTTCAAAAAGACGACCCATACGTTCACAAAAAGCCTGATTCACCACTTTAATTTCTTCATAAATAAGATCGAGCCCATCTAAACTCCAATCTGGTTCAAGACCATTACGCTTGCGCATGTACTGCGCCATGAAATACATAGAAATAACACGGTATAAATTTTCACGAATGGTTGCAAAAGGAAGATGATTTCTAACCATTGGTCTTAATTTATCCATTACAGGACAACCACTTGTAACCATTACAATCCCCATTAAGGAACTGAGAGCATCTTGAATAGCTACTGATTTAACATAAGTTCGATCGGGTGTAGTAATTGTAACTTTAGCTACTTCATAGGAGAATAAACCAGAGAAGAACGACGTTATATCATCCATGTTCTGCGCTACTGGGCAATATTTATGCGTTTCGGTAGAAAGCGGACAGTTAGGGCATTGGTTTTGTTCCAACAAAGTCCAATTGGGAGACTTGTTTTGATGCCTATCAATTATGGATAGATTATCAGGATTCAATTCAATCTTAAAAGATTGATTTGTTCCATCTTCTAATTCAAACTGATAGTTAAAAAATAATTCGTTAAAGTTCAGTTCTTCCATATACTCTAAGCTTAAAGCCCTATATTACTTACACAATATCCCCTATAATAGGGGAATCATCAAATATAATTGACAGCTTTTTATGGCAAATCAAAATTTTTCCGAAATAAAGATGCCACCAGAGTTTGAACGATATAAAAAAATCGTTAAATGGGTAGTATTCTTAATCATTGGTATTGTGCTAGTCACAACCACAATCGTAACCGTCTCAACTGAAGAAAATGCAGTTGTACTTAGATTGGGACGATATAATAGAACGCTCGATCCAGGTTTGAGCTTTGTTTATCCTTTTGGAATTGAACAAGTTTATAAAATACCGGTCGAACGCCAATTAAAACTTGAATTCGGTTATCGCACCGAAACAGCAGGTGTTCGTTCCAGATATAGCACAGCAAGTTACATCGACGAATCACTCATGTTAACCGGAGATTTAAACTTAGCTCAGGTAGAATGGGTAGTTCAATACAGAATAAATGATCCGTATCGATTTTTGTTCAAAGTAAGAAACCCCGAAAAAACGCTAGCTGATATGTCTGAGTCTGCCATGCGCCAAATTGTTGGCGATAGAACGGTAGATGAAGTCTTAACCATTGGTCGTCAAGAAGTTGCACTTGAAGTAGAAAATATTCTGCAAGCATTGTGCAATGAGTACGAAAATGGTATCAAAATTGAGCAAATTGTACTTCAAGATGTGAATCCTCCTGATCCTGTAAAACCTTCATTCAATGGTGTAAACGAAGCTCAACAGCAACGTGAAA
>CAZNTR010000475.1:0-1558 GCA_964575925.1 uncultured Chitinophagales bacterium
CAGCTCAAGGATTAAGTAGAAAAATTGAAGTTGTTCGAATCGATTCGTTGCAAATTGGAGAGACGTTGGTGAATTCAGTTGGCGCAGGAAAAGTGGATTATGATGGAAACTCATCGAGTCCATGTTTAGCAAAAGACGGAATTATTGGTGCAAACATCATCAAATTGGCAAACTGGAAAATCGATTATCAAGAACAAATGTTGTATTTCTCTGATTCACCTTTTCCCAAAAATGACAAAACCAAAGTCTTGCCCTTTTCAAGACCCATTTTATCTGGTGTGCCGTCAATTGAAATCAAAATTAGTGGGAAAACAGTTATGAATATTCTGTTTGATGTCGGCTTTAATGGAGGTTTGGTTTTACCTATAAACTTGGCAAATCAGTTTAGCGAAAAAGTAGAACAGATCATTTTGGATAAATCAACTTCAGGGATTTATGGCACAAATGCAGATTCAATCATCGCGAAAAAATTACTTGTTTCAGTTGCTGGGTTTCAGACAGAAATGCCAGTCGAGTTTTCCTCTTTAAACAAAGCTTTGTTGGGAAATGAATTTTTAAAACATTTTCAAGTTAGTATTGATAATGAAAACCGAGAAATCCATCTAGAGCAAAAGGAGACAGTTTCTATTTCAAAACCTCGTGATTTTTTACTCGGAATAGCAAATGATTCAACATGGATTGTAAACCGAACATCACCAAAATATCAGCTTAAATTGGGAGATTTAATTAGTTCTGTGAATGGCAAAAAGCCAATTGATTTGTTTTCTTCTCACTGCGATCATGTAATGAATTATCGCAAATTGGCTGATTTTGATAGTTATAAGTTGGTGACAGTAGATAATAGGATGCTACGAATTGAAAATGATGAATCGTTTTGAACTGTAATTATCTAAGTTCGGAATAAGAATAAGCTATTGAATAAACGAAATGCTGCTTTTGATACTTCAATGCATGTTATTCTGTTATTTAGTATTGAATTTTTGGAAAAAAAGGGTAACTCATTTTAAAAGGAAACACAGATTTATCTAATAAAATCGAGCAAAAGAAGCTCAACGTAGTATAATTCGAAAACAAACCTAATCTGAATTCGCTTAATCAGAACTCCGTTAAATCAAAAATGATTGAAGATATCAAGAGAAAAGAGGATATGAATTGATGTGCACCGATCAAACCGGAGATATCCCAAAGCGAGCAACAAATGCTTTTTTAAACGAACTTGGCGATTTATAACCCACTTTATCGGCAATTTCATTCAAGCGAATATCTTTTGATGCTTCTAATAATCGCGCTGCATATTGAAGTCGGACTTCTCGGATGAATGCCGCAGGCGCAAGACCCGTTTCGTGCTCTAGTTTTCTATATAAAGAACGTTCACTAGTTAAAAAATGATGAGCAAGATCACTCGAAGTTAAGCTTGAATCGCTAATTCTGGAAAGAATGTAGGTTTTTGCAGATTCAGATAAATCTTGTGAAATCTCGACTTCATCAGTTGAAATTAGGATTTGAGCTTTTTTACGAATACCAGCGAGTTTAAGCAAATTGCTAATTTTTAGAAGTA
>CAZNTR010000476.1:0-1553 GCA_964575925.1 uncultured Chitinophagales bacterium
GTGTAATCCATCGGTCCGCCCATTAATCTTGTAAAAGGAAGAATTGTTTCGTGTTCTGGCGGATTCCCAGTACTCCAAGCGTTGAATTCATTTCCGCGTGCGGCTTCATTCGCAATCCAGTTTGGCCAAGTTCTGTTCACTCCAGTTGGACGATGAGGCTCATGCATATTAACCATCAATTTTCTACTTGCCATTTGTTCGGCAACCCAATTATAATGCTCTGTCATTGTTTGTCCGTCGTGCGCTTCTCCAATTGGTGACAAATAACCAACATAACCGGTTTTTACCGCAGAATATCCATATTTCTGCATTACATCCATCGCTTCATCTATCTGGTGTTCATAGGTTAACACACCGCCTGCCGTTTCGTGATGCATAATCATTTTAACGCCTTTTTCTTTGGCATAAGAGGAAACTTCAGCAATATCGAAATCTGGATATGGAGTTACAAAGTCGAAAATATGTTCTTTATATGGCTCGCTCCATCCTTCCCAACCGATATTCCAACCCTCAACTAAAACGCCATCAAAACCATGTTTTGCTGCAAAATCGATGAACGATTTGGTTCGTTCTGTTGTTGCGCCGTGTCGTCCACTTGGTTTTACTTTCGACCAATCGGTTACGCCGAGTTTTACTGTATTAGTGTCAGAATAATTCCAACTGTAAACACCAACGTGCATTCCCCACCAAATTCCGACATATTTCATTGGTTTTATCCAACTTGTGTCTTCAATTTTGCTTGGTTCATTCAAATTCAAGGTCATTTTTGAAGCTAATAAGGATTCCGCTTTGTCTGAAATATGAATGGTTCGCCATGGAGTTACATCAGGTGTTTGAACTCTAGCTTCATTTCCTGAAGGATCCTTAATTAAATGTGCATGAATTCGAGCGTTTGTTCTGTCAACATCAGCAAATAAAACTGGGAAGTTTCGGACTCCTGCTTCAAAAATGAGCATGTATATTCCTGCTTTTGATTTCATTAATAAAGGAGTCTGAACTAAACTATCGTTATGAACTGTTCTTCCAACTAAAAAATTATAGGTATTCGGCGTTTGCGCCTTAATTTCGGAAAGTACGGTTTTTGAATAGGTATATTCATTGGAATCATAATCACCTGGAATCCAAAATGCGGTGTGATCTTCGGTCATTGCAAACTCTGTAAGTTCTTGTTTAATAATGAAAAAACTTAGATTTTTTTGAGCTGGAAATTCGTAACGAAAACCAATTCCATCATTAAATACTCTGAACCGAATGTTTAAGCGAAAGTCTGTTTTTTTCTGAACTAATGAAACAAATAATTCTTTATGATGATCTGTAATCTCAGAGACTTCGCCTAAAACTGGCTTCCATGTTGATAAACTAGATGAAGTGTCACTTGTACTGATTTCAAAATTACTGAAAAAATTATGGTGATCTTTAAGTATAAAACCTAAGTCACTTTTTTTGATTGCTTCATTTCCTTTGTAACTAAGTTCATATTGTAACTGCCCTTTTGATGTCAAAGAAACTGATAATTTTACTTGATTATCTGGCGATGTGATTGTTTGAGCGTA
>CAZNTR010000477.1:0-1548 GCA_964575925.1 uncultured Chitinophagales bacterium
ACAAACCGATGAAAAATGATTCATTTGATTCGGAAGAAACCAAAGCCGTTATGGAGGAAGTTGCCCAATCCATTGGAGTGCAAACAGATGGATTGATATCTAATTTTTTAGATGCAACAGCTAGTTTAGGGCCAGGAGGTTTTAATCAGCCAGAGATAATGCCTACACAACAACCTGACTCGTCGATAATTGGAAATGCTACGAATATGAAATTAAGTGTTGATGCCAAAACGGGAATTCATACACTTGAGTTTGATAGATCATTTCAAGCGAGTGGATTTTCAAAAAATGTATCCGCTATTTTGAAATATCTCTATAAAAATAAATCTGGAATGCCTGTATTTATGCCAAGACGCCATCAAGGAGAAGTTGAAACGATTCAATTTTCGGGTTTTAAATCTGGAGAGATCGTAACCTCGTTTCACCGATCAGGTTTTCAGCGCACAGATAGTTTGTATTTAAAAGGCATGAACAGACAAAACCAAGCCATCACGGTACGTGGATATCAATCTGCAAAAGGTTTTTTTGAAAGTTCAGCAAGTACAGAAGAAATTTTTAGATATTATACTACTGTTTTCACCTTCGATAATGTTCAAATTCGCAAACAAGCCGTAAATGAAAGAGATTTTACGAGATCATTATCGGGTGTAATAGAGTTTAATTTTTACTCGAAAAAATTACAAGGAACAGATACCTTAACAGTTAACTACTCAGGAAAAATTGAGTTGATGGGTGATGGCAATGCATTGTTGCGAACCAAATTTATCAACGAACCTTTGTTAATTGACCTCAAACTCGGAAAAATTATCCCTAGAGGAGGGCGAAATGGAAGACCATAACTTTACAAATGAATTAAAAAAATTAGAAGATGGAAAATCTGTACAGTTTACAGAAGATTCTGGTTTGTCTGCTTTACATGCTTATAAATTAGATCAAAATGCACAAAATGTTCCCTCAAAATCGATGTGGCGAGTTATTCGTTCCGAAACTCAAGGAGAAAAAGAATCGGGTAAAAAAGAGCAAGCAAGAGTTTATTTTAGAAGAGTATTATTATTAGTTGCTGCTGTAGTTTTGCTTGCTGTAGTTAGTCTGTTAAATATTGATCTCCCAGAAAAAACATCAACTAAACTTGCTCAAACTAAAGACGCCTATTCAACGGTTTCAATTAATAATCAGGCCAATATTGAACTTCGAAATTATTCAAGCATTACTGAAGAGTTGAATACAGATGATGTATATCGAGTTCGTCTATTTGGTGAAGCTTCTGTTAATGTGCAAAAAAGAGAAACTCAGTTTTTTGAAATTCAAACAGCTACCGCACTAATTCGTGTTTTAGGAACAAAGTTTACCGTACTTGCTGAAAACAATTCCACAGTAATTTATCTCGAAGAAGGTAAAGTTCAGTTCAATAAAAAAGGCGAAAAAGAGCAGCAATTCTTAGCTCCAGGTGAAATTGTATCTATCACTTATGATGGGGTTAAGTATTTGCCAGAAACTGAAATAGAGACCTATACAGCTTGGTTGAATAATGAAATGGTACTGCATTCA
>CAZNTR010000478.1:0-1544 GCA_964575925.1 uncultured Chitinophagales bacterium
GAAAGAGCAATTTTAGTAACAGACGGTGTAAATACAATTACTGTAAAAGGAACATCAACAATGCATGATTGGGCAATGACAAGCACAGATATAAAAGCCGAATCTGAAATTTTAATCAATGGAAATGATGTTCAAATCATGAATTTTAGTGGTATTCTTGATGCCAACTCTTTAAAAAGTGGGCATAAAACAATGGACAAAAATGCCTATAAAACACTAAAAACAAACGATTTCCCAACAATTTCATTCGATTTTAAGAGGTTAGAATCGAAAGATCCCGAAACGGCTACAGTTAAAGCTATTTTTTCGGTAACAATTGCTGGAGTTACAAAAGAATTATCAGTAAACGCACTTGTTAATCCTATTGGAGAAGACGGTGTAACTATAAACGGTACTCATAATTTGAAAATGTCAGATTTTGGTATCAAACCTCCTTCATTTATGCTTGGCGCGTTAAAAGTTGGTGATGATTTAGTGGTTGAGTTCACGCTTAATCTAAAAGTATCACAACGCGAAATAGCCGGTTAACCTCAAAAAAGTAATCATTATTAAAGAATAAATTACAAAGGCTTATAGGTATTCCTATGAAAAATTCCCTGAAAACTTTACTTACACTCGTACTTATTACGATAACAACTCTCGCATACGCTCAACAACCTCAGCTCGATAACTACCGCGACCCAGGTCAAAAAGGTTTAAATGTATTTGAAACACCAAAAGGCGAATTAGCTCCTTACGAAGGTTTAAAAGTTAGAGTCGGTGGAGATTTTGCATTACAATTCCAAGGTTTAAGCCAAGAAAACAAATTAAATAATTTTGTTGATATGGAAAGCAACTTGAACTTACCTTCAGCTAACTTAAATATTGACGTTCAATTATATCGTGGTGTTCGTATGCACCTTAGAACATATTTGTCTTCACGTCACCACAACGAATCTTGGGTAAAAGGTGGATAAATACAAATCGATGCTCTTGATTTCATTCAAGAAAGTTTCTTAGATAACGTAATGCAATATGTTACTTTAAGAGCAGGTATGGACGATGTAAACTTTGGTGATGCTCATTTCAAAAGAACAGACAATGCTAAAGCAATCTACAATCCACTAGTAGGTAACTTCATCATGGATTCTTTCTCTACAGAACCCTTTATGGAAGCAAATGTTCAATACAATGGTATCTTAGGTGTACTTGGTGTATCTAATGGTAAATTAAACCAAACAACTGTAACTAAAGATGGTGTGGATAACACTCTTTCTTACTATGCTAAAGTTGGATTTGACAAACAATTAAACGAAGACTTAAGAGTTCGTGTAACTGGTTCTATTTATACAAACTCTGGTAAATCTACTGGTGGCTATTTATATGGTGGCGACCGTGCAGGTGACCGTTACTACAACGTTGGTATAACAACCGTAGAAGCTGATGCAGGTGTAAATTTTGTATCCGCAAGAGCAAACGCACGTTTTAACTCTGGTTTCAAAGAACGTACAGCAATGCAATTTGCAGGTTTTGTAAAATTCAGAGGTATTGAGTCTTTCACATTA
>CAZNTR010000479.1:0-1535 GCA_964575925.1 uncultured Chitinophagales bacterium
ACGAAGGAAAACAATTAAAAGGTGTTCAAATTCATATTCGTAATTACAAAGAAGTGAATTTATTAGAATTACAATTTTACTTTATGCAAGTTCATCACGAATTATATCCCGATAAAGATATTTTTGAAATGAGCACTTCTCGTCATACTATGTTTGATAAAGTGATGGGTAGCAATAAAGTAAGAGAGATGTTTTCAAAAAATTATAAAGTTGAAGATATTCACGATTTCCTAAATAAAGATATTCAATTGTTTAGAAGTCGCGCTCAGAAATATTATTTATATCAGTAACCTGAGTTCTAGATAAGAAATAAAAAAAGGTAAAAATAAATTTCGTCATTCTGGGCTTGACCCAGAATCTCTGCCTAATATGGAGATAAATTCGAGGCTTCACAAAGAAGCCAAATGAATCTCTCCATTGTTTAATAAACACCCAAACAATTCATTTTATCACAAAAAATAGTTAATAAACAACATTCGAGTATTAGTCATCCCGTGCGTTGACACGGGATCTCAGCCTAACTCACACTTCACAAAACAAGATATCAACGTAGCACAAGCAGCTATTTAAGTTCAACTTAATGATATTTAATATTCTGAAAGTTCAAATTTTCTCCGTCATCCCGTACCCCGACACGGGATCTCAGCCTAACTCACACTTCATAAAACAAGATATCAACGTAGCACAAGCAGCTATTTAAGTTCAACTTAATGATATTTAATGTTCTGAAAGTTCAAATTTTCTCCGTCATCTCGTGCCCCGACACGGGATCTCGAGCTAACTCATATTTTATTATATGCTATTAACGTAACATAACAAGTAAATACATATTTTTTTCGAATTGAGTTTCAATCAGAAACTCTACAAACACTTAACCCATTTCACAATTCCAAATTTTGCTTGTTTTGAATGAGATAATCAAGATTCAGAATTCTTAAATACTTACATGAAAAACAAACTATTCATCGCAATTCTTCTGCTATTTATTCCGGTTTTGGCACACGCTCAGTTAAGTCTCGAGCAAAAAATTGGGCAACTTATTATGGTTGGATTTAATAATACCGCAAGTTCGTTTGACACCATCAAAGTAGATCTTGCGCAGAGAAATCTAGGTGCGGTCATTTTATTTGGACACAATCTTGACAATCCAACACAAATGAAAAACCTTACCGATGAACTAAATTCATTTGCTGAATTACCTTTAATGATTGCCACAGATCAAGAAGGCGGAAAAGTTTCTCGTTTGAATTCAGGAAATGGTTTTGCATCTACTTATTCAGCGGCTCAATTAGGTTCATTCAATACCGAAAATCATACGAGAACTGCTGCTAAAACTATGGCAGGCTGGCTAAATTCTGTCGGGATAAATGTAAACCTCGCTCCTGTTGCTGATGTTAATGTAAATCCAGCAAGTCCAGCAATTGGGAAATTAAATCGAAGTTTTTCCTCTAATCCGGCCGAAGTTACCAAACATGTTGCATGGTACGCCGATGAGTTTCATCAAGCGCATATCATTACTTCTTTAAAGCATTTTC
>CAZNTR010000480.1:0-1531 GCA_964575925.1 uncultured Chitinophagales bacterium
AGAAAAAGAATTGCTTTCAAAAATCAGAAAAGCAGTAGGGCAGACCGATGATATTCTAGTTGAAATCACAAGTCTTCAAGAAACTAAAAAAGCGCTAGAAAAAGAATTACAACAAGTAAAATTCCGCACAGCAACAGATTCTTTATCTATGTTGATTAATTCAACAAGCGAAATAAATGGCATTCATTTAGTAAAAGGTGAAATCGCTGATGTTTCGATGGACGTATTAAAACAATTAGGTTACGACGTCTTAAACCGTACTCAAAGCAACACCGTAACCGTTTTAGCATCTGTTGATAAAGAAGCCGGAAAAGTTTATTTAATGGCCGCTGTGACGGAAGACTTAATTAAAGGAAAAGGCATTAAAGCCGGTGCTTTAGTTGGTCAATTAGCAAAAATCGTTGGCGGCGGTGGTGGCGGTCAGCCAAGTTTAGCAACTGCTGGCGGTAAAACTCCTGAAGCATTACCAAAAGTTTTCGAAGAACTAGAAACAATTCTCTCGAAATAAAATTCGATAGTTATTCTCCAAAAACTCCCCCTTTTGCCAAAAAACGTGGCGAAAAACTACGAAAACGTGTCCAAAGGGGGCTGGGGGGGATGTCACCACGAAATCCGTCGGAGTTCGGTACTAATAAAACTTTAGATATTGATTTCACCACGGAATCACCACGGAAATCAAATCCAAAATTTCAAAAGCATCATGAAATCCCCCAAACCCCCTTTAAATTTCTAACGTCTTTTTTAGCATTTAAGTCCATGGCGAAAGGGGGATTTTAGTCTTGTGCTTTGCACTCAAAATATCCAGAAATAAATCTCAAAAAGACCAGACAAATTTGAATTAACATTCAAAGGAAAACCTCAAAAACTCCCCCTTTTGCCAAAAAACGTGGCGAAAAACTACGAAAACGTGTCCAAAGGGGGCTGGGGGGGATGTCACCACGAAATCCGTCGGAGTTCGGTACTAATAAAACTTTAGATATTGATTTCACCACGGAATCACCACGGAAATCAAATCCAAAATTTCAAAAGCATCATGAAATCCCCCAAACCCCCTTTAAATTTCAATCATCATCATACTCAATATCAGTGGCGAAAGGGGGATTTTAGTCTTGTGCTTTGCACTCAAAATACCTTGAAATAAATCTCAAAAAGACCAAACAAATTTGAATTAAAAATACAAGGCAATTCTCCAAAAACATCCCCTTTTGCCAAAAAAAGTGGCGAAAACCACGAAAATTCGTCCAAAGGGGGATTTAAATTCTAAACTCCGCAAAAAAGGTAACCTAAGCACGATAATCTCAGCTCTAAAATAAGCCTACAAACCCGAAACCCCATTAACAAAAAAAGTGGAGTTTCAAGTCGTCAATGGTAATTCACTTTCAAAACTTCCAAATTAAAACTTTACTATTTTTTAAGAAAAAGTAGAAGAATAGGAAAAGCACTTCACCTCAAAATGTATAACTATTCCTGATTTCACTCATATTAGAAAATAATTAGAGATGTTGTTCTAATTTGCTTAGTTTGAAAATAG
>CAZNTR010000481.1:0-1530 GCA_964575925.1 uncultured Chitinophagales bacterium
AGAAATGTAAGATTGAGAAGAGAAGTCATGGCGCTGTTAGTTACATGATCGCCGTTGTTGACGCCCTTAAATAACAACTCTGCGGACGTGAGGGAGGTCATACGCGAGATATAGGTATCAATATCGTTTCCTTTAAGTGAGAAAAGGAAAGGAAGAAGAGAGGGGGGGCTATGTGTCTCAAAAGTCTCCAGACCGATTATAAAATAATGTCTTTGCGAAAGACATCGGGGAGTAAGGAGGTATAATGGGCATGGGCCACGAGCTCTTGGTAAGTTTATCCCATGGACACCAGAACACACGCTGCAAAGACATGTCAGGAGTGATGACGTCATCACCAAAGGCGGACCCCCAGTGGGCCCAAAGGCGACCAACATTTTTCCATGGAGGATCGGTGGAACGTCGTCCGCAGCAGGAAGGACGGGATGTCCTACGCGGCAATGCAGAGGAAGTTCGGATACACTCGGGACTTCATAGCTCGCTGGTGGAGGCGCTACCAGGAGACGGGAGGAGTCGACGATGCCCCGAGGTCCGGTCGGCCCAAGGCTCTGACCCCAGTGCAGAGGAGGGAGGTGGCGAGAAGTCTCAAGCGCAAGGCCACATCTTCATTGCGGAGCGTCGCCAAGAGGATGAAGACTGAGCACGACGTCATTGTCTCGAAGGACACAATCCAGCGGGTAGCCATCGAAGAGGGACTGGTCTATCGCAGGAGGAAAAAGAAGCCCCGGCTCACCGATGCCCACAGAGAAGCCCGACGTCGCTTCGCTCGCCGCCGCCGCCCTCGAGGATTCTGGGACCGTGTGATGTGGTGTGATGAGGCCTCCTTCGCCCTCTACTCCCTCACTAAGGGGGAGTGGGTAGAGGCCGGAGAGGAGCCAGCACCACACGAAACAGTGAAGTGGCCACCCCGAATCCGGGTCTGGGCGGCCATTTCCTCTCGGGGCAAGACCCCTCTCGTCCGCATTCCCAAGAAGATGAACGCCAAGGAGTACGAAACCCTGCTGGTGGAGAAGCTCATACCCCTAATGCGCGATATCTTCGACGGCAGCCCCGATGACTTTGTCTTTATGCAGGACGGTGATGGATGCCACACTGCAAAAAAAGTCCGAAACCGCCTCGATTTGGAAGGCATCGAGCAACTTTACCCCTGGCCAGCTCACTCCCCCGACCTCAATCCGATCGAGAATGCCTGGTCCATCGTAGAGCGGCACCTGGAGACTGTGCACCCGACCTCCGATCGGGGCCTGTGGGACGCCATGAAGGAGGCATGGGACAAGATCGACAACGACCAACTTCTGCGACTTTGCGGCAGTTTACCCCGACGCCTGCAGGCAGTCAAGGAGGCCCAGGGAGGACACACCAAGTACTGACCCAGAGACCCTGTAGCAGGAACAATGGAAGAGTGATCCACGAATAAATAAAGAATAATGGAAAATATTGAGAGAGGAGGTGAGGAAGGAGGAGGCGAAAGGGGAGTCTGGAAACTTTTGAGACATATAGGCCCCTCCCTCCTCTCTCTCTCTCTCTCTCTCT
>CAZNTR010000482.1:0-1522 GCA_964575925.1 uncultured Chitinophagales bacterium
TCATTCATATTATTCAGAATGTAATCGGCAACTTTACGTTGATTGCGTGATAATCCTTTGTATTTACTTATAATGAGCGCTTCAATACGCTCGGTAGTCATTTCATTCATAATTCAAAATTAGTTATAACCAATCAAAACTGCTAAGGTTATGAATACTATTCCAATCAAATAAAGCCAAACTAATTTCGGCAATAACCACTTCGCCCAAACGTCCCACTGAATGTGAGCCATTCCAAGAACGCCCATAGTTACTCCAGAAGTTGGAATAATTAAATTGTTGATTCCATCGCCCAATTGAAAAATTAAGACAACGGTTTGACGAGAAATTCCTATTAAATCGCCCAAAGGAGCCATAATTGGAATGGTTAAAGCAGCTTGCCCACTTCCTGATGGAACAATTATGTTTATCATTGCTTGAACTAAAAACATCAAATTGGCTGAAATTTCGGGATTCAAATTTCCGATTAAACCAGATAATTTGAACAAGAGTGTATCAATTGAGTTTGCATCAGATAAAATGATTAAAATGGATTTTGATAATGCGATTACGATTATTGCGCCCAAAACATCGTTCATTCCTCTTTGAAACGCTTTAACGGCTACATCAGCTTTTAATCTTCCTATGATTGCACTAACAATTCCCAAGACTAAAAATAAGCCCGACAATTCTGTAATGTACCAAGCCCAAACATTTACGCCATAAATTAACAAGCCCATTGAGACCATAAATAGTGTAAAAATCAAAGTCTGTTGCCAAGATAAACCAACTTCAGATTCTGTATCTAATTGATTTTCTAGTTGTAGATTATCTGCAGAGTAAATTGAATCAGCATAACGTTTTACTAAAATTATTCCTGTTGCGGTAATACAAAACCAAAGAATAAATCTATATTCTGAGCCCGAAAAAATCGGGATATCGGCCAGTCCTTGAGCAATTCCGACCGTGAATGGATTGTAAATTGCTCCTGCAAAGCCCAAACCTGCTCCCACAAATGGAATTGCAACACCGGTGATTCTATCATAACCTAAAGCTAGAGATAGACTTACAAAAAGAGGAACAAAAACAATGCTTTCTTCTGACATTCCAAATGTTGCACCCATAATGGAAAAAAAAGTCATGAAAAATGGAATGAAATAGGGTCTGCTTTTCGGTTTGTTTTGAAAAAAACGAGCTGATTTTTGAATGATTTTTTTGATGGTTTGGGTTTCATCAATCAGAGAAAACGTGCCTGCGACTATAAGAATGAAAACTATAATTTCAACGGCTGAGGAGTCGAGAAATCCACGAATTGGTGCTAAAATCACATCAGTAAAAGATGCGGGTTCTGAATCTACAACATGATAACTCCCTGGCAATACTACCGTTTTCCCATTCTTTTCTACTCTTTCGAAACTTCCTCCAGGAATAACCCACGTTAAAGCTGCAAATGTCGCCAATAGAAATAGTAACAGAACAATTGTATTTGGTGCTTTAAATGATTTTTTTTCTTTCATGTTAATGGTGGGTTTGTGCTGATTTT
>CAZNTR010000483.1:0-1515 GCA_964575925.1 uncultured Chitinophagales bacterium
GCAACTTCAGTTTGGACTTCATATCCTAGAGATTTAAGATGAGCTGCGATATACTCTGCGGTTTTGAATTCTCGATTAGAAAGTTCTGGAAATTGATGCAAATGTCTTCGCCATTCTATTACTTTGGGTAAAATCGATTCGGCTTTTTTGTCTAAACCTTTTGGCTGAGCAAATAATATTGAAGGGCAAATAATAAGGGCTAGTAGAAATAATCTTTTCATAGATTGACAGTTTTAAAATTTACTTTAGTCAAAATAGGGTTTAAAATAGAAATTTAGAAAAAATGATTCTATTTTTCTTGAAAGGGCATCATGGCTTCTTCAATTGATTTTGTGTTTTCAAAAAGACTCACAATTTTCAAAATAACATCATCTACTAAAGCATCTGGGCAAGAGGCGCCGCTTGTAATAGAAATAGTAATAGGATTTGAAGAAGGTTTAGGAATCCATTGTTCGGTTTTGTGAAGTTTTTTATCCCATTGGCTAAAATGCTGAACTAAGTTTCCATCAACAAATTCGCTAGCGTTTTTAATGTGATAAGTGGGCATTTTTTGCTCTAATAATTCAACAATGTGTAAAGTATTTGATGAATTATAACCGCCAACTACAATGGCTAAATCTGCAGGTTCTTCTCTTAAGCCTAAGGTTGCTGATTGATTTTCATTCGTTGCGTAACAAAGTGTGTCGTTTGTATCAGCCATGTGATTTGGCACTTCTACTTCGCCAAAACGTTGTGTTGCTGCTTTTCTTAAAACAGCCATCACTTCTTTGGTTTCCGTTGCAAGCATGGTAGTTTGGTTTATCACTCCAAAAAATTCTAAATCAGTTTGAGGGTTAAATCCATCGGTGCATTTATGACCAAATTTTTTCTCAAATTCTTCAATAGTTTTATTCCCAAGCATGCATTCGGCTAAAAATTCTGCTTCTTCAACATTAAAAACGACTACAACTTTTGAGTTTTGAGCGGCATGAGAAAAGGTAGCTCTAGTTTCTTCGTGCTGATATTTGCCATGAATTACAATATTGAACCCTTTGACGCCCATTTGTTTACCACGTTTCCAAACTTTTTCAACAAAAGGACAAGTTGTGTCATAGATATAAGGGTCAATTCCTTTAGCTTCAAGCGTTTTTTGCATTTCTACCGTTGTCCCAAATGCTGGAACGATAACAACATCATTTTGATTGATTTCTGAAAGTGGGATACGTTCTGATCCATCTGTTTCAAATAGAAATTGTACTCCTTTTTGTTGAAGGTCTGCATTAACATCAGGATTGTGAATCATTTCACTTAAAAGAAAAATTCGTTTTCCTTCTTGTTCATCAATGCTTTTGTAGGCAATATCTATTGCATTTTGAACTCCATAACAAAATCCAAAATGTCTTGGAATGAGAAACCGTACCGATCCAAAATCCAAAACGGAAGGAGTCATATCTTTTTTCCGTGGATCTAAGATTTGAGAACGCTCTTTGATAGTTCTAATAATGGGTGATTTGTAAAAGTCAGGAATGCTGAAAT
>CAZNTR010000484.1:0-1501 GCA_964575925.1 uncultured Chitinophagales bacterium
TAAGCTTATACATAATAGTATTGACTTAAACCTGGCGTGTAATGCAATTAATATTACCGATACCCATGGGTTGACAGCAGTTAATCTGCAATTATTACAACAAAACAACGCGCTTGGTGAGCCTGCTCAACCCGATGATCTAGCCATTAATCATGGGCAGCAAATAAGATCGCTGCCTAAGCCCGTTAGCTTTGCTGATGCGGTTGTCAAACGTGCTTTAGTCATGAGTTATTTGAGTGTTGATAATGTCTTGGATTACAGTTTATGGCAAGTCGCGTTGGTGCGTAATGAAAAATCAAAGAACAATCGCCAGCATGTATTCATATTGGTAGAGGGAATGGATGCATTTGGACGCTTCTTTTTTTGGCGATTTGATCTAGCGACCCGTGTTGACGGAGAAAGCATTCGAGAAGGGTTTGCGAAAGTTGTAATCAATACAGACACGCACAATCTGCTACTATCAGAGCGTGAAAGTGCATTAGATGCTTTATTGAACCCTCGTGGAATACCGGGTAGAGGCTTAGAGAGTCTAGTTGGAATGGCTTGGCAGTTGGAACGTAAATTAGTTTTACAGCTTTATCATTCGGTACATAAAGATGAAGCGACTGGTCATCTACCTTATGCTCAAGGGGGTAATTATAGTCTTTTCAGCCGAGGTGATAGTTGTTATAGTTGGGCGCGCAGACATTTGCTAGCTCTGCGACAAGATAAAATTAAAAAGCAACTACCAACGAAATGTACAGATTACATAGCAATGGTACCTAGTTTTAATTTAAAGGCATCGCTAGTGCCTTCAGCGCAGCGCCAGAAGAGCACTTTGTGTTAAATAATATGCGTTAACCAATAAAAGTCTTTGTGCTATATGCAAGCCCGCTTCCCCCCAGATGGTTGATCTGATATAATAATTTTCCATTATTTATCCATTATTTGTACACTAATTTGCATGACTAAATATGTTTTTATTACTGGTGGTGTTGTATCTTCTCTAGGTAAAGGGATCGCTGCAGCATCATTAGCAGCTTTGTTAGAAGCACGAGGCTTAAAGGTAACGTTGCTTAAGCTTGATCCCTACATCAACCTTGACCCAGGAACCATGAATCCATTTCAACATGGTGAAGTTTTTGTCACAGATGATGGTGCTGAGACTGATCTTGATCTAGGCTACTATGAGCGTTTTGTGCGCACCACCATGACTAAAGATAATAACTTTACCACCGGCAGGGTATATGCTGATGTATTACGTAAAGAACGTCAAGGTGATTACTTAGGTGCGACTGTGCAAGTGATCCCTCATATTACTGATGAGATCAAACAAAAAATTGTCAAAGGTTCGGGTGATGTTGATATAGCGCTTATAGAAATTGGCGGGACTGTTGGTGACATAGAATCTTTACCGTTTCTTGAAGCCATCCGCCAAATGCGCATGGATTTAGGCGCTCGTGATACCTTATTTATTCATCTGACTCTGGTGCCTTATCTAAAAACTGCGGGTGAGATCAAA
>CAZNTR010000485.1:0-1500 GCA_964575925.1 uncultured Chitinophagales bacterium
TCAATATAACTAAGATTTAATTCGATTTTTTGATTCTCACTTGGTAAAATGAACAGATTTGTACCGATTGAGGTGTTCTTTATTATTGGTATTTCAGAAAAATTGTCCTTATTGGCATCATAAAAATCGCGATCTCTATGATTAAAGAAAAAGCTAATTCCTGAATTTTCAGAGTCAGAAACGATGGTTGAATTTCCACTAAGTGTATTATCGTTTGTTTGCCCATCTATATGTTGATAGGTGTAATTCAGTTCGTATGAATTCGTTTTTGGAATTTTTGTGATCACGTTCACCGTTCCTCCAATTGCACTTGAACCATACAAAGATGAACCTCCGCCACGAACCACTTCTATTCTTTCAATCATATTTGCCGGAATTTGTTCTAAACCGTAAAGTCCTGTTAGCGGACTAAAAATGGGACGACCATTTATCAAAATCTGCGAATATGCTCCTGCCATTCCATTCATTCTTAATTGAGTATAATTGCACGTCTGACAATTCGTTTCAACACGTAAACCTGGCTGAAATTTCAAGCCTTCTGCCAAATTACAAGCCTGAACATTTTCAATAATTTGTTTACTAACAACATTTACAATAACAGGAGAACTTGTCTGCCTTTGATACGTTTTTGTCCCAGTTACCACAAGGTTTTCTAGTTGTAATGTATGTTCTGTTAAGTTAAAATCTAAGTTAATATCCTTCTGAATTTCATTTACTTGAATCTCTTTTGTCACTTTTGCAAATCCGATAAAAGATGCTGTAACTTTATACTCTCCAAACGGAACTGATCTGATAATAAATTCACCTTGTTTATTGCTCGAAGTTCCAATCGATGTCCCCTTTATGCTTATTTGTGCAAATTCAACGCCGAGTCCTTCTGTTTTTACGATTCCTTTAATAGTTCCTTTTTGCGCAAAAGCTGGCGTATTAATTAGAAAAAAAGCCGATAGAATGAGCATTATGTTTAATTGAATAGTTGACTTCATAAAAATTATGGTTTGTTTTTTTAGCAAAATAAAAAAGTTAGACATATCTAACAAATTTATTTTTAACTATAAACTGCGTATTTGAAGACGCAAACTTTATCATTAACTTTTAGCATGACTTCCTTCGTAAAAGAAAACTATTTAAAAGCCTTATTTTATTTATCTAAGACAACTGGCGAGGTAAACATTAACGACCTTTCTAAACAGTTGGATATTAAAATGCCTACGGTTACTAGCATGATGAAAAAGCTAGCTGCATTAAATTTAGTACATTATGAAAGCTATAAACCAGTGCGTTTAACGGAAAAAGGTGAATTAGAAGCTGCGCTCATTATCAGAAAACACCGCCTTACTGAAATGTATTTGGTGGAAAAAATGGGTTTTGGATGGGAAGATGTTCATCAAATTGCCGAACAAATGGAACACATTCATTCACCTGCACTTTTTGAAAGAATGGATAAACTCTTAGGTTTTCCGAAATTTGATCCTCACGGCTCACCAATTCCTGATAAAA
>CAZNTR010000486.1:0-1495 GCA_964575925.1 uncultured Chitinophagales bacterium
ATCCACTATCCACTATCCACTATCCACTATCCACTATCCACTATCCTTAAAATAGGATTATTTGTACTATTAATTGGACTTAAACAACAAGTTTTTGCTCAATCAAATGATGTTACTTGGACTGTTAGCCATATCAGTTCATCTGAAAAAATTCAAGATGTACCTATTGGCGGAAACTACGGTTATCGTTATAACGTATCTACAGAATCAGGCTCATTTTCATCAAATACCTATGTTGGAAACAAGAGAACAAATAGAGGGAACTCTAGTACTGTTAAAATGACCAACAGCTATCGTAGAATCTTATTAAAGCTAGATTTCATTTCTGTGAATCAAGCTTTTGAGGAAATCTATAAAATTGTTCAAAATCTTCTTACTTATACGGGCACAAAAGGTTATTCTACTTGGGATGAAAGTGAAATCAATTTAAATTCATCATTTAATCATCTTGACATTTTATTGGTAAAATCTGGGTTTGAAACAAATTTTCAAAATGGGTTAGCAGATAGTACCTATGCAGCTTATAGCATAAAAAGTTACAGTACAAGTCTTGTAACACAAGCGCCTCTTGATGCAACATATTCGCTATCTAACAATACGAACCTTAAGCAACTAATAGAATCAAAACTAAATGCTATACCGTTGAGTCAAAATGGTACTGTATCATTCATGATTGCACTTAAAATTGATTCAGATGCAACATTATTATACACAACACTTTCAAATGCTTCATTCACAACAGAGGTTGAAAAAAAGCATGAATTTTCAAATATCGATTTGAACACCTCTATTCTGATTCCAGATCAAGTTGGATCTCCATCTAGATTAACTGCTAATGGTATTTCATATTTAAGTGGCGATAAGCCTTATTTGGGAATCAATACCAATATAACCGTAAAAACGAATCAGCAACATATTGCAACTAGAATGCATAAAAATTGGGATGCTTTAACTAGTCAATTTAAATTAACTAGAGCAACATTTTCAAATTCAATTAAACCCAAATCCCTCGCCCAATTTGATACTCCAACACAATTAACCATACAATCCACTTTTGTAGAAACGGTTCCGGGTGTTTCCTCAGGTTTTGAGTTCAAAAATCCATGGTTAGTAGAAGCTGATGGTCAAACACAAGCCAATGCGTATAAATCCTACTCAGGTACTAAACAATTTGATGTGTTTAGAAATACAAACATTGATAAAAACGCACTTAATTCCCAGCCAACCTATTTACTTAAAGCGAGTGGTGTTACACAAAGTGGAATTGAGTTTTTTGAATTGAATAGAAGTGCTAGCAATGCACAACTTGTTCCAACAGGTGTTTCTGGCGAGGAAATCGTATCGCTAACCAATACTTTTGCTTCGATTAACCGTATTTATAAAGCCAAAAATCATAGTAGTCTCAATACAGTAGTTAGTTTAGATCATCGTCGAAAAATTGTTACCTCTACCGAAAATGTGTTCCGAACCTATTTAAGTGGCTTAAACGAATTGG
>CAZNTR010000487.1:0-1494 GCA_964575925.1 uncultured Chitinophagales bacterium
ATTTTTGATATGCCAGAGCCAATTACAACAGATTCTCCGAACGATTATTTTTTCAATTCAGTTAGTAGTTACTATTTTAGTCATGCAAAAGGGCAGTGGTATCTACAAGCGATGCAAGCAGATAAGGCTTGGAGATATACAAAAGGGAATCCTAATATTATAATTGGAATTAATGATCAATTTTCAAGTGGCTCGACTTTGAATGAGCATGAAGATTTTAAAAATGGAGTTACTGGAACAAGCATTATACAGAACAATATTAATTATGGAATTAATAATCCATATTTATATCATGGAACAGCAGTTGCTTCTTTTATAGGTGCTAATCACAATAACTTAATTGGTGTCACTAGAATTGTACCAAATTCGACTTTAAGATTTGAATATTATGATTTCACCAGTAGTAATGAGGGGTTTCTTAATTTGGTTTATGGTAATCCAGGTGTTGATATAATAAATATGAGTTATTTTATGCCTTATCAATCTTATTTAGATGATTTTGTAGATGTATTAGATGATGCAATAAATGAAGGGGTTATTTTAGTTTCTGGTGCTGCGAATGATTTAAAAGGTGGATGGTTTGGAGGGACACCTAAAAAATATTTACCATTTGCATTTGTTGCACCAAATAACAAAGGGAGAGTAATTACAGTTGCTGCAACTGGATTGCAAAACGACACATCGAAGATTTATAATGGGCAATTGTTCACCTATACTCAAAATCACCCAACACTTAGAGAGTATGTGATGGATACAGAAGCTAAGTATTTTGCAGCAAATGAAATTTCTTCGTTGCAACAACCTGCCTTGGATACTTGGAATTATTCATTAAGTATAAACGCAATTACAAATTCGGATTCTGGTTTAACAGACTCTTTTATAGATGTTGCTGCATCTGGTTTACAAGTACAAGGAATAGATCTCAGTTATACTTATAGTGGTTATCACTATTATTTAGGAACTTCTTTTGCTGCACCATTAGTTTCTGGTACAATTGCATTAATGTTATTTGTGAATCCAAATTTAACATCTAATGAAGTTTACGAAATATTAACAAAGACAACAGATAGAACAGTTGCCTTACCATCTGGAGAACAATTGAACACGCTTAATGATGGAACAGATAGAATTTATAATAGATTTACAGGGTTCGGCCGTGTAAATGCTATGAAAGCGGTAATTGAGTCTATGCCTACCTTACAATCCGTTACCTCATCAACAACATTAACAAATTCACATTACAAAATTCCAACTACTATATTTGTAGAAAGTGGCGCAACATTAACTATACCTGCAGGCACTAAACTATTTTTAGGAGAAAATGTGCAAATCGTTTGCAAACCAGGATCTAGATTACTTGTTCAAGGGAATTCACAAGAAAATGTACTTTTTGACCGCTTATATGAAAATCTAGAATGGAAAGGTATTTGGTTACAAGGAGACAATAATAACATTAACTATGCTCGTTTTGAGGGAGGTAAGCATTCTATAATG
>CAZNTR010000488.1:0-1491 GCA_964575925.1 uncultured Chitinophagales bacterium
ACTGAATCGGTTTTTCATGATCGAAATCACTTATAATTTCATATACATTCGGACTTGTAACTAAAATCAACGTGTCTTTTTTAATAGAAACCGCATCAATAAATCCTAAATCGACATCAGTAAAAAGTAGTTTATTAGCTAGATACAAAGAATCGTTCTCAAATTGATACCATTCTAACTGAACGAACTCCGTTTGCTTCGTTCTGTATTCATCAATAAAAGGAAAACTGTGTCTTAGAGTAAGTAAATATGGTTTCCCAGATTTAGAATAGACACTTTTTAAGACATTTCCAGTTCCGTAATATTTTCCTTCATATATAGTTTTTAGCGCCCAATTATCATTACCACTTGTTTGAATTTGAAAAATATCTCCATCGTAATCGCCTAGAAAGACATCTTTAAATGATTTAGAATTATCAAAAGCGATGATATCTGGAACTTGAAATTCATTGGCAACAAGACTGGTTTCAACAGTCGATGAATTTTCTGCAGTGAATTTCTGCAAAAATGAACCATTTTCAAATTCAAAACAGCTTAATTGAGAACGATTATGCGCCCATATTTCAGGATTGCCATCTGAGTCGGTATCGTCAATTAATCCAGCAAAAACATAGTTTCCAAAAACATCGGTTTCAAGAGGTTTATAATTTTGATTAATATCGAATAAAAAGATTTTTCCACCACCATAAGCTAGTAACCAAAATATTGCTTTTTCATCATTTTTATAAATTGATTTGGGAATAAATCGACCAGGAATTGTAAGTAATGTATCGCTTAATTTTGGAATACCTTCGTCTTCACTTATTTGAATTGTATAGCCTTCGGTATTGCTAAACATCAAATAAAAATTCAAAAAAGCTTCTTCATTATTATCTTTATAGTTAAGTGTCCAAGCTTGCTGAATTTCAGTTTCGTACTCTGTTCTCTCATAATTTTGAGGCGAAAATATCGGTTTCCCTTCAAGTTGATGATTTATTTCATATTGTGCAACTTCACCTGAATACTCAAAAGTCATTTCTTGTTTAAACGCTCCATTTTCAGGCTCATCATAAGATAAAACATGTACATAAGCTTCCCGATCAGATTTACTAAAAAGTATATTTTTAGTAACATCAGTATGTAAAATTCCTGAAAGAAAACCCAACACATCAGTTTCGACTATTGTTGAATAAGCAATCGAATTGGCTCTAATACTCCATTCGGAACTAAACTCATTTATAAGTATTTCATTCGGTGGAATCGTTATGGTTTTTGTCCGAACCTGACGAGAACCATCCCATAAGTTAATTTGTAGAAAAAAGGTGAGTGTTTGATTTGAAAATCCAGACTTATCAAAATTTAGACGAAGTGAGTCTGAGACTAAAAAACGAGATTCAGTTTGCAGTAAAAATGATTCTGCCTGTATATTTCGCCCTCTTACATATCTAATTTCCCAGTCTTTAATTCCAGAACCCAAAGCACTGACTTGAAACGAAATTGAACTTGAATTCA
>CAZNTR010000489.1:0-1490 GCA_964575925.1 uncultured Chitinophagales bacterium
GTTATCTAGGACTAACAGTCCTAAAAAACCGAATTTTATTTTATAGAAAATTGCCTAGGACTGTTAGTCCTTGGGCAAATCTTACTTAATTAACATTAATTTAGTAACCTGAGTTTGAACGGCTTTTCCCGATTCCAAAATCTGAGTTCGGGCGAAATACATGTCACTTGCTAAACGAAAAGCATCGAATTGAACTTCGTGAGTTCCACTTTGCCATTGTTCATTATTGGCTAAAGTTTGAACCAAACGTCCCATTATATCAAACACTTGAATCTGAACTTGGGCTTTATTTTTTAGCGATAGTTTCAAACTCGTTGTTGGATTAAATGGATTTGGGTAGGCTAGAATGGTATTTTTATCCGTTTCCACTTGCTCAGTTTCTTCAGTTTCTACTACTTCTTGATTAAACGCAGCTTGCTCGTAAAGCACATCGAAGATTCCGGTTTCGTACGCTTCATGGTTCATTTCTTTAAGCTGATTGAGCCAATAAGCGGATTCGGTTTGTTGTGGCTGAGTATTCGTGTAATAATAGAATAATTGTTCGGCTATTAAGACGGCATCTTCAATATTAAGAGACTTTAGACGGGATAATTTATCATATGAATTAACCCATACAAAATCACTACTTTGTGAGGCATGTAAAACAAACAAAACTTCTGCTGTTGACTTTATATCATGGCTTGAGTGATTCTTATTTACATTTAAATAGTCTGCTAAGGCTTGCTTACTGCTCTCTTTGAGTAATAATCGATAATTTTTTAGCAAATCTTTTTTAGATTTTGCCGAATTAGTTCGATTGGTTTCAATTAAACCCTCATCATCATTCACTTTCGCATAACCATTATTTTGAAAGCCCGAAGAAGGAATTGGATTTATTAAATTAACATCTTCTGGAGCATCTTCATAAATAGAAATATTTCCAATATTTTGATAATAGCTTAGTGTAATCTTTCCATCTAGAGTTGCATATAAATCATAATCATCAACATTGTACACATTATCTGTTCGTCTATTAAGCCAGACCATTAGAGGTTCTAATTCTGTGCCTAATAAATTCACATCTCCATTTGTGTAAACATGAATTCCTCGAGTATTATTAATGATGGATAAATCCAATGGTAATCTGTTGAATTCATTGCCATTCGTTACTGTTGAATACTGAGCAGCTCTAATTCCAATTAAAGAATTCTCATAGGAATGGTATCCAGTTAGCTTAATAGTTGATGCCGAATAAGCAGCTAATCCATCTTGAACTGAATTGGTTGTAATAATTCCATCTAAAGTAAAAACAGCATTATTCGCTTTAATAGTACTATAAAAGTTATTATTTCCAGTTATTGACTTGAATGAAACTTTCCCACTAGGAACATTTGAAACAAGAATTCCATATTGAGAGCCTTCAATAGCTACATTTTCAAACGAGCGAATAGCAGATCCAGAAATACCAACATAACTAAAGTTAGATGTAGTTTTACGTCTAAATGTTGTTC
>CAZNTR010000490.1:0-1481 GCA_964575925.1 uncultured Chitinophagales bacterium
TAATTCATCTAGATCAGCCGCTCTTTCTGCTTCATCGGCCAGTACCGTGACTAAATGAGGCTGTACTTCCAGAATCCCACCTGAAATGTAAAATACTTCAGCCTCAGCTTGGTTAGGAACACGCAAACGTACTTGCCCTGGCTTAAGGGAAGTCAATAGTTGAGCATGTCCTGGAATAATTCCTAACTCACCCAAAGCGGCTGACGCTACCAGTAACTCAGCACGTCCCGAATATAACTTCTTTGATGCACTGACAATATCAATATGAAAAGTCATCGCCATATGTTCATCCTATAGTTTTTCTGCTTTCTCAATTGCTTCATCAATCGTGCCGACCATATAAAATGCCTGTTCAGGAATATGGTCTACTTCACCATTAATGATTGCTTTAAAGCCACGAATAGTTTCTTTTACAGGAACATATTTACCTGGACTTCCGGTAAATACTTCTGCTACGAAGAAAGGTTGAGAAAGGAATCTCTGAATTTTTCTAGCACGACTTACAGTTAATTTATCTTCTTCAGATAATTCATCCATACCTAAAATAGCGATGATATCTTTTAGCTCTTTGTAACGTTGTAAATTTTGCTGCACGGCTCGAGCAATATCATAATGTTCTTGACCAATCACTAGTGGATCTAATTGTCGACTGGTTGAATCCAAGGGGTCAATCGCAGGATAAATCCCTAGCTCAGCAATTTGTCTAGAGAGTACAACTGTTGCATCTAAATGCGCAAAAGTGGTTGCTGGAGACGGATCAGTTAAATCATCTGCCGGAACGTAAACTGCTTGGATAGAGGTGATTGAGCCTGTCTTTGTAGAAGTAATTCGCTCTTGTAATGCACCCATTTCACCTGCTAGCGTAGGTTGGTAACCTACCGCTGACGGCATGCGGCCTAATAGTGCAGACACTTCGGTACCCGCCAAGGTGTAACGGTAAATATTATCAACAAATAATAATACATCGCGTCCTTCATCACGGAATTGCTCAGCTATTGTTAAGCCTGTTAATGCGACACGTAGCCGGTTACCTGGAGGCTCATTCATTTGACCGTATACTAAAGATACTTTATCCAATACATTCGACTCTTTCATTTCTAAGTAAAAGTCGTTACCTTCACGTGTTCTTTCACCAACACCGGCAAATACTGAATAACCGCTATGTTCGATAGCAATATTACGTATGAGCTCCATCATGTTAACAGTTTTACCAACACCTGCCCCACCAAATAATCCGACCTTCCCACCTTTAGCGAAAGGACAGATTAAATCAATAACTTTAATACCTGTTTCTAAAACTTCATTAGAAGAAGCTTGATCTTCATAGGAGGGGGGCGCGCGATGAATAGGCATACGCTCAGATTCTACTTCTGGCTTACCATCAATTGCTTCACCAAGAACATTCATGATTCGTCCTAAAGTTGGCTTGCCCACTGGCACTGTAATGGGTTGACCGGTATTCTCAACCACCAACTCACGAC
>CAZNTR010000491.1:0-1480 GCA_964575925.1 uncultured Chitinophagales bacterium
AACTTTGACAGAGGTAACTTTGCCAAAGTCCCTGACTTTGGCAAAGTTTAAAATCGAAGCTAAGAATCTACTTCAAGATTTGTAAATCTTCGGAAATTCTCAATTTCCTCGAACTCTTTTAGGGCAATTAACAGATTTTCTCTGCTACCAAAATGCTCTAATACGAAATCCAATTCAATATTCTCAGAACTATTGATATACAAATCTCGAGTCGAACAAAATTCATAATCTCTAGCTCTCCTCACTAATCCATGATGAACAGGATTTGCCATTACATATAAAATGGCCTGTGAGATGTAATTATCATTCAAAATCACTTTTCGTTTAAACGGACTTTCAAACAGCGCACCACTTCGTTTATTCACTTTGTTATAAGATTGAGTATAAGAACTGATGCATTTCCCAATTTGTTTGCTCAACTGACATTGTTTTGAATGCAATCCATCTTTTTTAAATAGTTCATGTCTTTGATTCAGAACCTTAACTCTGATTATCAAATGAAAATGATTATCTAAAAGTGAATACGCCAAAACTTCTGCAAATGGATAGACATACTCTCGAAGTTTATTCAAAAAGTGCCGTTTATTATTTTTTGATGTAAAAACAGGCCACTCATTAACACCACGATTATAAATGTGATAGACATTTCCAGCTTCTAATTTTATTTCATTTTGATTCATAATTCTTCCTTTTTTACTAAGAGACGCTTCAAAACCCAAAACCTTACAAGAAATGTGATTTTTATTTATAAGCTCACCTTTTGGACTTCAAACAGTAGTAAATTTGATCAATTTTACTGCAAATCGAATGGTGTATAATCAAAACAAAAACCTATTCAAAAAATATAATGCTTAGTTCAAACAAGTTCTCTAAGCCAAAATCTCGTCATTCACCATTAAAAAAGCTTTTTTGAGACATCAAGACTCTCTAAATACGAAAAGATTCCGAATTTGAATAATGAGCCCACTCCAAAAAGTCGATTTTATCGGTTTGCACCCTTCCCAATCGTGCGAAATCGCCGATTATGATGCTGAAAACTACTTATCGGAGTAAGCTCAGTAATTGAATCATATTATTTCGAAACAGCAGTTTTTAAAAATTGAACTTCATTTGAAGATTCGACATCATATACTATATTTTAAAAAAAGTATAATCAATTAAAAAATCATGAAAATTGAAGAACTTATAAATAATGCAGAATCGCTACCTGTAGATATAAGGGTTAAATTAGTAGAATCTCTACTTCTAAGTTTAAATCCAAAAGAATCTAAAATTGATAAAACATGGGCTAATTTAGCCAAAAAACGTTCAGACGATATTCACTCCGCTAGGGTAGAAACAATTTCTGGAGAAGATGTTTTTTCAAAAGTGTGGAATAAATTTAACAAATGAGATTTAGGTTTCATCCAGATGCTGAAATCGAGTTCATGGAAGCTATTGACTACTATGAGAGAATAGATTCTGGTTTAGGTCTTGATTT
>CAZNTR010000492.1:0-1480 GCA_964575925.1 uncultured Chitinophagales bacterium
GCAAGCACTTTGTGTTTCTCGGAATTTACGTCAACGTGTTGCAAAACAGGATCTCTGTCGAATTGGGTTTATGAATTGAAGATGTACGAGAGCAAGAGATTATGGCTTTCGCCATAATGACGGAATGCAAAACAAGATCTCTGTCACATTGTGAGATTTAAATTACAGTTGTAAGAAGAGCAAAGGATTATGGCTATCACCCTAAAAAAAATCATTTAGCTTCGAAATGCCTTCGGTATCCTTGACAATCACGATGCGCAGTAAAACGAAAAGGATATCTCTGCCATCAAGTAAGATCAATGTTAAAGAATAAATCTATATACAATGATTTGAAGCTATCCGATAACAATAGTAAATAAGTAAAAATCATTAAAATTCGATATAAATAACGATTTTAACTCAATTTGGAGACTCAAACTCATTTACTAAAATGAATATAGTTTATCGGTTTTTATATCAACCTAAAATTAAAAAATTGAGTCCCAAAGTCGAATTTGTTGGTTTGTAACTGTACAAATCGAGATACTTCGCCAAATATGTCCTTAAAAGTACTTTTTGGAGAGAGTTTAATTTTTAAATACAATAAAGTATGATGATTAGAAATTCTGCTACATACTTTGGCAGATTTCTGTTAACACGCCATCTACGGTTTTTGGGTGAAAAAACGCCACTAATTTATTATCAGCACCTTTGGACGGTTCAGGGCTAAGTAATTGAAACCCTTGTTCAGAAAGTTCTTTCATGCTTTTATGAATGTCTTCAACATCATAAGCTATGTGGTGCATTCCTTCGCCTTTTTTGGCAATATATGTTGCGATCACAGAATCAGGAGAAGTGGCACCTAATAATTCAATTTTAGATTCACCCATCAAGAAAAAAGCTGTTTCTACTTTCTGTGATTCTACACGTTCTCGTTTATAACAGCTTGTTCCAAGTAGTTTTTCCCATTTAATGATTGCTGATTCAATGTCAGCCACGGCGATGCCAATATGTTCAATTTTTTGCATAAAACTCCTTATAAATTCACGTGAAATTACCAAAATAGCAATAAAGAAATTTGAAATAAATTGAATGAAGAGTCCACTCCGAAAAGTCGATTCTTTCGGTTCGCAGCCTTCCAAATCCTACGAGTTCAACGAATATATTGTTAAAAACTAATTTTCGGAGTACGCTCAATAAATAAAGTTTGAACTGGTATGGAAACAGCTAAATTTGAGTGAAGGATATTACACATCAAAGACTAACATTTATAATTTAAGTTAGGTATTAAAGAGTAAAAGTAAATTAAAAGTGCAATTAACGAGCTAATTAGGTAGAAAAATTCAAAAAAAATGAATCAATACAGATAAAGACTTGAACTGAGAAGAAAATAACTGTATTTTTCGAATCTTGATAAAATCAATTGGGGCCTATAGCTCAGTTGGTTAGAGCAATCGACTCATAATCGATTGGTCGCAGGTTCAAGTCCTGCTGGGCCCAC
>CAZNTR010000493.1:0-1461 GCA_964575925.1 uncultured Chitinophagales bacterium
TAGTTCTCGATATGCTTCTGATTTATCGAATCAACAAGTTTTTTTAGGTTGTAGTGATATTGATTTTCATATTCCAGTAAAACGAGTTTATGAAACGGCAAGACTGTTTGAAGATCGTGGCGCAAAAGTAATTAAACATATTTACCCAAATATGGGGCATCATGTAAATGATCATGAAGTTGAAGAGATTCAAAAGTTGTTACAATTTAAGACTAGAACATAATTAGCTTCATAAGCTATTGATAATTAGCTACTAGAAAGAAATGAAATAAGTAGTATTAGCCGAGGATAATTTTTTGATGAAAATGAAATTTCAAATAGATTAAATTCAAAAATTGTTTACCTATGGATCAAAATGTCGTTACTGTCTCTACTTTATTAGCAGAAGCGCTAAATCAATTAAGTTTAATTTTGCTTTAATTGGTGGTTTTTCAATTGCCTTAATTGCTGGGTTAATTACATTAGAAAAAACTAGGCTAAACAAAGTCATAATGATTGTAATGAGCTTTGTTACAGTTAGTCAAATTGGAACTACATTGTTTTTGGCTTTATCATCGTTCAGAATTTATACTTATACAGCAAATAAGAATCTAGATAAACTGACTATGTTGATGAAAAACTTTGATCAAACTCTTACTCCATTTATCCTGGTATTTTTTATTTCAGTAATAGCCTTTTTTGGAGGTGTTTCCTTAACCAGTTGGAACTATGGGAAGAAAGTTGGAATTGTTGTGAGTATTTTAAGTGCACTAATGTTTTTTTTAGTACTATTTGGTTTGTCTATCTTACGTTTTTAGGAAGCCTATTTTCATTTAATAAATCAAATTAATATCAAAAATTTGAGCTTGCTGTATAATTGATACAGATATTTACTTTTCGGTTTCAATACTAATAGATATTTGTTTGCATTTACGGTATCTACTAAGTAAATTTGGCGTCTGAATATTTTTTCAAAATTAACACTAATCGTTAGTCACAAACCCAATATATAATGAACAAGGGAACTGTAGCTCAAGTCATTGGCCCTGTAGTTGACGTAGATTTCAGCGAAGGCAATCTCCCGGAAATTCTCTCCGCCTTACACATCAAAAAAACTGATGGAATTTTAACACTAGAAGTTGCACAACACTTAGGTGAAAATCGTGTTCGTGCTATTGCCATGGACTCAACCGACGGTTTACAACGCGGTACTGATGTTATTGACACAGGATCTCCAATTGCCATGCCGATAGGCGAGGACATTAAAGGTCGCTTGTTCAATGTAGTAGGTGAGGCTATCGATGGTATTCCTGCTCCTAAAGGTGATCGTAGATTGCCAATCCACAGACCTGCTCCTGCTTATGATGAATTAGCAAATGAGACAGAAATTCTTGAAACAGGTATCAAAGTAGTAGATCTTTTATGTCCTTATGCTAAAGGTGGTAAAATTGGTTTATTTGGTGGTGCTGGTGTTGGTAAAAC
>CAZNTR010000494.1:0-1456 GCA_964575925.1 uncultured Chitinophagales bacterium
ATTTGGGGTATTAAATAGATTTTTATCTAAATACTTCTGAAATGGGCTCTCAGGAGGGATGTGATGGTTCTGTGGCTGTTCTATATGGTCTTGAAGTGCTGATTTGATGCTGTTGGGTAGTTTTCCTTCTAAAAATCTTTCTCCAAGCCACTGGCAAAAATCATTTCTCAATTCTTGATGACTATCATAGTAATAGCCTCTTCCTTTTGTGTCTATATCACCAATTAATGCGTGAATTGCACAAGACCCATCTCCCACTGTATTGTGAATTTTTAACCCTTTATTTTCATTGAATCTTAAATAGTTTACATCAGTTGGGGTTAGCTCATTTTTCTCCTCACAATTAGATCTAGGTTTATTTTGGCTTAAGGGTATGATTATTTTAGGTGTAAAAACCTTTGTCCCCAATTTTTGAGTTTTTTCATCTGCAGAGTCAGGATGAGGTTCATTATTTTTTGTAATAAATTTTCTTACAGGGTCTGTTTTTTCAGGATCTAATGTATCGAGTAGCTCCCATAAATTATCGGTAAGGAATTGATTCGATGTCTTGAAGGATAGGGCGTAGCTTAGCTTTATTTTTGCTTGATCGTGTTTGTTTTGGGCAATAAGGTGCGCAGCTTCTGAAAATAAACATATAGCTCGCTTAGTAGCTTCTATATCGGGAATTGGAGATAATGGTTTTCTTCTCTGAGTTATGGGGAGGGGGGTACTTTGAGAGTTGCTGGGAATTCTGTTAGCCATTAATTACACCATTTAAATAAAAATGGCCGTATTTTGTGTGTTTAGTAATTAAATTTCAAGAGAATTGATAAGAAATATTGCGATGCCTGTCGTTCAGGCATCGCAAAAAAGTTAAGAACTACTTAGGAATAGCGTTTAGGTTATAGAGATATGTTTCTGGAAAAAATTTGGATAAAATTTTCACAGCATTTTCTCCATTTTGTGCTAAGGCATTTGCTGAATAAAGGCAAAGACCAACACCATGACCCTTTCCAAAACCAGTGAAGATCACTGAATCATCCCGCATTTCAACAGAAAAATCTGAGCTTTTAATGTGGCTAGTTCCAAGACGAGATTGAAATGTAAGGAAGTCTAAATCATAAGCTTCCTGGTTATCTTTGATTCTTAGCCCATAAACCTTTGAGGACGATTTATCTACAAAAAGCTCGATAGATTTGAGATCTTGAAAATCGAGAAGATACGCAAGGGTTTTTTTTCCTATTTTATAGGTCCATTTAGAATCTTGACGAGAAAGGGCGGCATGAGGTGCCTCCACCCCTTTTTCCGGAGCAAATGAGTCTTTTCTAAATATTGAAGCATAGGGAGCTGTTTTGCCTGCGCTGTGTTCTGTCCAGGTGGCTGCAAAAGGGAGGTTTTTCCCGTTTTCAGGATGAACAAGAATTAAGTGACGAGTACTGTCTACAGCCTTATCCACTTCAGAGTTATTGACTACAAG
>CAZNTR010000495.1:0-1436 GCA_964575925.1 uncultured Chitinophagales bacterium
TTGCAACTTTTTTTACGTCAGCTTCTTCTACAATATAGTTATCACATTCTCTAAGAACGGCTTCTAATAAAACTTTGATTGAAAAAGGCAGTGTTCTGATGCCCTCGAAGCCTTGGTCGGCTAGTTTTTCAATTGAATAGGCGTATGCTGAACCGGAACCGGTGTCGAATGTTACCCTAGTTCCGAAATAATCTTTTCTGCTCATATTTGGAATGAATTTCAGGTTTAGTTTAGTTGGGAATATACTGATTTTCCCACAGGACTCACAGTCCTAAAAGGACTGTGAGTCCTGTGGGAATTCGATATAAGAAAATCTTTGATGAATTTCATTTGAAATAATTCTAAAATTCTCTTCTGAGCCAGCTAGTTGGTATAAATGATTCCAATTAACAATAGGAGGAACCCAGGAGTTTAATTCAGAAATGCTGCTATGTAGAAATTTATTAGAATTTCGCTTAAATCCATGTTTTAATGGATTATAAACGATATAACCGAAAGTATTCCAAAAATCTTGCTTATTAGTAATTTCTCTTGAGTGATACCCATCTTCAAACAAACTTCCAGTTCGTTTATAGGCTTTGTTAATAGCTTTTGAATAGGTTGAAAAAAATGTTCTAAATGCATTTTGTCGTTCAATTGAATCATTTAATGGTTTAAGCATAAAATGAAAATGATTATTCATTAAACAATACGCGTAAATAGTGAAATGGGGAGATAAGTACTTTTGCATCAATGATTTAAAGTAAAAGTAATTTCGGTGCTCTTTAAATAAAGATTCGCCGTTATTTCCGCGGTTATAAATGTGATAAACTGAATTTGCTGTAAGTTTCATAGTCGCTTTGTCTTGGTTATTTTTTAATAGAGACGCTTGAAACGCAAAAATCTTACAGCGAAAAAGAAAATATTTTTAAAAAATTGAAAATCAAGCCTCCAACAGGACTCACAGTCCTATAAGGACTGTGAGTCCTGTTGGTCAATTTTTGAAGAACTTTTCTATTTCTTCATTATTCATAGTATTTAAAACCCGCTCTTTTGTAAATCGCGCTTTTTTAGCAATCGAAACTCCAAATCGAATATCATCAATTCCCTCAATATCGTGTGCATCTGGTGAAATGGACGTTATTAAACCATGCTGCTCAGCTTTGGCTCCGTATCGCCAATCTAAATCTAATCTCCAAGGACTTGCATTTATCTCAATTGCGGTATTTGCGGCGGCGGCAATTTCGATTAATTTTCCTAAATCGAATGGATTTCCTTTGCGTTTTAGCAATAATCTGCCTGTTGGATGACCGATAATTCGTGTGTATTTATTCTCTGCTGCTCGTGTAAATCGATCTAACATTTTTTGAGGTTCCATATCCAAACTGAAATGTACCGAGGCAATAATAAAATCAAATCCCTTCAGAATATCATTAGAATAATCTAGACTTCCGTCT
>CAZNTR010000496.1:0-1436 GCA_964575925.1 uncultured Chitinophagales bacterium
TCTTTAATTCAAGGGCTTTTGATGAAATGCTTTTGAAAGTAGCCAATGATGATGTCGCAAGTTTTAAAAACAACAATCAATGGCTGATTAATCATCCAAATGAGGCACTTATTTTTAAAGACTTGGAAAATGTATGGAGTGAGTTGAATACAATTTATAGCGGAGAATTTAAAAACTTGGTGTATGGAGAGTTACCCAAAGAAGAAGCTGTTTTGGAAACATTAAAAATGATTCAGGAAAGATTGAAAGTAATTTCTTGGTCAATAAAAATTGAACCTAAATAATGAAATTCACTGAAGAACAATTAGAAATTCAACCTCATTAATAAGTGGATAATACATATGTCAAGTTTTCGATGTCAAAAACTTGACATCTGATTAAAAATTCCTACCTTTGTAGTACAAACAGAGTTTCTAAAATCAATCCATATAGAATCTAAGCCATGAACGTAGCCGAGCAAATACGAAATACCATTAAACGTTTTCCCGAAAGTCAACCTTTTGGTTATGCCGATTTAGGTATTGATGGCGCAGACTTTTTCAGTGCTGCAAAGGCTTTAGAACGTTTGCAAAAAAAAGGGACAATCAAAAAGGTATCTAAAGGAGTATTTTATATTCCACGCAAAACTGTTTTTGGAGAATTGGGACCAGATAGTAATGGAATATTGGAAAGGTATTTATTTGAAGACGGTAAACGAGTGGCGTATGAAACAGGTTTTTCGCTATACAATAAATTGGGATTAACCACTCAAATGGCTTTTAAACTTAAAATTGCCACTAAGAAAAATCCCATCAAAATTGATCAAGGTTCCTTACAAGTACGCTCTGTAAAAAGCTATGTTGATATCACAGATCAGAATTATCGCTTATTGGGTTATTTGGATGCCTTAAAAGACATTAAAAGAATACCCGACAGTTCGGTAGTACAAGCCGTAAAGCGAATGCATTTTTTAATAAACGACTTATCAGCTAAAGAGCAGAAAGAAATGGTTAAATACGCTTTGTATTATCCTGCCAGAACAAGGGCAATACTTGGGGCGATTTTAGAAAATTTGAATCTAAATCTTGATCTTAATGAGCTAAAAAATAGCCTTAATCCACTAACCAAAGTTAATCTAAACCTAAAAGAAACTGAGCTTCCAACTAGTAAAAACTGGAATATTGATTGATATTACATAAGAACGAGAACTTATTTAACGATTTATTGCTCACTACTTCTTCTGTGTTGGGTATCCCTTTTTCATTTGTCGAAAAAGATTATTGGATTACCTTAGTTTTGAGTCGTTTGTCAAAAAGTAAATTTTTCGATGTATCTGTTTTTAAAGGAGGTACATCTTTATCAAAAGCTTATAATTTGATAGAAAGATTTTCGGAAGATGTGGATATAGCGATCATAAACGATAAAGACAAAACAGGAAATGAAATCAAAACCATTAT
>CAZNTR010000497.1:0-1431 GCA_964575925.1 uncultured Chitinophagales bacterium
TTTATTGCTCAGGCATTGATTGGCTAGAGATTAAAGGCAAAAAAGAACACATTTACGACTTAAAAATCGCAACTTCTACAGATGGATTGAAATGGAATCAGACAGGAAAAATTGCGATTGCACAACAGCATCTGGATGAAGCCATTACAAAAGCAAGTTTGTATCAATCAGCAGAAAACCAGTTTCATTTATGGTATTGTTACCGTGTAAGTGAAGATTTTCGTGATGGAAAAAACACCTACAAAATGGGTTATGCGGAATCATAAAACGGTTTTGATTGGCAACGAATAGACGAAAAAAGCGGAATCTCGACTTCTGAAGATGACTGGGATTCCAAAATGACCGCTTATCCATGCGTGATTGAACACAATAAAAAACTCCTACTTTTTTACAACGGAAATCACTTTGAAAAGATGGTTTTGGCTACGCTGAAGCTTCCTTAAATAACATCATGAAATAATAAAAAGTAAAACTATGGCACACGGTTATACTCCTGGAAATCTAGAATCGAACAAATTTGCACATAAAAAAGAGTCGTATTACAAAGGTCTTGAAACCATAAAAAGTTTAGGTTATTCTATTGATGAGTTTATTCATCAATTTCCAGCTTTTACTGGCCACATGACTTTATCACGCTTTTTGGCTTTGTACGAATCCTACAAATCGACCTTAGGAGTTTCAGGACACATTGCTGAAATCGGCGTTTATAAAGGCGCATCACTACTTTTCTTTTCAAAATTAGTAGAAATTTTTGAAAATCAGAGTTTTACTCAAGTTCATGGTTTCGATTGGTTCAAGGGAAATGAGCCCGATGAAAATGAATCAATGATAGAAACCCACGGTTATATGGCTGAATATGAACAACTGATGAGCTTGATAAAAGCTCAACAACTCGAGCATTCAACCTTTATTCATAAAATTGATGTGACCAAAGAATTGGATGCTTTTTTTGGAAAATATCCGCATTTACAATTCAAATTAGTCTTTTTTGATGCCGGAATGTATCAAGTTGTGAAAACGGCTTTACCTTATTTTCGGGAAAGATTAACGCCAGGTGGTCAAATTATTTTCAATCAGTTTAATTTTGATGTAGCACCAGGTGAAACTAAAGCGGTAAAAGAATTTTTACCTAATGCGAAAATAAGAACGTTTCCATTTAATTGGATGCCAACGGCTTACATCATAAAAGAATGAATGAAACTGATACGCTTTGTCATTCCGGGCTTGACCCAGAATCTCAGCCTTGGTATTTTTTTTTTCGACGAACAACATGCAGCTTATTTTTTACATAAAATCAACTAATCTAACACTTGTCGTCCTGTCCCGAAAGCTTAAAGGTTAAGATCCCGGAGAATGTAAAAATTCCCATTCGAAGTGATAGTTATCCAAAAAGTGTGTCTGTAAAAACAAAAAGAGGTTTTGTTATTGTAA
>CAZNTR010000498.1:0-1422 GCA_964575925.1 uncultured Chitinophagales bacterium
GCTACATCAATACTAGTAGTAGCATCTGTTAGAAGTGTTGCGAACACTCCATCAATTCCTAATGTTGCTTCGGAAGTTGTTCCTATTGCATTTAGGATATGAAAACCACCATCATCAACTCTTGCTGGATTATCAATATAATTTCCTAATCTAGCTATAAAACGAGCTCCCGATGCCCCACTTGTCTGAATTTCATGATAATTAATGCCACCTGCTAAAGGAAATTGTGTAGCTGTTGAGGACGTTTTTGTTACTATGAAAAACTCATAATTACTAATGTAAAACCCTAATTCTGATGGTTTTGGCAAATTCATGGAAGTTGGAGCACTCGGGGTAAATCGAACTGCTGGAATACCACCATCATTTACATAAGTCGGTTGCCAAGTTGAATTACCTTCTGTTGCATGGAAACCATTCCCACTTTGGTCGTTCCATTGCGAAATTTTTTGCCCAGGAGTTGTTGTAGATGTTCCCGCATCGGCTTTTAAATGTAAACGTAATCCACTAGTGGGAATTTGTGCCTGAGTAGTTGCTGAAAAAAGCGTTACTATAATCAGCAAAAGAATGATGGTAAAGGTTGATTTCATAGGATTATCTCAAAACGTGGTTTGTATAAAAGAAAATAAAATTGATTTTTCAACATAAACATCTCAAACGTATCAATTTGATGGTAATCTGAACTTTGTTGAATGTACTTTTTAAATCAAAAGATTTAATTAACTGTTCTTATTAATTCATTTAGATTTTTTTAGCTTTTTAAAAGCATAAGCAACTCCAACACTTGCAACTGCAATTAATCCGCCATCAATCGGGGCTTGATCAGGTGCGCTGGGCATTCCCGGTGGTTGTGCGGAAATAACAAGTGTTACTAGTAGAAAAAACAATGTTAACAGGACGGTTTTCATATTGTTTTTGATTTTGGTGATGATTTAGTGATTATGAGTTTATTTACTGTTTTTTTTATCAACGTGAATTAACTCTCACAGTTAAATATAACTTAATAGAATTCAATAGTTGCCTTATGAAACATAGACAGTTGTGCCAAACGACATGGATAGTTGTGCCAAATTCGATTTTCCCTTGTAATTCTTTGATTTATTTGTAATTCCGTGTTTATTTTGATATCTCGAAAGCTTTATGAACAGGTTGAGCATAATGCCAATTAGTTCAATATTAACAATTGCATTGAATTAGCTTTTTTTCGAGTTGACCACCCTCTAAATCTCCCTCCGATTCCCGTTCCTTCTTTTTGCTTAATGTTTTACAGAGGGAGACTTTTTTTGAAGCTGACTTTTGTGCGGCTCGCTTTTTTTTCGAGTTTACCACCGTCTACTTCTCCCTACGATTCTCGCACTTTCTTTGTGCGTAATGTCTGATGGAGGCAGACTTTTTTTAGAACTCCATCCTCTAACCTCTCAACTA
>CAZNTR010000499.1:0-1410 GCA_964575925.1 uncultured Chitinophagales bacterium
ACGAAAAAGACACTACTCGTGGTCGCGCGAATGTATTTCGTCAGTTATTTGCAGGAAAACAAAAAGAAGCTTTTAAGTCTGAAGAACTGAAAGAAGCTATTGAATTATGTTTAAGCTGCAAAGGCTGTAAATCCGACTGTCCTGCCAATGTGGATATGGCAAAAATGAAAGCGGAATTTACTAATGGCTATTACAAAGAAAATGGTATTCCTTTATCAGCTCAATTTTATGGAAACCCAGGCCCATTGTATAAGCTCACTGAATTCACTCCTACTTTAATTAATATGGTGAATAGCACAAAAGTTGCTAAAGAGATTTTTAAACAAGTGTTGAATGTGAGTCCGAAACGTGATTTACCTCAATTTGCAAAAGAAACCTTTGAAAGTTGGATGAAAAAGCATCGAAAAAACGGCGCTGTTCGTTCAACAAGAAAAGTTCTTATTTTCATGGATTTATTTATTAATCACCATGAGCCTGCCGTTGGAATTGATGCCGTTTGTGTTCTTGAAGCGCTTGGTTATGAAGTAATTAGCACAAAACCAACGGATAATGGAAGAACGATGATTTCTAAAGGCTTACTAGACAAAGCAAAGAAAACAGCTCTTAGAAACGTTACTATGCTTTATCCTTTCGCAAAAGACGGAATGCCAATTATCGGTCTTGAACCAAGTGAAATCTTAACCTTAAGAGACGAATATTTAGATTTGGTTGAAGATTCAGACTTGGATAAAGCGAAAGTTGTAGCTAAAATGTCAAGCACACTTGACGAATTTGTAGCAAATTTAGCTGAGGAAAATCCTGATTTGATGAAACGAGTGTTTAATCAATCGCCAAAAGAAGCTTTAGTTCATGGCCATTGTCATCAAAAAGCATTAATTGGTACAAAATCGACTATGAACGCTCTGAAAGCAGCAGGATATAAACCAACAGACTTACAAACAGGTTGTTGTGGAATGGCTGGAAGTTTTGGTTATGAAGAAAAAAACTACGAAGTCTCCATGCAAGTTGGAGAATTGGTTTTATTTCCAAAATTAAGAGCAGCTAAAGAGAATGAACATGTTTGCGCTCCTGGATTTTCTTGTCGTCATCAGATTCACGATGGAGTTGCTATGGAAGCGCATCATACGGCTCGATTGTTAGCAAAAGCCTTATTAACCTCTGTCAAAGTTTAGAACTTTGACAGAGGTAACTTTGCCAAAGTCCCTGACTTTGGCAAAGTTAAAAACTCAATCTACCCATTTACCTCAAGATTAGTAAACCGCCGGAAATTCTCAATCTCCTCGAACTCTTTTAGGGCAATTAATAAATTCTCTCGACTACCAAAATGGCTCAATACAAAATCTAATTCTATATTTTCAGAACTATTGATATACAAATCTCGAGTCGAACAAAATTCATAATCTCTAGCTC
>CAZNTR010000500.1:0-1408 GCA_964575925.1 uncultured Chitinophagales bacterium
ATGGAATCCCTAAGCGTGTTCCATTAACAGCCATTTCTTGGAGTTTTCTTGTGTACTCTGAGCCATAAGCATTAAAAATGGAACCTACTGATCCCGATTTAATATCATCGATATACTGAGGTCTTAAAAAAGCACCTGTTTGATCCATATCGGATGTGTACAAGGTTAATTGCCCGATTTTTTCTTTCAATGACATTATGGACAACAAAGAATCGACTTTACGGTCATATTTCGCATCTGGATCTACGCTTGTATTTTTTACACAATACTGAATACTCACTAAGAGAAGTACCGTTAAAAGTATGGATTGAAGTTTCATTAATTTTCCATTCTATCTAATTGTTTTTTGTCTTAAACTAATTTCCTGTGCTAAATTCCAGTTTTTGTAAACCAGCTTGCACTTCAGGCGCTTGCATGAATAAATCCCAAAGCATACCTGAACGATGATTCTCTATCATTATTAAAATAGGACCTTGGTCGATGGCAAGAAACGAATTGGCCCACCAAGCGGAAGTTGGATTAAAAGCATCATAAAAACCAAATTCGCCCCACAGTTTATCGCCCAAAATGTAATAAAAATGTTTTAATGCTTTCATAGATTCTTCTGGAGTGTAGGGAAAAGAAGAAAGGGCTGCTGTAGGGGAAATTGTTCCATTATCACGAGTTGGTTCATGCACTCCATAACCGCTTGGTTCATCAGATGCGGTTAAACCCCAAGAATTTTCACTATATCCGATTTTTGAATAAGGATTCCGAACACTATGTTCATAATTAATTAAGGAATGAGTTCTGTTTTGTTCCCAATAATTGGCAAATTCATCACTCAATTTTCTAGGATCCAAACCTAAAAATGAATAATGAGCAAAAAATAATGGCCCACCATAATCATAACCAACTGGCAAAGTGTATCCATAGAATTCTTTATTATTTCTTATAGAACCATTTCGAGCCCAGCCATTGGTATAAACAGATTTTTCAATAGAATGAATTCTAGAACTTGCTGCTAATACATACACTATTAATGCTTCGTTATAACCACTAATTTTCATATTCATTGCCCAATTTTTATCGGGAGACCAATGCCAATACAACACATCTTGTCCGTCTCGGGTAAACCAGTCCCATTCTATAGCATCTAAAATTTCGTTAATTACGGTAATTACATCATTTTCTTCTACAACTTGAGGATTTAAGAATTCTCTAACTGTGATTAGTCCTTGCGCTATAAATGCCGATTCCACTAAATCAGCGCCATTATCATTTGTACTAAATGCGATTGTTTTACCAGTTGAGCCGTTCATCCAATGTGGCCAAACTCCATGAAAACGATCTGCATTTTTTAAGAAATTTGTAATTTTGGCTAAGCGTGTTATAGCTTCAGAACGAGTAATAAAATTTCTATGAACGC
>CAZNTR010000501.1:0-652 GCA_964575925.1 uncultured Chitinophagales bacterium
CAAGTGGAAACTGTGGCTGGTTCTGTTGTCAGTTCTTAATCGATCGATTACGTGGTAAGAAGTTTGCCGAATGCTCTGGATATAATGATATGCTCAAAGGTGAGAAGGATGTAGAAGCCTTTAAAAAGAAACATCATATTACTAAGTTTAGCTATATCAATCAAGATGGAGAAGGAATAGGTGATGTTGTCAAGGCAGTAGGAAATTCTGTTAAAAATGCTGTTGGTGATACAGTTACGGCAATAGGAAATAGAATGAAGATTAAAGATGATGATTTTATCGGTCCAGTTCGAAGCTTTATTCATAAATTCCAAGATGCACCTATTACTTCTGTGGCACTATTCAGAAAGCCTTTAGATGGATACATTACGAAGATAGCCAACTATTTATCCAAGGGAAAGATGGCAGAGAACCAAAAGGCATTAAATTATCGTGACATTTACCATGTGGGTATCATTGTTGAAATCAATAACAATCCGGGACTCGTGTATAAGATAGAAAAGAACGAAGTAATCAATATCACCAAGTATAAGACTGATAATAAAGCAACCATTAAACATGTCAAAGAAAATAGGAATGGTATTATCACAGTCAAAGATATGTTCTTGAAAGCATTAGATTTATTCCACATTTCCTGGTCGCATCGCCCACT
>CAZNTR010000501.1:752-1408 GCA_964575925.1 uncultured Chitinophagales bacterium
CTTCGGAGTCTCTAAACCAACATATGGCGAGCTCAGGCAATGGAAAGCATGAGGAGAACACCCAAGTTGTCAATGAACATGCTACTACTGATGTGGAGGACGCTCGAAGACTTCTTCTTCATCTCAACCTTATTTCAACGATGGATGGTATTCAAATCGTGCCCACATTTCCTGGTCGCATCGCCCACTCTTCGGAGTCTCTAAACCAACATATGGCGAGCTCAGGCAATGGAAAGCATGAGGAAAACCCCCAAGCTGCTAATGGAGCTGATATGGAGTATGATTATTCTTTTGCCCAATCAACACCTCAACCTCACCTTTTCAAAAACGATGGATGGTATTCAATTCGTGCCTACATTTCCTGGTCGCTTCGCCCACTCTCCGGAGTCTCTAAACCCACACATGGCGAGATCAGGCAATGGAAAGTACGAAGAGAGTGCTAAAGCCAACTTTGAATTTGTACAAGTTGATGCTGTTGACAACGCGTGAAGAACGTTCCTCATTTTCCTTTTTCATAGGTCTTATCTTCTTTCGTTTCTTTCTTTTTCTCTTTCTTCTTCTTTCTCAACAAACAATAAACATAATTGTTCATTTTCTTTCTTATAGGTAATTATGCAGGATACTCACTCTATGGAGGTAATTATAATACATGTTTA
>CAZNTR010000502.1:0-1404 GCA_964575925.1 uncultured Chitinophagales bacterium
GAAAACAACAATGGGTACTACCTGGCGGATTAACACGAGTTGCTTTGAATGAAGGATCTTATATTGTTAATTCTAGCCAGGGAGGTGGTTCTAAAGATACGTGGGTGTTGGATTAAATTATGATTTCACGATCAGCTGAACATTGTTTTTGGCTTTGCCGACATCTCGAGCGTATCAATCATATTGCGCGATTTATGAGTGTTAATTCGAGTTATATTTTAGATACAAACCTAGATATTCGTGATCAATGGTTTCCATTTATTATTGTTCTCGGTGAAGAAAAACGCTTTTTAAAGGTTCATGGCGATTTAAATTCAGTGAATAACGAATTGATTCAAAACTATATCACTTGGGACAAAAATAACCCAGTATCAATTATACATACAGTTCGCTCAGCTCGCGAAAATGCACGTATTATTCGAGATATTATCAGTAGTGATTTATGGGAAGCAATCAATACTTTGTGGCTTTGGCTCATAAGTAATCGCAGCTACAATTTATATGTGAAAGATCAAATGGCTTTTTATAGAATAATACTATCAAATATCAGTACTATTTACGGCATTTTGTATAGTTCAATGTCTGAGGATGAAGCCTATCATTTTATGAAGCTAGGCATGATGCTGGAACGTGCAAATCAGACGGCTAGGATAGTTGATGTAAAGTCACATCGGATCTCATTTTATGAAATATCCAGGCGTGAAAATGTTATTGAAACTTTATATTGGCTTAATCTATTGAAGATTTTTTCTGCACATGAAGCCTTTCTTAAAAAAAGCACGACCTTTAATCGAAAACTCGTTGCTCAGTTCTTGATATTTGAAAACAACTACCCTCATACTATAGCTTATTGCTTAGATAATGCTTGTGAAAGCTTACAGAAACTCAAAGAAATTACTTGTGTTACGAATGAATTGAATAATGTTGAAGTATTATTGAATCAGATATCTGAGTCAAATATAGAGACCATTTTAAAACAAGGGTTAAATACGTTTTTAACGAGTGTTATTAACGGTATTGCTAGAATTTGTGAAGATATTGAATCTAAATTTTTTGATCCAGAGATGCTTTTTATTACTCAATCTAAGGGACATCGTTTATGAGCCAACTATTATCAATTTCATTTGATGCACCAGCAGCGCCTTCAATTACTTTAGGACAGCTGAAAAAATCTAATAATCTTAGCCAAGAAATATTACATGGTTGGGGATTTTCATGGTACTCAGATGGAAGCAATAGTGCAACGGTAATAAAAGATCCTGAATTTCAACTAAAACCCTTACAAACTAAAACTTTGAATGATTGGAAGAGATTTCAGTCGACACTTTTCTTATGTCATTTACGCGGTGCTGCAAAGCGTTCAAGTGAGCATGACACCCAACCCTTTTCGCGAACTTACGCTGG
>CAZNTR010000503.1:0-1400 GCA_964575925.1 uncultured Chitinophagales bacterium
AATTATGTTGCATGGTAGATCGTGGACTTCGTGAACTCCCAATTATGGCAGATTATATAGGAATTAATGTTCCAACCCACGTTGATGAAGAAGTAAGAGTTCTGATTCACGAATTAGACGGAGAAGACGCCGTTTATCTAGTTGATAGAAATGAAGACAAATAACAAGGGATTAAGGATGATGTTGGAATTTCAAAAAAACTCCCCCTTTTGCAAGAACTTAATCCAAAGGCAAGCAAGAACATCAAAGGGGGTTGGGGGGATGTCATGATGCTATTAAGTCACGAGTGGACACTTGCGCCAGAAATTGAGTGGACACTAGCATCAGACATTTGTCACGAGTGGACACTCGCGCCAGAAATTGAGTGGACACTAACACCAGACATTCATTTCAAAACAAATTCATCATTGCTCATTAATCATTTCTCATTTTCAAAATCATTATGAGTTCCAATTACACCTTTTCTCATAAACATCTACTTGGACTTGCCGACTACACCAAAGCCGACATCGAACACGTATTAGAACAAGCCATACATTTCCGAGAAATCCTAGACCGCCCCGTTCCAAAAATTCCAACACTCCGCGACAAAACCATAGTAAACCTATTTTACGAAAACTCAACAAGAACACGCATTTCCTTTGAACTAGCCCAACGCCGAATGGGCGCCGATGTAGTAAACTTCGCAGCAAGCAATTCATCCGCAAAAAAAGGCGAATCCTTACGAGATACCATTCAAAATATCGAATCCATGAAAATCGATATGGTTGTAGTAAGACATCAAAGCCCTGGAGTTCCCCATTATTTAACACGCTGCGTTGATGCACACATTATAAACGCGGGAGACGGCGCACACGAACACCCGACTCAAGCCCTGCTCGATATGTTCACCATGAAACAACAACTCGGCAGAATTGCCAGATTAAAAGTTGCCATAATTGGAGACATTGGTAACAGCCGCGTAGTCCGTTCAAACATAATTGGATTGAAAAAAATGGGCGCAGAAATCACCCTTTGCGGACCCAAAACCATGATGCCCCTTTTTGTTAAAGAACTAGGCGTAAACGTATCCTACAATTTAGACGAAACCTTAGCCTGGGCTGATGTAGTGATGGCGCTACGCATCCAATTAGAACGCATGGAACACAGTCTATTCCCAAGCCTAAGAGAATACCACGAACAATTCGGAATCAAACAAACACATCTAGAAAAATATCCTGATTTTCTAATCATGCACCCCGGCCCAATAAACCGCGGCGTAGAAATGGAAGGCGATGTTGCCGACTCCGACCGCGCCATTATTTTAGATCAAGTAACAAACGGAGTAGCAGTTAGAATGGCGGTATTATATTTGGTTTCTGGTGGATTGAGAGTGTAGATAACATCTTTACACGAATGGA
>CAZNTR010000504.1:0-1399 GCA_964575925.1 uncultured Chitinophagales bacterium
AAATTGCGTCATGCTGGGCTTCGACCCAGCATCTCAGCCTAAGAACCAATCAATTTAAAAAAAAGTGCTTGTTGTGTAAAAAGAAATTGGATAGAGATAGCAAAACGGGGCACGGAATGAACTTTTTTTACGAAAATCAGTGCCATATTTATAAATACGAAGTCCGAATTAAAACTAATGAACTAAATCTAACTCCTAACTCAGTTTGATAACTGCATCAAGAATCTATCAAAAACCATATTAATAAACACATTAGATAAACGCATCAGAAACTGTTAAAACTTGACTATATTCCAATCAAATTTTTTCAAAAATAACCTAGCGCTCTAATGGTAAAAGTTACACGACTACTTTTAATTCTTATTTTGATGAACTCAAATTCACTTGCACAACAATCTACATTTGATTTTGAAGCTCTTTTTGATGGGAGATATAAACAAGAAACCGTTGAGGCTCCGAACTGGATGAACGATGGAACCTATTATTCTGCAATTGTTTACAATGATTCACTAAAATCATCTGAGTTAAGAAAATACTCTATTTTAAATGATAAGTATGAAGTGCTTTTAACAGAAACAGAACTTCAAAAGTTAAATAACAATTTGCCTTTATCTATTGATGATTATCAATTTTCATCCGATGAATCAAAATTACTTATTCAGACAGAAACCGAAGCAATTTGGAGAAGAAGTAGATTAGCGTATCATTTTGTGTTCGATTTCAAAGATCGTTCTTTGCAAAAAGTGAGCTTAAACGATGTGAAACAAAGTAATGCAGAATTTTCTCCAAATGCCGATAAAGTGGCGTTTACGCGTTCAAATAATCTTTTTATTTATGATGTCACAACAAAAAAAGAAACTGCTGTAACTAACGATGGAAAATGGAACGCTATCATAAACGGTTCAACAGATTGGGTTTACGAAGAAGAGTTTTCATTCGCAAAAGCATGGTTTTGGTCTCCAGACGGCAAAAAAATTGCCTTCTATCGTTTTGATGTATCAGAGGTTAAAGAGTTTTTCTACACCAATTGGACATCCTTGAATTATCCAGAACAAGTTGTTTACAAATATCCAAAAGCAGGCGAAAAAAATGCAGACGTAACGATTCATGTGTACGATTTAGAATCGAAAAATACTCGTCAGTTACAAGTTGATGAAGATCCAGATCACTACATCGTTCGTGTAAATTGGACATCAAATTCTTCGAAATTAGCCGTTCGAAAAATGAATCGTCTTCAAAATGATCAAGAATTGCTTGTTTTTAATGTTAATGATGGCTCTAAAGAATTGCTCAAAAAAGAAACAAATGAGAATTGGATTGAAGGAAATGACGATTTAAGCTTTTTGAAAGATGGAAAATCGTTCATTTATGTGAGTGAAGAAGATGGATTTAATCACAT
>CAZNTR010000505.1:0-1393 GCA_964575925.1 uncultured Chitinophagales bacterium
TTATGCAGAAAAGTGGCCAAATTACAAGTCATCAAACAAGCTGATGGTGAAAAAGTTACCGTAACAACCATTAGTGTCGCAAAAGTCCACGAGTTGTTAGGCGTTGAAAAATATCGCGACCGCGCCATGGATAAAAAAGATAAAATCGGCTCAGTAAACGGACTAGCTTGGACAAGCACCGGCGGAACGATTCTTCAGATTGATGTAGCAAGCATGGTTGGAAAGGAGAAATTTCTTCTAACAGGTCAGTTAGGCGATGTGATGAAAGAATCAGCCCAAGCAGCACTTACGTATTTGCGTTCCAACGCCGAACAGTACGAATTAGACCCAACTTTTTTCGACAAAAACGAATTACACATTCACATTCCAGAAGGCGGAATTCCAAAAGACGGCCCAAGTGCTGGAATGGCAATGGGCTTAGCGATTTTATCCCTTCTCAAAAAATATCCACTACGTCATGACATAGCAATGACAGGTGAAATTACACTGCGTGGCGATATTTATCCGATTGGCGGCCTAAACGAGAAACTCCTTGCAGCGCAAAGGAATAAAATCAAAACCGTTCTAATTCCAAAAGACAATGTGCGCGATTTAGACGATATTCCAGAAAAAGTAAAAGCCGGTTTAGAAATTATTGCAGTAGATCACATAACAGAAGCAGAGAAAATTGTTTTCAGAAACTGAAAACAATTTTTGATGATAAATGATTGATGAGAAATGAGAAATTGACCCGAATTTGGTGCGAGACTTATTAATTTGGTGCGAGACTTCAGTCTCGTACTAAAAAGCAAACCAAAGTCTTCAGACTTTAAAGCAGGACTAATTAAAATATCCCAACTACAAATAGAACAGTAAATATCTAAGTTCGACATCAAAAACAAAATACAAGACGGGCAATTTCTTTAGCACAGTTTCCAAACATTCTCTATTTTACGTCAAAAATTAGAACGTCCGTGAAACACAAAGCCAAGCTCCTGGAATCCGACGATTTAAAGCGTACCCTGCAACGCTTCGCCCATCAATTTATGGAGCCATTCGACGACCCTAAACCTATCGGAATCATAGGGATGCAAACAAGGGGAATTTTCTTAGCCAAACGCATCAAAGAATATATTCAAGAATTTTACGACGTAGATGTTCCTGTTGGCGTCTTAGACGTAACCTTCTATCGAGATGATTTCCGAACAAAAATGAAACTCCCAACCGTTCAGGTTACAGAAATCCCATTCGATATTTATGGCAAACATTTAATCGTAGTAGATGATGTTCTTTATACAGGAAGAACAATCCGTGCTGCCATGGAAGCCATCATGAGTTTTGGAAGACCTGCAAGTATAAAATTATGTTGCATGGTAGATCGTGGACTTCGTGAACTCCCAATTATGGCAGATTA
>CAZNTR010000506.1:0-1392 GCA_964575925.1 uncultured Chitinophagales bacterium
ACTGTAAACTGATACACTCTACTTTTAGACGCAGCAAATGGATACAATTTATTGAAAATAGACTGAGCGTGATAACTACTCAATAATATAATATCATAGTCTTTGGCAAACTCCTCAAACTCTTTATCTCTTTTATGAATTTCTTGTTCAGAAAATAATTCAGGCATTTCCACATGTTGAAAATCAGGAATCCAACGTACTGATTTCACATTTGATTGAATATCAGTATTAGCTACTTGAAACGTTAAATCGATTTGATTTATCCACGGATTTAATTTTCGCCAAGTTTTATTTCGTTTTAGTTTCCAATATAATCGATTAAAAGATAGTTTTTTAGGATACTTCTCAACATGAGTAAAATCAAATGGATACTCTGTCTCTAATTGCTCATTTTCTCGTTTTAGTCTATGAAGTATTGCACCTGATTCTTTCAGTGCTATCATGATATTTTTTAAATAGTTATGTCCACCTTGCCAACGCGAAAAATAAGTATCATCAATTAGAATATGCATCTTTTACCCACATAATCATTTCTTGTATTCCATTTTCAATATTTACTTGAGGAGTAAATCCTAATTCTTGCAATTTGGAAATATCAGCAGTCCAATTTAATGGATCTCCTTTTCTAACACTTCCATTAAAAACATATCGAGTTTCATTATTGGCGAATTCTTTGATTTTCAATGCTAAGTCTTTTATAAATAATTCTTTTCCTGATGCACAATTATATATTTCAAACCCTCTTTTTTTAGTTTGAATTAAACACTGAACTGCTTGAACTATATCTGATGCATGAATGAAATCTCGACTTTCATCACCAGTTCCATAAAACTCAATATTCTCATTATTATCACTAGAGGAAATTAATTTCCGAGTTATTTCAAACACAACCTGACGGTTTAAGCCTTTACCATAAGCAGAAAAAATCCGAAGAATTGATGTGTTTAAACCATAAATAGTTGAATACTCCTCACATAATAACTCCCCCATTCTTTTATGAAAACCATAAGGGGAAATCGGTTGAACAAAAGAGTTTTCAGTAATTGGAAGTATTTCAGGATTTCCATAAACCGCAGCACTTGAGAAAAAGATAAAATGGGCATCAGGCTTGTGCAAACGTAAAGCATCTAGTAACATTGCAGTTCCTGGTACACTTATAGAAAAATCTTCATAAGGCGATTCAACTGATTTTGGTACAGACGCGGTTCCTGCAGCATGAATAACAACATCTGGCTGTTCTGTTTTAATCACATCATAAATTCGATTGTCTGGTAAATGCAGGTTTAAATATTGAACATTTTCGAATTGTTGATTTATAAATGCATGTGATAAACCAAGAATTTCATAATTCTTTTTTAAAAAAGATTCAGATAAGTAGGTTGCTAAAAAGCC
>CAZNTR010000507.1:0-1390 GCA_964575925.1 uncultured Chitinophagales bacterium
CTCAGTGAATCTAAAGAACCAACCCAGCCTGAACTCGAACTGAACATACTAAATTGGGATTGCGCCCGAATGATATCACCTGATTTTGCTGATAAATCGCGCAAAAAGTTGCCTGTTTGCATGTTTTCGTTTCGAGTATTTACGGAGAACCACGTCCATCCTTTGTTCAAGCTTAACTCTTGTACAATTAATTGAGATGTTGTTAATGAAACAGGTTGTTGTGGAGTTCCTATCAAACTGTTAGCACTGAAAGTAAACGTTTCCTCAATACTTCCATATTCAAGGCAAGCCGAAGCATCCCAAACTCTGAAAGTAAGGATTTCACCGGAGCTTTGATTTGAATAGATGTTCATGTAAACTTGATAGGCATCAAGGCCTTGAACAAAGCTTACCATTCCTAAACCTCTGAGTTCGGTACCCACATAGGCGGCTATGATATCAAATTCATCGGTAGAAGCTATTCCATTAATCTTTAGTTCACCAATAATATTCATTGAGTGTTGGAACTGTGCAGGATTCAATTCCCACTCAGGACCGGAACATAACAGTCGAACATTAATGGATAATGGCTCAGAACCTAATGATGTTATCGCCTCAACCGAGCCTGAATAAGAACCTGCTCCTAATTGATTGGAAACCACAAATTGAATATCAACTGAAGTTCCAGGTGTTAATGTACCACTCATTGGAAACGCAGAAATCCAAGATGGTAAATTGGTTAAGTCAAAGCTAATTGGAGAACCGCCGGAATTTTGAAAACTACGAACAAACGATACCGTTTGATCTAAATTAGCTGTGATATCCACTCTGGCATTTGACCAGCGAACAGGACTCTTATCGAAGAGAAAATCCCAACGAATCGGTTTTGAAATGGCATTACCACGCATGTCACGTAATTTATTAATCTCCGCACGAAGTACTTTATTTTCTAGAAAACGATCTTCCGATAAAGGAACTATGGAGATAGCATTAGAAAAAATACTTACTTCTCGGTCAATCGGTTTGCCTGTTTGCGTATCAATTAACAATACATCCTCTAAGGGGTTAATTCCATTTTGATCTATCGGCTCATTAAATTGAACTAAAATTTGATCATCAGGACCAAAAACACCGTCGGCAGGTTCAACAGAACCCAAAATTCGTGGTGCATTTCGGTCTATAACACCTCGAACAACCTGAGAAGCGGTTTTAATTGGGTCTCCTGAACAAGAAAGAACCGCACGAATCTCATAGGTTCCGTCACCTAATGAAGCTGTATTCCAATTCGTGATATAAAATGATTCCGTTAAAACTGAGCCGTCAATGACTTCAATATCTATCCAATCATTATTGAGCACTTCAGCTGGCATTTTTCCGATTTTATTCACTGTATTGAGTGAACGGCGGTACT
>CAZNTR010000508.1:0-1375 GCA_964575925.1 uncultured Chitinophagales bacterium
GATGTTGTAATTCATGAGCAATGGTTCCGGCTGCTTTTGAAACAGAAACAGTTGAAGATAAAGGGCTTAAATAAATGAGTGGGTAAATATCGATATACAGCATATCGGCTCTATTCGAATTGGGATCGTCCGACAAATCGTTGGGATCAAAATAGCCTGCAATAGTACCGTTAACTCCTTGGGGCTCAAGTATATTTAGCAGTAAAATATCAATTTTGTTATCGGAATCTGGGTCGGGAATTTCGCCGTACATTTCGTTTACAATGGAAAGAATTCCTTTTTCGGGCGAAATAGAATAGGAAGAAGTAGATTGGGTTAAGAATATTTCGAGCTGATCACGAATTTCTGTAATAGTTTGTTTTTCTTGTACATAGCTAAAATCTTCTACATCAATCCAAATACGACACAATTCGGAGTTAAATAGCAATTCGAAAGGGCGTGATTTCCACGTTGCGGTTTTCGATAAATCGCGAATATAAAAATCCTTTTGCGTCCCAATGACTTGGGCTTGACTTGCTTTTTTTTGCAAGCCACGAGGAAGTAAAACCCGTTTGGGATTTTCTCTGAGAAGAACTTCAGTAATGTGCAAAAACGAATCCTCTTTTGTAAAAGAATCAGTAATATGATTAGAAATTCCCTGAAATAAGAGTAAGGCAACGATAAGTAACGACATGTAACATTTTTGTTAACTCAAAAATAAGAAAAGAATATTAATTTAACAATAAATGCTAGTTAATAATATGAAAAAAGTTTTAATAGCGGTTTTTATATCATTTATTTATAACAACTTATGTGTTATAATGAGTAATGAGTAATGAGTAATGAGTAAAGTTTGTGTTATGCTGATTATAAGTGTAATTAATTGTAAACCTCTACTCTTTAAGTCTAACGTTTTTTACTGGGCAAAAAGCTTTGAGAGTTTTAAAAAATGAATGTGGAAAGATGTAAACTATTTCAAAAAAAAACTTATTCGTAGTGAAAAAAAACTTAAGTAAGAAAAGGTTTGTTGCTTCAAAAGCTACTTTCGTAAAGTGAAAGTAGAGTTTAGTAAATTCGACCCTAAAAATTCAGAAAATTATAATTGAAGAATCTGATTTTAGAATTACCCTCAGTTCGGATTTAAAAATAATTTAAAACAGCTAAACTTAAATTTTGATATCCCGACTCGAATGCGTTCTTATGAAATATCTAGCTAATTTGAATTTACAATCAAGATAATGCAACGAAGCCAATTGTGGTTATACATTGTTTATTCTGGGTTTTGATTAAAAATAGTGACTTAATTCTTAGTCCGAACTAAGGCAAATAAGTTTTATAGAGTGCATCAATTCCAAACAGTTCTCAGAATTCCGTACTTTTATCTCCGAATTTAAAC
>CAZNTR010000509.1:0-1372 GCA_964575925.1 uncultured Chitinophagales bacterium
TGTTTCTAATCGTGGTTTCCTCAATGGGGATGTCCTTTAGCTTCTGTCTTAGTGCGGCGGCTTGGACACTTTTCATATCGAAGTAGCGATAGACTCCTTCTTCAGTTTTGATTTTCCATTTCTTTTGCTTTGGGTCTTTGCGTGTATTAACTTCTTGTGATTCAATTACTTGGTTTGTTTTATTGTCCGTAACTAGTAGCTTGTTGTTATCTTGCTCATCGAGCTTTATAGCGTATCTTGGTTTAGCTCCCTGCATGGCTGAGAGCAGTAAATGAATGTCGTTGTTTTGGCAATACTCTTGATTGTCAGTACTATGGTAAGCCCCATCGGCATAGGATTTTTCTATTTTATGGGGAACTATTTTTTGTGTATTTGCCAATGATGTTTGTACATAATCCATGTCTTGTGTCGATACCACATCCACTTGTACATCGGTAATCAGATTTAATACCGGTTTATCATCTTCACCGGGTTGGTCACACGTTTCGGTTACATTTACGGAAAAGCCTTTTACTTTATTTCCGTCTTTGTTTCGGTAATGAGCATCTACATCGTGTGGGGATTGAATGGACTTAGCATCAATTTTTTCCTTTTCGACAGGCAGTACTAGTTTGTCTTTGCTTACCGAGTATTGTTGCTCAAATACCGTTTTTAGTGTAGTGTGTTGACTGTAATGAGTTGATTTAAAAACAAGTAGTAAACGATGCATAAGCTTGCCCAATGCAATAAGTCGCTCGTCAATCTCCGACTTTGTGCTGCGATAAACTACCTTGTTGCCCGTCTCCTGTAGTATGCTTTCAATAAGAGATAGTTCCTCTTTTGACAAACTTTTCTTGTAGATAGACTCCTGAGTTTGAAGAATAAATTGGCGAAGTGTTTCATGAATCAGTTCGTAGCGACTTAGCCAGGCGATGTTGCTACCCAATAATTTGCTATCCATACGAACTTGTTTGCCACTTACATTGAATTCAAGTAGTTGGCTTGCCGTGAGTTGATCCTGACACGTTTTATACAAATCAATTCCGTGTTCTTTGTTGTACATGACCAGATTGCGACGGAAAAGATAGTACGTAGAAGCGACTGGCACCGCATCATCAAGTCTCATTAAGCCTAATGCGCTGCGGGTTAACAGATTAAAGTTACAGCTCTCGAAGAGTTGTTCATCGCTCCAGCCATGAGCCTCTTTTAGAATCATCATACCAATCAATACACGTATAGAGGCATTGGGAGCCCCTGTAAGTTCGGTGTACAATACACTAAATAGGGATTCATCAATGCGCATGACAACCTGTTTTCGAAACTGGTTATGCCAAGAATCATTTTTTAGATAATAGTTCATCGGAGAGGTTTTTAAATACTCTATGGGCGATGA
>CAZNTR010000510.1:0-1368 GCA_964575925.1 uncultured Chitinophagales bacterium
TTCCATAAGCAGCAATTTGATGAAGGAGATTCGTGTTTTTGTCAAATTGATAAATTACACAATCTTCATAATCTAATTTGTGAATCACATTTTTTGTTATTTTCCAAAGAACTTCTTCAATAGACTCTTTATGAAATAATGAACTTGAAAAATAACTTACAGCTCGTAATGCATTTGATTTGAATGACATAAGTCAATATGTTAACTAATATTAAATAGCTAATGACCAGAGTTCGAGATAAGAATTGTTACCATAATTTTAGCATTTATCTCGAATTCATGTTAATAGTGTAATTCGTTGTAAAGCAAAATCTCAAAATCCTAATTAAGGAAATATCAATGAGAAATGATACAAACTAAATCGTATTGATTCAATGAAGTGCCATTAAAATAGAGATTAAGCAATAAGTTTTATTTATTTAAATTGATTAAAAAAGCGTATTTGACTGTGAGTCCTTTGAAGTATTCATTATTTTATACGAAATTCAAAGTCTAATAAACTATCTCAGTATCATGTCTGAAAATCCAGAACAATATGCTTTCAGCGGGGAATCTCCCGACAATTATGAACAAAAATGTCTTTGTGTGCTTGTTTTAGACGTTTCAAGTTCGATGAATGGAAAACCAATGGAAGAATTGAACCAAGGTTTAAAAGATTTTCAGCGTGAAGTACAGGAAGATTTTGTAGCTGCACAACGTATAGAAGTTGCAGTTGTAACATTTGGTTCAAGAGCAGATTTAATTCAAGAACCTGCGTTAACTTCAAATTTTGAAATGCCAAATTTGCGAACAAATGGGTCAACAAAATTGGTAGATGGTGTTCGTTTAGCCATTAATGTTGCTGAAGAACGTAAAGAATGGTATAAATCAACAGGGCAAACGTATTATCGTCCGTGGATCATGCTAATCAGCGATGGCAAACCAGATAAAGATCAGGATGTTACAGGTTTAGCAGAGGAAATTGAGACTAAAGTAAATAACAAAGGATTTTTATTTTATGCCGTTGGGGTTGAGGGATATAATCACAAAAAATTGGCTGAAATAAGTCATTCCAATACACCACCATTACCTTTAAAGGGCTTGGCATTTACCGAATTGTTTAAATGGTTAAGTGCCAGTATAGCCATGGTTTCGAAATCTTCAGAAGGGCAAATGTTAAGTTTACCATCACCTGCAGGTTGGGCTCAAATTCAAATATGATTAAACGCTCACTATGAATAAAAAGGCAATTATTGCCCAAGCTTCGGTTACTGGTTCTGCTCATTTGCAAAGCGGAACGCCTTGTCAGGATAGTTCTGCGGTTTGGTTTTCATCAGATGGAGAATTTTTGATAACAATCGTTTCTGATGGCGCAGGTTCTTGCTCACA
>CAZNTR010000511.1:0-1356 GCA_964575925.1 uncultured Chitinophagales bacterium
ACTCCTGACTCCTGACTCCTGACTCCTGACTCCTGACTCCTGACTCCTGACTCCTAACTCCTAACTCCTAACTCTTGACTCCTGACTCTTGACTCTTGACTCCTGACTCCTATTTTCACTTTTTCAATAAAAACGTTGCCGATTGCGTATCTCTTGAGTTTCCACCTATAAAAACTACAAACTCGCCCAATTCTGTTCCATAGCTCATATCTGCTCTATAAAACGAGAGTTGTTCTTTTGTGATCTGAAAACTAACTTTTTTGGCCTCTCCTTTTTTAAGCATAATTTTTTCAAAAGCTTTGAGTTCACGAACTGCTCTCGAAACAGATGCTACTTTATCTTTTATGTATAATTGAACAACTTCTTCACCATCATATTTTCCAGAATTTGTTACATCAACACTTACAGTTAGAGTTCCGTTTTCTGCCATTTCTGAACTTGAAAGTTGAATTGGAGAATAATTGAATTTAGTGTAACTCAATCCGTAGCCAAAAACATATAATGGCTCATTACTTACATCAAGATATTTTGAAGTGTATTTATCTTCTGCTTTAAAAGGACGACCTGTGTTTTTTAAACTATAATAAATAGGAATTTGGCCCACATTTTTTGGAAATGTTACAGGTAATTTGCCTGAAGGATTGTAATCGCCAGAAATGACTTCAGCGATAGCATCACCTGCAGTTGTTCCTAAGAACCATGTTTCCAAAATCGCTTGTACATTTTCTTCTAACCAATTTATGGTTAAAGGACGTCCATTCATCAATACAGCAACAACTGGCTTTCCAACCGCATGCACAGCTTTTGCCAATTCTTCTTGAACTCCTGGTAAACCAATATCCGTTCGACTTGCGGCCTCACCTGACATCCAAAAAGCTTCTCCAATTGCTAAAATCACGATATCAGCTTTTTTGGCTGCAGAAACAGCTTTTGCAAAACCTGATTTATCATCTTTGTCAATTTCTGAACCTTTTTCATAGATGAAATTAGCAGATGGAAATTTCTTTTTTAAGCCCTCTAAAAGACTTACCGATTTTGACCAATCTCCAGCCGCTGACCAAGAACCAATTAAATCGCGTTTTGAATCGGCTAGTGGTCCGATTACCGCAATTGTTTTCACTTTATTTGAAATCGGTAGAACTTCATTTTCATTTTTAAGCAGAACGATTGATTTTTTTGCCATATCGAAAGCCGCGTCAATATTTTCGGGCTTCATTATTTCTGCTTTTTGTCGTTCTGCATTTGAATAACGGTATGGATCTTCAAACAATCCCAATTTGAATTTCACTTTTAAGATTCTCGCAGCAGCGATATCAATTTGTTTTTCATTTATTCTTTTATCTTTCACTAAGTCAG
>CAZNTR010000512.1:0-1346 GCA_964575925.1 uncultured Chitinophagales bacterium
AAACTGAATTACAATCCTTTATGAATAAACCGTTTGAAATCAACCGAAGAAAATCTGTTCAAGCACACGTTGGTCATGTAAAATTTGGTGGCGGTGCTCCAGTCGTTGTTCAATCGATGACCAATACAGATACTGCCGATATTGATGATACCGTAAAACAAATTATCCAATTGCATGATGCAGGTTCAGAAGTCGTTCGCATCACGGTAAATAATAAAGAAGCCGCTGCAGCTGTTCCGTTTATTGTGGACAAATTGGATAAAAAGAATGTCGAAGTTCCAATTATTGGCGATTTCCACTACAATGGTCATGTTTTATTAACTCAATATCCAGACGCGGCAAAATTTTTAGCAAAATACCGAATCAATCCTGGAAATACAGGTTCTCGAGAACGCGATAAAAACTTTTGTACCATTGTAGAACAAGCGGTTAAATGGGAAAAACCAGTCCGAATTGGCGTGAATTGGGGAAGTTTAGATCAGCAACTCTTAGCTGACAAAATGGATTTCAATAGCAGATTACCAGAGCCCAAAGAAAGTAAAGAAGTAATGTTTGACACGATGATTGAATCGGCATTACGTTCAACTGCTTTGGCAGAAGAAGTAGGTTTAAGTTCAGATAAAATAATTGTAAGCTGCAAAATTTCTGGTGTTCAAGATTTGATTACCGTGTATTCTCGCTTGGCAACTCTTACGAATTATCCTCTACATTTGGGCTTAACAGAAGCTGGAATGGGAATGAAAGGAATTGTTGCAAGTGCTGCTGCTCTTGGAGTTATTTTGCAAATGGGAATCGGCGATACCATTCGTGTTTCTTTGACTCCTGAACCCAATGGTGATCGTTCTTTAGAAGTTCGTGTTGCTCAACAAATTTTACAATCCTTAGGCATTCGCAGTTTTGTGCCACAAGTAACGGCTTGTCCTGGTTGTGGACGCACAAAAAGCACGTATTTTCAGCAATTAGCCGAAGAAATTCAAGATTATATTGTTCAAATGATGCCGATTTGGCGCCAAGTTTATCCCAGTGTGGAAGAATTGAATGTTGCCGTAATGGGATGTGTAGTGAACGGCCCAGGTGAATCAAAACATGCGAATATTGGAATTTCACTTCCAGGAACATTCGAAGAACCCAAAGCACCTGTTTATGTTGATGGAGAACACGTAACCACTTTAATGGGCGATGGAATCGGAAAACGCTTCAAACAAATGCTTGATGATTATATCGTTAAGAATTATCGTATTTCTTGATTTAAAACCTTTGGCAAAGTGCCTCACTTTGCCAAAGGTAACGGGTTATCTAGGACTAACAGTCCTAAAAAACCGAATTTTATTTTATAGAAAATTGCC
>CAZNTR010000513.1:0-1338 GCA_964575925.1 uncultured Chitinophagales bacterium
AGGGTTGCTTTTTGAAGCGTAAGTAGTTGTTATTATTTAAAATAAATATGGATACAATGCCGTTTTTATCGTATATTTAATTTGCTAAAACCAATAACTTCAATCACTTAGCACTGTATCCATGTTTACAAATATACAAATTAATTGTCTTCAAAATGTGTCTTGGCTTCGCAAATGGACAACACAATTTACACCAGCTCGAATTAGTTCTCAATGTGGCTTTGATAAGCGATGTGGTGCTAAACCAACAGAGCTTCTTCGCGATTTAATTGCCTTAGCCTTTATCGATACTCCGCTTTATTTACTCACAGGTAATGAGCGACCAAACCGGAGTGTGTACTACGAATTTCTCGGTAAGGGTGAGCATAACTGGAGTAAATTCATTTACTTGGTGGCGACTCCTCTAATTGCTTTTTTGACTGAGTTAACTTCTTCTAAACAAAAGAAAGTCCTCATTGTTGATGATTCTTCTATCAAACGCAATCGCAGTAAGAAGGTCGACTATCTCGGTCATCAATTCGATCATACCGATAAAACGTATTTCAGAGGATTTAGAATGCTCAATTTGTGTTGGTCAGACGGACATAGTTTAATTCCTCTTGAATTTGAACTCTTAACGAATGCTAACCCCAAAAAACGTTTCGGTCCGGATCCTGTGTATCAGCCAGAGCATGCGATAGCTAAACGGATTGCCTCATCCACACAAAAGGCTACTTCATTGATTGTTTCGATGGTAAAAAACGCGCTTTCTAAACACATAAAAGCGGATTATTTAGTTTTTGACTCTTGGTTTTCCCATGCAAAAACCCTGCTCCAACTAGCCCCGCTTATCCCCGTTGTTTGTGTGGTCAAGAAAAACCCCAAGCAACTATACAAACTGGGAAAACGTATTTTTACCGCTAATGGCTTATATCGACATGCCGTAGTCGGAAGAAAACACTTTGTTCAACATTCTTGGGGTAGGCTGCAGTGTCAAAAAGTCCAGATGCTCAATGGCCCGACCGTGAAATTACTCTTCATTACCGATGTGGAGAATCGAAAGAATTGGACGGTAATTGCCAGTACCGATATGAGCTTAAGTGCAGAAGAAATAGCGCAAATCTATGCAAAAAGATGGCATATTGAAGAATTCTTTAAAAATGCTAAGCAACATTTAGGCATGCAACATGAATGTGAATCACGCAAATTCGCCGTTCTAATTGCTCATTTGTCTATTGTTTTACTACGGTACATGATGCTAGAATTTGCCAATCGACAAGAAAAAGACGAGAAGACCATACCAGGCATTTTTAGAGCTCATAAAGAAGAATTACAAGCACTAGCTGTGTTAACTTGCAT
>CAZNTR010000514.1:0-1331 GCA_964575925.1 uncultured Chitinophagales bacterium
GGAGCAAAGTGAGAACGAATCATTGTCATATTAATATGGACTTCGTTTCCATTGCGAACAACTTTGGCTTCAGCTTCTGATTTTGTAGCATATTTATGTTTGTTTTCTTCTAATCTGAAGAATTTTTTAGAATTTGCTTTAATAATATCGGCAGGAATACCAGCAGCATAATGTGGTTCACCTATAGTTGGGAAATCAAGCAATAACTCCATTTTTTCGCCGGAAATATCATATAACTGAGCAGATTGTGTGACTTCAGGACCAGTTGGTAAATAACGATCTTTAGTTATTTTGTTCATGGCTACAACATATTTGCCAAATGGTTTAGCTGAATTTCCTCCAGGAATCATTAAATGACCAACAGAATAGTATGTTGGTTTTCTATCAATAACTTCCCAAGTACCTAATTTCCATTTAACCACTTCAGATGAAATAAAGAATGTGGTATAAGCATTGCCTTTTCCATCAAATTCAGTATGCAATGGACCTAAACCAGGTTGTTCAACAGTACCTGCTAAAACATCTTCAAAATTCAAGATGGGAATTCCATAAGACTCACCGGCAAACTTTTTATTTTCAATGGCATTCAACATTTTAGTAAATGAATGCACGGTTAAATTGGCTGAAAGTTTTCCATTACCAACAATGTATTCGCCAGATGGGTCAACATCGCATCCGTGTGGTGACTTTGGAGTGGGTAGAAAATACACAGCCCCAGGAACATCGAGAGGATTAACCGTTAAAACCTCTTTTATCATGGTGTTCGTAGCAGAATGTGTTTCATCGCTATACAAATTGTGAGCATACTTTGTTGGCATTTTAGTACCACCACCATTATTTACGTAAGCTTCAATTTTTTTCCAGTTAATAGCAGCAATGAAATCTTTATCATTTTGTGATGCATTAACTTCTAAAAGTGAGTTTGCTTCTTCGGTATTGTAGGTCGTAAAAAAGAACCAACCATGAGATTTTCCACGGCCAGGATGTGATAAATCATAATCAAATCCTGGCATTAATATCTGAAATTTAATGGACATATTGCCATCATTGGGATCTACAGAAATAAATGATAAAGCACCTTTAAAGTTCCCTTTATAGTCTTTTATAGGCATATCTCTTTGAGGAATTGGCACGCTAAAACGTGTACCTGCTACTACATACTCGGTGTTTTCTGTAACAAAAGATGAACTATGATTACCAGCACTATTGGGTATTTCAATAATTTCAGCAGTTTCAAATGTTGTTAAATCAATTCTTGCAATACGTGGTGTATTATTTTCATTAATAAATATCCAACGACCATCTAACTCACCTTTAGTTTGTGAAATATC
>CAZNTR010000515.1:0-1330 GCA_964575925.1 uncultured Chitinophagales bacterium
TTGGGCAAATTTTTTATAAAAGAGAGATAGTGAATTCAAACCCCTAAACGAAGTTTTAATTCCTCAAATTGATGTTTAAATGCTATTCTCTGAGAATAATCAGTTGTAGAAATCGGAATTTTTAGGACTTCATTTGAGTTTTTCTTAATCTCAATTTCATTTAAATGGATTTGAATACCTGAAATTTCATTAAATAAAATGTCAATTCGATTTTTCGAAAAAGTAGAACTCATCTGATACACTAAGCTTTGATTACCAAATTCAAAAAAATTTGTACGCATTTGATGGCTTTGGTAATAAAAAGAAGCGACGAGAAAAACACTAGTCATCAGATTCAAGAAGTGAGAAACTTTTAGGTCCGACTTATCTATTAGAACGAAAGTTATAAGTAACACATTAGCGATAAATAGACCTAAGCCGATATATAATAACCATTTTAGCGATTTGCCATTGTAAGTTGTTAGTTTTACTACGTTTTTTTCCACAAGAGAGAGTTTTAGAAATTATGTTTAATTTGATGAATTCTAATGTAATCAGAATTTGAAATTCTGCAAAAACTACGTTAGAATAACGTTTATTTCCGATTATTCCAGTAGTTTGGTTTTCGCTTTAAGTGCATAATAGCCAATATGATAATCTGATTGTTAAAAGTTCGATACACAATCCCATATTCAAAACGGCTAAGCAAAGCTCTTATAAAATACGAATTAATTAATGGAAACGCTTCGGGTTAAGTTTTTATTAGCTGAACAGTCGTATTAACATCAATAAAAAATCGGCTCCTAGTCCCTCAGCTTTTTTTTCATAGTATTTTACCGATTCCAATAGTTCAAACTCGGCTTCTCGAAGAATAGGTTACTTCCATCAAGATAAGATAGATCTTGCTTTTTGTATGACATCTATTTCGTAGATTAGTTCGGCTTCCCCTTTTTCCAAACTCAAATTTCTTTCATCAATTTCTTCGAGCCAGAGTTCATGCACTAGTTTATCAGAATAATCTTCAAGGCTACGAATTAATCTAGACGCTAGTTTACCTCTTTGCGATTCTGGCAAATTAAGTGCAGAAGATTCAATTTCTTTAAATGTGTTGATCATTTGAATAGAAATTTATTTATGTTTGCAATCTACTCAAAAAGGGAAGATCTTTACAAATTAAATATTGTTTATTTCCCCTTATATAAATTTCCTTATAACCACAATATAAACAACTTCGAATCTCCAAAAGAGTATATAAATCGAGTTGGCAGATTTTTATAAAAGAGAGAAATAAATAATAACTAGTGTTATGTTAATTATGATATGACGTGTTATTAATGTATCTTTGTAGAAA
>CAZNTR010000516.1:0-1326 GCA_964575925.1 uncultured Chitinophagales bacterium
ATTTCTTACCTATAATTCCTCCTTGTTCTAGTTGTGGCACATCTTTTTTCTTAAAATTCTTCATTTTACGTTCGTAATCCACTATTTCTTGCATGGATAGCCATTCTGGTTTGCCATCTTTGGGCAGACTGTTCCATAGTTTTTTCATTTCGGCTATTTGATCATCCACATTTCCTGCCCATAAAACTTTTTCATATCCATTGGCTGCTCCTAAAAAATAATCATTATCCATTTGTAGCCTACTTAACATCATATAGGTAAATGTATGCTCATTTTCTACTTCTCCTCCTTGTTGAAATTTTTTGTCATGCAATTCATTAAAAACACTATCCACTTCAGTAAAACCTTCATCTTTATAGTTTTTAATTCCTTTTGTTAAATCTTCTTTTGTTTTATAAGTTGATATTCCAATAAAAGGGGATCCATCTTTGTGTGTTCCTCCATCATACGTACTTATACTGTATTTTACTTTACCTATAGCAGACGGATTAACACTAAATAGTTTTTTAACTTCATAATATTTTTCGGCTGCATGATATACTCCATCTGAATCTATTACAGATCCATCTTCAATTCTATCAAAAGTCATTATATCACCAGTATTGGTGTTTATGTATTTCTCTCCTTTTTTTAAATCATTCTGATGTATTGTTTTATATTTCCCCGATTTCTCTTTTAATTCGTCACTAATATTGTCTATATTCAAATCAACTAATGGTGCTAAATACAAATCTCTCATTAATTCTCTATCCACACTATCTCCACCACCCCAATTGGTTTTAGGGTCGTTTATGTATTTAGTTACTGCTTCTTTTATTTGGGTTTTGGTAAAACCTCCATTGTAGTCTTTACCATAAATACTAACTTCTCCTGTTTTGGGGTCAATATAATCTTTACCATAAAAAACATCTACATAATCTACAAATTTGTCTATTTCTTCTTTAGAAGGTTTATTTTCCTTCATTTTAGCAATCATTTTTTCAATAATTCTAACCCTAGCTTTTAGTTCGGGTTTTTTGGCTGCCATTTTTTTAGTAATGGTTAAACGGGCTTGCAAATCCTTTATCGTAATTTCTTCTTTTTTTGGAGCAGTAGGTATTGGTTCCGTTTCTTTTTTTAGTTGCTCTTTTAGTTCTTCTATTTTGCTGCTAATACTTGTTTTTAATTCGGCAGGTATATATTTATTATCTAAGGCTTTTTGTAGTTTTTTAATGTTTTCTTCGGTGGTTGCGAGTTGTCCGCCATTAGCAAAAGGTAATGAAGTTTCATATCTTACATTGTGGTATTTATTAGATGCTTCTAACCTTGCTGCTAAATCTTGTGATT
>CAZNTR010000517.1:0-1317 GCA_964575925.1 uncultured Chitinophagales bacterium
TCCATAACGGCTTTGGTTTCTTCCGAATCAAATGAATCATTTTTCATCGGTTTGTCTACACACGCCTGGAGAATTAGAAAAAGGGTACTATAGATAATGAGTTTTTTCACAGTCCTAACTTACTTTAATTTTATTACACTTGAGAAATCTTTTACCCCTAATTCTTGGACTATTTTTTTTCGTAAATCATTAGAAATCAACCTTTACGATTATTTTTACTGCGCTAAATTTTTTTTCTCTTTTCTCTTCAAACTCTTCGAAAATTCTATCGAGCAACGTTTCTATTCCAAGTGTTTTCATATCGGGATGCATTTTGAGTAATAAATCCCAGAAATATTCTTTTTCAATCTTATAAATTGTTGATGGCGCAGGACCCAAAACAGGCCATTTGGGAATATGATTAATTATACAATGAAAGAATAATTGTGCAGCATTTCCCACATCATCTTTATTTTTCCCTTTAAACGTAAATTGAATCATTTTTGAAAATGGCGGATACTCCAATTCCATTCTATTCGCTAATTCTGCATCAGCAAAAAGTTGATAATCATGATCTTGAGCTGCTTTAATGGGCAATTTATCAGGCTTCCAGCTTTGAAACCACACTTTTCCTGCTTTTTCACCACGTCCTGAACGCCCCGCAACTTGACTCAATAATTGAAACATTCTTTCTTGAGCCCGATACGATGGAAATGCTAATTCTGTATCTGTATTTAACACCCCAACTAATGTTACATTCGGGAAATCGAGTCCTTTTGAAACCAATTGAGTTCCGATTAAAATATCATATTCTTGGTTTCTAAATGCTTCTGTTAAATCTCGATGGGCAAACTTCTTTCTTGTTGTATCTTGATCCATTCGTAAAACTTTCGCTTCAGGAAATAATGCAATAATTTCTTCTTCCGCTTTTTGAGTTCCTGCGCCCATAAAGTTTAACTCAGTTGAATTACATTGCGTACAAGGAGTTTTTTCATAACGAGAATAGCCACAATAATGGCAAAGAAAAACACTTTTGGGTTTATGATAGGTTAACGAAACGGAGCAATTAGGACACTCTTGAATAGTTCCACAATCGTTACACAATAAATGCGGAGAATACCCTCTTCTGTTCAGCAAAAAAATGATTTGTTCATTTCTGGATAATGCATCTTTTGATGCTAGATATAAAGCCGCCGTCAATGGACCATACATTGCTTTTTTATACTGTGTTAGATCAGATAATTCGACCTTAGGTAAGGTTGCCCCTTTATGTCGAAGGTTGAGTTCTACTAATTCAAATTTACCTTCTTTTGCTTGTTTCCATGTTGTAAGCGATGG
>CAZNTR010000518.1:0-1313 GCA_964575925.1 uncultured Chitinophagales bacterium
CACCAAAAAATGGAATCTAAAACACTATATGAAGGATAATTTTAAAGCGTTTTAGCTATGGCAGAAGAAATAAAAGAAAACTGGAAACACCTTTTAATCAATGGAAAATCTAAAACACTAGAAGTTAAGGATTCTGAATTTGACAAGGGTAAACTTGTAAGTATTTCAGAAATAAAGAATTATCCAAAATTAGATGCTGATAATAAAGAGATAAAACACACGGCAGAACTTGCCAATAATGAAAAACGCAAAGTTTACACTACGTTTTTCCAAAAGCCTTTTAAGAATTTAGTACTTCTTACTGGAGCGGGTTCTTCTATGGATGTTAAGGGTCTTTCAATGGCTCAATTGTGGGATGAAGCGGTTAAAGAACTTAAAACAGATAAAGTTGATGGTTTAAGCAACATCATTAAGGCTGTAAAATTCCCTGATGAGAAAAAAGACAAAAAGGATATTGAAGCCTTATTGAGTCAAGTTGAAGGCTTTGTGAAATTTTCAGAAGATACAGAGATTGTTTATAAAGATGGAAAGAAAAAACTATCCGAGTTAAAGGATTTACTTTTTAAACTCATACAAGAAAAATGCACAATCCCTACGCCCCCAAATGATGCATTTCCGCACAAAGTGTTGCATGAAAAAGTGTTGCAACCCAAACAAACCAGCCCAAGAGTTAAAGTATTTACTTTAAATTATGACTTACTCTTTGAAGATGCCGCAACGGCTGTAAATGCGATTGTAATTGATGGCTTTTCGTACACATTTCCGAGAACATTTAGTGGTAGATATTTTGATTATGATATCGTACAAAGAGAAGGAAGCAAACTAAAAGAAGAAGATAATTTTGTACAGCGGGTTTTTCATTTACACAAATTACACGGTTCTATCAACTGGGAAAGAGTTGAAGAAACTGGCAGTGTAGTAATTAATGAAAAACCTAAAAAAGCTTTGATGGTTTATCCTAGAGAAGCCAAATATGAAGATTCATACGAACAACCATTTTTTGAAATGATGGCACGATTTCAAAGAAACCTTAGGTTAAATGATGATACTTTATTGGTTTGCATAGGTTACAGTTTTAATGATAAGCATATTAATGCAGCCATTGAAGAAGCATTAAATCAAAACCCTGGTTTTAGATTAGCTATTATTGACCCAGGATTTGACAATGATGCCGCTTCAAAATCACTAAAAACCATAAAAGAAACTGCATTGCAAACCGAAAGAATTTTAATGGTTTCAGAAACATTTACAGACTTTGCTAATTATTTTCCCGAGATAAAAACATATGAAAACCCCCAACAAGTAACAATAAG
>CAZNTR010000519.1:0-1311 GCA_964575925.1 uncultured Chitinophagales bacterium
ATAATCGAAAAGAAGCTTTTGGCATAATTTCAGCGGAAGAGTTTGCTGAGATTACAATTAACAAATTGAGAAAAAAAACTCGCAGAATTATTGTTCCATTTCGCTGGTTTTGGGCTGTTTTACTTCTTAAACTATTGCCCGATTGGTTGATTCAAAAGTATTCCTAAAGCTTTTATAGAAGATTGAAAAACAAAACTTGTATTTAACTCGTCATTTCGTCATGCTGGGCCCGATCCAGCGTCTCAGCCTTAGAACTAAGCCTATAAAATATAATTACTTATGGCGTAAAAGATTTTGACCGGAATAGCACTTCGTGGTTCTCCGAATCGTGTTGAGGCACAGGATGACCTTTTTTTTAAAACCATTGAAGTTTGTTTAGAAACGAAGTCTGATTTTGAGTATTTTACGCTATAAGTAAAAATTATATTTAGCATTTACCCACTAAACCTTGAATCTACTATCAATAGTAGTTTTCTGCATAATAATTGGTGATTTTTTTTAATAGAATGGGTGAGAACTGACTAATTTGACTTCCTGAAATGGGCTTAACTTTTTATTGCATTTTCGTACTCTAGGTTCTTGGTAAAAAAAGGAGTTTTTTTTTGAGTTTTTGAGTGCTTTAATTATTCATTTTTCATAAGTCCGAGATCCCGTGTCAAAGCATGGGATGACTTATAATTGTATCATATCTTATCCTGAAAGTTGCTTTTGCAATCTAACCAGAAATCTATTCTCCAAGAAACTCTGCGATTTCTAGAAAGCCATTATCTCTTGCTAAATCAACAGGATAGTTGCCGTCTATGTCTTTTGCTTTTTTAGACGCACCTAATTCTACAAGTTTAATTACTGCATCTTTTTTTCCATTTAATGCTGCATAATGAAGCGCTGTTTGCCCGTAAACCGTTGGCAAGTCTAATTCGGCACCGGCATCAAATAGAGCCTGAATAATATTTGAATTTCCTGAATATGCCGCTTCGATAAGCGCATGACCACCGTCTTTACTTTGAAGCGAGATGTCTGCTTTTTTTCCAATTAACCAGAAAGCAACTTCTTCATTTGCTTTAATGGCATAATTAATTACAGGATACCCAAATTGACTATCTCTATCGTTTATGTCAGCTCCTTGCTCAACAATAAGTTTCAGAATTGGTAAATTACCAGAACGCGCTGCTAAAATCACTGCTGATTTTCCAGTGTTATCACGTTTAAAAATACTAGCACCTTCTTTTACTAAAAGAGAAGTCATTTCATAATTTTTCTTATTTATGGCGCGCATTAAAGCAGTTTGTGAGTAATTATCGGTTGCATCAA
>CAZNTR010000520.1:0-1309 GCA_964575925.1 uncultured Chitinophagales bacterium
AAACTCATGCCAACTGGTGGAGTAAAACCTGAAATGAACAATTTAAAAGCATGGGTTGACGCCGGAGTAATTGCTGTTGGAATGGGATCGACAATGTTTACAAAAGAAATGATTGATATGAATAATGCCCATTCATTATTACTAGAAATAGAACGTTTGAAAAAAATTATTGAAACAATCAGATCTTGAGAAACTCAATCAGATTCATATTCTTATTTTTGTTAGTTGCAGTTTCTGCATGTTCAAATCGTCGTGAACATAAAGTATTAAAACTAGCACATGCATTAGATGTGAATCATTCTGTTCACAAGGCAATGATTAAAATGGCAGAATCTGTTAATGAAAAATCTAAAGGAAAGCTTCAGATTCAGATTTATCCAAACCAACAATTGGGTTCTGAGCGTGAATTATTGGAACTGATTCAACTTGGAGCAATTGATATTACAAAAACGTCTGCTGCAGTGGTTGAAGGTTTTGATCCTGCATATCGTTTATTCGGATTTCCATACTTATTCAAGTCGGATCAGCACATGCGAAATACACTTGATGGTGAGATTGGCGAATCAATACTAAACGGAAGCATTCCATTTCGGTTCAGAGGCTTGGTTTTTTATGATTCTGGTAAACGAAGCTTTTATACAAGCACAAAAAAAATATCTAACCCAGAAGATCTAGCTGGATTAAACATTAGAGTACAGGCAAGTAATCTTGCAATTCAGTTAATTCAGCAGTTTGATGCAGCCGCAACTCCAATTCCATTTGGTGATTTGTACACAGCTTTACAACAAGGAGTTGTTGATGGTGCAGAAAATAATCCACCAGCGATTTATTTAACACGACATTATGAAGTTTGCTCATACCTAATTCTCGATGAACATACAACTGTACCAGATGTGCTCATGATTTCTGAAACGTCATGGCAGAGTCTTAATAAAGATGAACAAACATGGATTAAAGAAGCCTCTATACTATCTAGAGAATATCAGATTAAACTCTGGAAAGAATCAGAGAATGAGGTATTACAAGCTATGCAAATGAAAGGCCTTGAAATTATTAAGCCAGATAAGAATGCATTTAAAGAAAAAGTAAGGCCATTAACGGAATCAATGCTTCAGGATAAATCATTGAAGCAACTTTACGATAAGGTGCAAGCCCATGAATAAGATCAATGAAGTGATAAAAAAAGGATTAATTGTAATACTAATTGGCTTGTTATGTCTTCTACTAATCACAGTATTATGGCAGGTGTTTTCACGATTTATATTACATAGTCCTAGCTCATTTACTGATGAATTTTCAAGATATCTAC
>CAZNTR010000521.1:0-1299 GCA_964575925.1 uncultured Chitinophagales bacterium
TGAACTTGCAAACAAAAAGTGGAGATTTATTTAATTCATACAGATTAAGCTGCGATAGTTTGTTTTAAATACTGCTCCATGAATGAGTTAGGACTTAGATAATTTAGAGTTGAATGTAAGCGTGTTGAATTATACCAAGCTTCAATGTACTCAAACAAAACCGTGGAGGCATGTTTTATGGTTGAAAAACGGTAATCATTAATCCATTCAAACTTTAGTGATTTAAAGAAGCTTTCTGCAACAGCATTGTCCCAACAATTTCCTTTTCTACTCATACTTGGTCTGAAGTGTTTAGTGAGATTCCTGAATTCCTTACAGGCATATTGACTACCTCTATCTGAATGAATAATCATATCAGGGGTTGCTCTTCGATGTAACAATGCCATTTTCATGGCTTTTACACTCGTTTGTTCCGCTTCAAGTGTAGAACTGGTAGCCCAGCCTATTATTTTACGGTCAAATAGATCCATAACAATGGTTAAATAACACCATCCTTGAAGGGTATGAATATAAGTGATGTCACTTACCCAGACCATGGATGGTGCAGGTGGATTAAAGTTACGATCTAAAAGATTATCAGAAATCAAGTATCCATGCTTGGAGTCCGTTGTATGGGTAAATTTGGGTGTTAATTTACTCTTTAACGACTGTTCTTTCATCAGCTTAGCAACAAAAATACGAGAGCAATTAATGTTCTTGTTTTTTAGTTCTTTATGGATTCGCGGACTGCCATATACTTGCTTACTTGCTTCAAATTCGTGTTTAACCTGTTGGGCGAATATCTGATGAGTAAGTTGACGCTGTGATGGCTTACGCCCGCAATATTTGTAGTATCCACTGCAACTTACCTTTAGATATCGACACATCTTCTCAAGGGCGTACTGCCCACGTAGGGCTTGAATTATCTTGTACGCACGCCCTCGTTCTTGGAGAAGATGCTCACCGCCTTTTTTAGAATATCACGCTCCATACGGGCAAATTCAAGCTCTTCTTTGAGTTGGCGGATTTCCAATTGCTCATTAGATAAACCTGATAGATTTGATTTTAGGGCGCTCATTTGACCCGATTCTGACAGCCGTGAGCGATACACCCATTTCGACAAAAGTTCTGGTCGAATGTCTAATTCCCGAGCTACTTGAGAGGTGTTACCTCGAAGTTTGGCCAATTCTATGGCCTTGATTTTGAATTCATCGGCATAGTGCTGACGTTTTTTGGATTCCATGGTATTTTACCTTTTTTCTTTATTGTTACTGGGAGAATGTACGGATAAACAATCTCCACTTTAATGTAGCAACTCCA
>CAZNTR010000522.1:0-1292 GCA_964575925.1 uncultured Chitinophagales bacterium
ATGCGATCAGTAACTATTCTATCAATTTCACTAAGCTTTTTAGTTATGCGAAACGCAGAGAAAAAGAACAAGACATCAAAAAATTTATGATGAATCATCTGAACAACCTTGTAAAAGAAAGTATTGATGATTAAAGACCATTGCTTTAAAAATGAGTGGCTAACAGGATTTAATGAAGAAAAAGTACAAGAACTCATATCAAGAAAAGTCACATTTCAAACTTTTTTTGAGGAAGCAACACTAAATCCAAATGCAGACTTAATTACTGGATTAATATGTGGTTATCGTGTTGAAGAAATCGAAAATCCTTTAACAAGAAATGTAAGGTATTTAGATAAAGTTGTTGATGAATTAGCAAAAGGAAAATCTATAAACAAGATATTACGTTGATAATATCAAAATTCTGAAAATTGGGTATTTTATTTTTGGTCGAGTACAGTTTATTGCAAAAAGAGAAAAAATCAACTTGACTCTATTCTACTGCTCTATTTGTCGAAACAAAATTTTAACTCTAATTTGAAAGCGAACTGACCTGTGATTTTATCAATTTTATTAAGTTTAATCTTTTTTGGACTAGCAATACTTCATTTTACTTGGGTATTTGGTGGAAAAACGGGATTTATTGAATCATTACCAACCAATGAAAACGGAATTAGAGTTTTAAATCCGACAAAACTAGATAGCGCAATAGTTGGAATTGGATTAACATTTTTTGGATTATTTTATGTGTTTCATTTAGGACTAATTTACTTTAAACTGCCTTATTGGATGCATATTTCAGGGCTTTGGATTATTCCTATTATTTTTATAGTTAGAGCTATTGGAGATTTCAAATATGTTGGTTTTTTCAAACGCGTTAGGAAAACCAATTTTGCAAAACTTGATACAAAATACTTTTCGCCACTTTGTTTTGGAATTGGAATTTTAGGAATAATCATTTTGTATATGAACTAGACGTTATTATTTTCTGAATACTTTCATTTAAAATCAATACTACATTTGGTTTTATTTTATTCTGAACAACTTTCGTTTTAAACTCAGCACTAAACCATCAATATATGTCAGCAACAAAAATTACGATTCAAGCAATAATTGCCGCAGATAGAAAAAAGACTTGGGAATCTTACACCCAAGCTGATCATATTACTCAGTGGAACTTCGCTACAGACGACTGACAGTATCCAAGCGCCTCGAACGACTTAAGAGTTGGTGGAACTTATAAAGCAAGAATGGAAGTAAAAGACGGAAGTTTTGGCTTTGATTTTGAAGCCATTTATACCAAAGTCAGTGAA
>CAZNTR010000523.1:0-1291 GCA_964575925.1 uncultured Chitinophagales bacterium
GGGGAATTCGTGATGTTAAAGGGTACAAACGAGTTTCTCACACGGGCGGACTGCCAGGAATGCTTTCCACAACCATTATGATTCCTGATATCAATTTGGGAATGGTTATTCTAACTAACACAGATCTGGGCGGAAGTTCCCTTTTTAATGCCGTAAGTAATTCGATTTTGGACAGTTATTTAGAATTAGAAGACAATAACTGGATCGATTTTTATGATAAACGTCAACAAAAATCGCTTCATAATGCCGATTCGGTAACCACAAAAATTTGGGAAATCGTTGCAAAAGCCAAAAGTAAACACATCAAACCTGAAGATTATATCGGAGTTTATGAAGATGCTTGGTTCGGAATAGTAGAAGTGTTTATGAATAAAGGAAAACTGTGGCTAAAATCGCACAGAGCGCCAAAACTAAACGGACCGATGGGATTTTATAAAGCCAATACTTTCGCCATAAAATGGGAATATCAACACATGGATGGTGACGTTTTTGCACTATTTAGCTTAGATGAAGAAGGCAAAGCACAAGGAATTACCATGAAAGGAATTTCGCCCAATATCGATTTCAGTTTCGATTTTCAGGATTTGAGTTTTAAACGAGTTGAGGATTAAAAATGAGAAATGAGAAATGAGAAATGAGGAAATCTGGCTATTCTCATAAACGATATGTTTCCTCTTAAACAGGCGCGAGGGTCCCCTCCTGCCTATTTATTCTTAGTTTTGCCCCCTCGTGCCTATCGAATTTAAAACTCCCCATTACATTTATAATTTCTTTAAACGATCTCAACCTTGCGAAAGAATTTCTTATTTAGTAGTTTGAAAAAAAAGATTATGCAAGAAACGCAACTTAAAACAAATTTCCATCAACTCATTGACTCGATTGACAATGAGCAATTGCTATCAAAGTTTTACGGATTGATGTCACAATCTAGAAATTTGGTAGATGGACAATTGTGGAATAAATTAACACATGATGAATTAGAAGATTTAGAATTATCCTATCTTGAATCCGAAAATCCTGAAAATCTTATCACACACTCTGAAATTCAGAAAAAGCATTCTAAATGGCTTTAGAAATTTATTGGACAAGAAGAGCCGATGAGAAATTTGATAGAATACTCGAATAATTGTCTTCTAAATGGGGTGAAAGCTTTTCCCTTAACCAAGTTTTGGATTAGATTCACTATTACTGTAAACACCATTTTCAAATAAATGCCAATAATCTATTTTACTGGCATTTATTTGAATTCAAATATTCGCCAGTTTTTTTTATATTTGGTAATAATTGGATT
>CAZNTR010000524.1:0-1282 GCA_964575925.1 uncultured Chitinophagales bacterium
CGCAGCTTAATCTGTATGAATTAAATAAATCTCCACTTTTTGTTTGCAAGTTCATTGTTTGGCTAATAGAATTATAGCAATTAGCCTAATCTACAATAGGTTTAGTATTTAAACGAAGGTTATTTATTCTCTACACCTTACTAACTTCATCCCAAGCGATTCCTAAAACGAAGGGTAAATTCAATCTTTTTGATACCGTTTGAACGTCTTCAAAACCTTCTAAAATAGGGTCAGTTGTAAAATCTTCTCTACTCATTCCTTTTGAAACGGCGGTTTTTGCTTTTTCTAAAACCGCGCTTAGATAATCACGGAATCGATAAACGGATTCATAATTTCCATGATTAGGTAAAATACCGCCTGCATGTCCGAACACATAAATGGTTTCTTTTGGAAGTGTATCGACTGTTTTATTTAAATACACTATCCAATTTTCAATGGAAGCACCTGCTTTGCGGTCGATGTTTGGATGGGCTTTGTTGAACACTAAATCTCCAGTATGAGCTATTCCTGATTTTTCAAAATAAATTACTGCATCTCCGCCGGTATGAGCAGTACCAAAATGATACGCATGAATTGTATCATCGCCAATTTCTTGTTTCCAAGTTGCATCAAATGTCGTTGTAGGGATTAATCCGGGTTCTTTATTTGCTTCCTTTGCTAGTTGTGTTAACAATTCAGGAACTCGTTTATGGGCTACTATTTTGTTAGAGAAAGCACCTAAAATTTTATTTCCTCTTGTATGATCGCCATGATGATGCGTGTTAATCAAGTAATCAAATTTTCTGGTTTCGGATAAGTTAAAACGTGGAATGAACGATTCTACATTTTGAGGAAATTGGCTATCAACCACAACTAAAGCTTGTTTTGAATGATAAATGAGAATGGTCCCGCCAGATTTATTGTAAGTATAAGTGTTGCCTTTCAGTTTTACAAAAGGGTTTTCTTCCGCTTATAAAATGTTTCCTGTTAAAAGTACACCAAGTGCGCCAAACGCGGATGTTTTAATAAAATCTTTACGAGAAATTGCCATAAATCAAAGTGAATTTATTTGAACGTTTAAATTAACTTACAAAAAATAAGCAGCACTCATTTTTAATCTTTGTGAATTGCTTGAGCTGAAGTTTTATAAAAAGTAAATTTTGCTCATAAGAACAGAAAAGTACTTATTAGCAAAATTATTGGCGTTTCTAGAAATATGAAAGTGTTTAAGCTCCAAAGCAACTTATGACTCAACTTTCGGACTTCGTTTCTATAAAAAAGGCAGTGGTTTTCGCAAAGAAAC
>CAZNTR010000525.1:0-1276 GCA_964575925.1 uncultured Chitinophagales bacterium
GACTTAATCTGTGAGATGCTCAAAGAAAGTTCAATTTTCATTTATCGAAATGATTTTCATTTGCATCATAGATTATCAGAATTACTGCTCTATATTTTACTATTTTTAAAAACATCAATTCCTATTGTAATGAAGCATTTACTCTTTTTCAGTTTACTTTTAATCACATTTTCAAGCTGTAGCACTTCGAAAATGGCTAGCCTTACCCTTTCAAAAACAATTGAAATGGATGGTTCAAATAAAGATTGGCCAGAATTAACTCTATTTGATAAAAAATCGAGTTTAGTTTATGGAGTTTATAATGATGATACATTTGTTTATTTATTTATCAAAACGGCTGATAGAATGACTCAACGAAAACTTCTTCAGGGAATTACAGTTTGGTTTAATCCATTTATATCAAAAAATAAAACTATGGGGATTCATTATCCTTTTTTACCTATACGTTTAAGTGAATCGTTGAGAAGAGAGACAGATCAGGATCCCGATATTTTAATTATATTACGTAGTCTTCCTAGAGAAGCCGAATTAGTTGACAAAAAAGCAGATAAAACTAGCATTTTGTACCTCGATGAAAGGAACGATGAAATTAATGTTGCTATAGGATTTTCAAATGAAACAAATGAAATGATTTATGAGTTGAGAATTCCTCGTCAATTAAGCTCAGGTGAAAAATTAACGAAAGAGATGACTTTAATCCTCGAAACGAATGAAATGAAGATACCAACAAGTGGGATGAGACCCGAAAGCGATTTGGGAGGAATGACAGGCGATAATCGACCTGATGGGGGTATGGGAAGAAGAGGAATGAGAGAGGGTTCAAGAACTGATGCTCGTTCTGACTTTGACCCAATTTCACTTCGATTAAATGTAGTTTTGAATAAAATGGAATAGCTGTATCACTTTAAAACCATTAAGCTTTTTCATTAAATAACAATAATTTAACTCGTTCACAATAATCAAATTGACAGGTCTCATAAATATATTTTGATAAATTAAAACTTGATTATTGAGCAAATACTAAACTCAAGTTTTCAGAATTATTATTGGTTTAATACGATTTACTTAATTGAGTTAAACCCTTAAATTCGGACTTTGACATTTTATAAAGTGAATTATATAGTTAACGTTTTTATGTAGCATAATTAATGAAAACAAGAGCTTATTCACATCATAATGAGCTTAGTTCATAGTTGTTATTTGGTCATGCTGGGCTTCGATCCAGCATCTCAGCCTAAGAACCAATCTATTCAAAGAAAAAGTGATTGTTGCGTAA
>CAZNTR010000526.1:0-1272 GCA_964575925.1 uncultured Chitinophagales bacterium
ATATGGTTTATATGGGAATGCTAACTCCACTAGGATTACTATATTTCGACGCAGAAGTTGATTCAGCAACGTTTAACAGGATTGATGAAATAGGATCATTACCAGAATTTATTTCGATGGATAGCGATTCTGCTTTAGAAATTGCGATGCAACATGGCGGAACAGAATTTTTCCAAAATATGCCAGATTTTGCTCAACCTGAAGCTGGTTATGTACTTGGAACAGATAAAATTGTCTTTGAAGATAGAGATGTTACTACCGATATAATGCCTTTTGAACTTACCGGCCCTACTTGGGGGATTTCATTTGATTATTATTATTATAACAATGAAGAAAACAAAGAGGAAAGAAATAATTTATTTGTTGTAATTGACATTGAAACTGGAAACGTTCTCTATGCAGATAATATTCATTACGTCTCAACGGAGTCGATTTCAGAATTTCCACATTTTAGTTTGTATCAAAACTACCCAAATCCATTTAATCCAAGTACTCAGATTCAATATGTTTTACCTATTGCAAGTACCGTTACTCTGACCGTCTACAACATGCTTGGACAACAAATCGCGACTTTGGTAAATCAACAAAAATCGGCTGGAACGTATTCTGAATCGTTTAATGCTACGAATCTTTCATCAGGTATTTATTTCTATACTCTAAAAGCAGGAACGTTTTCAGAGACAAAAAAAATGATACTGATTAAATGATGCAATTGTTACAAATAGATTCTCATTGAACTTATAATAATTATTGATCTAAATAAAGCCTTCTAACTTAACCGTTTGTAAGGCTTTTTTATTGTTAATATGTTTTCCAAGCTTTTTATTCCATACGAATCTGTCATTAAATAATATATTATCAATAATATAGAACATTTATTTCAAACTGTTGAAAAATCGCTCAATGATTCGTGTTAGACTATTTTCTTCAAATTCACATACGAGAACCACCCCTATTTCTGTTCAGAAACCACTTTCCTTCGGTATTTGTTCGGGTTTCCTTCGAAAAAGCAAAACAGCATGATTGTAAATCTTTGCTCCACAAGACCTTGTAAATTCTTCATTTTTCTTATTCGAAGAATAGTCGAACTAAACTCGAATTAGATACAGACCTGACTATAAGTTTTCCTAAAAAATAGGATTACATTTCAGAGTGGGTTTACTAATTCTAAACACAAAAAAGCCTTGCAAATTTAACATTTACAAGGCTTTACACTGGTACCGCTGACCGGACTCGAACCGGTACGGAAGTTAAGTTCCATTGGATTTTAAG
>CAZNTR010000527.1:0-1269 GCA_964575925.1 uncultured Chitinophagales bacterium
TATTTTTCTGATTTTAATTATTACGAATTGTATGAGGAGCATTTAACAGGTGCAAACTATCGCAAATTACCATACGGACCTGTTCCACAAAAATTAGATAACATCATAGCTCAAATGATGGATAATGGAATGATACAACGAATAAAAACAGAGTATTACGACAAAGTGCAAACCCGTTATATTCCTCTTGAAAAAGCAGATTTGACACAATTAAAAGCAAGTGAAAAAGAAGTCATTGATAAAGTTATAGAACAAATGAGCGATTGGTCTGCTTCAGCAATCAGTAAGTATTCTCATAAAGATATGCCCTGGCTTGCCTCAAAAGACGGAGAAGAAATTAATTACGAATTAGTTTTTTACAGAGAAGCGCCATTTACTGTTAGAAATTACGAGGACGAATTGGAAGAATAATGATCTTTGAAGAACTTCCCGAGTTTCAAAAGGACATAAAAACACTTTTGAAAAAATATCGAACTTTATATGATGATTTAGAGGTCGTAAAAAAAGTGTTGATCTTTTCGCCCAATGAAAGACCACCATTTAGTTTTCGAATTGACAATTTAGGATTGGAAACCTGTGTAATCAAAGTAAAAAAAATTGCTTGTAAAGCCTTAAAAGGTCGAGGAGTTCAATCTGGCTTACGTTTAATTTATGCTCATTTCGAAATTGAAGAAAGAATTGTTTTTATTGAACTTTATCATAAAAGTGATAAAGAGATTGAGGATAAGGAACTAATATTTAACAATTTTAAATAGTATTGACCATTTGAAAACTCACTCGTCATAACTTGAACACCATACAACATAATCTATCAATAATTGATAATTTTTTGATTCTTCATCATGGGCTTTTAAATCTATTAGTGGAATAGTAAATCGTTTCCGATCAGAAACCCGCGTCACTTTTGCAAACAAACCATACTCTTCATCAATGTGTTTATCTATTCGAACTAAATTGAAGACATCTGAATGAGATGCTCTAGTCTTTTTTAATTCTTCATATTCTTTTTTATCTCCTGGCCCCAAAACATAATATTCCTCCCATTTAAAGTACTCAACACTTTTCAATTTTACTGGAAAATCTAGCTCTTTTTCTAAGAAAGCTTTATAAAATTCAAGCGTTTTTGTTCTTTTCGTGATATCACGAAATTTCTTTCGAAAAATTGCAGCTATCCGCTTTTCCTGTTCTTCAAATTCATTATTCATTATTCGGAGTCTTTTTTAAATGAAACATATTAATTACATAACTGATTATAGCGCGCTTTTCGAA
>CAZNTR010000528.1:0-1256 GCA_964575925.1 uncultured Chitinophagales bacterium
CCTTACTTTCTAGCAAAAACCTTTCCAAAACGCTTTATTAAACCTAAGGGACAATTACAAGAAGAATCTAAACTTAGTTCGTTTTTATCAAAAATAGTTCATCCCGATTGTAAGAATAAATTCGCCAAACCAAAAATTAGATATTCGCTTACCCTCACTTACCCATTGTCGTTGTATACGAGATTTTAATTGGAGTGAACGTAACGGTTCGATAATATATTCTAGAGAAAAATTGGAATAACGTTGTAAATCGCCGTCTAAAAAGTATGTAAACTCTCTATTAACTAAATACGATATGTTGGGATTCGCTCCAACATTAACAAAATTTCCATCAGAATCAGAATAATTAAGTCCTTGTCTTATGTAAGAGTACGTTAATCGTAGTTGACTTCGATTTACTAACCATTTTCGAAATACAACTTTCCATCGATCAGAATTAGGTCCCATTTGATCGCCCAAAATCACACCTTTTTCCACATGAGCATTATAAACATTTTTATGGGTGTATACTTCTTGGTCAATTCTAGTGTACTCAATATTAGCTAAAAACAAGGAACTTTTATTTAGCGTAAGACCAATTCTGCGACCAAATTTATTATTGATAATACATTTATTTTTCCCGAAATTGAACAAATCTTTTAATGCGGTTCCATCACCGATATCATGTACAAGTAATTCACTTTAAAATTCAATGCCCTTGTAAGGTCTAAGTAGTAAATCGATTCCAACCCAACTTTGTCTCTATCCATATTTTCAAACTCCATAAAAAACATGCGATTTGAGATATATAAATACGATAAATCCATTGATCGTTCGCTATAGTTGATAAGTTCAAACCAACCTAATTGTATCCACTTAAATGGACGAAATTCAAAGCGCTGATAAACTACCCATCGTGATAGAGATGTTCATATCTCGTTAAAATCTGTAGAAGATTTTGATCCTGTGAGAGTAGTTATGGCTTTCCAAGTGAGTGAACCATGCATGTGCATTGCTGTAAACCATGAGTTAGCATACTTTAAACGTAGCCAATTAAACGCCATTCTTTCACGAGAAAAAACCAAATTATTATCCATACCAACTCCAACTTTATGTAATCCACGCCCTATTGTAAAATCAGCATCTAAAAACCCTAAAGTAGAATATCCTTCAGTGTAGTAGGACTGTTTTTGGGCAGAAACAGATTGTAAACCTTTTGCATTTTTAATTATATAAAGTCTATTATATATTTACAGTTAATTTTGATAGTTTTTTCC
>CAZNTR010000529.1:0-1253 GCA_964575925.1 uncultured Chitinophagales bacterium
AGAGGAAGAAATCCAAGAACTACAAGAAATTATTGAGTTTTATTTGGCTCGGGAGACCTAAAATGAACTCTTCGCTGAATAGCCAATTCCGCTCCTTGTACATCATATACATCAGGTAAATTCAAATCGAACAATACAGGTTTTTTATGCACAGAATTAAGCGCAACCAACTCCGGAAGAAATCTCACTGTAGTACTACGACCGATAATAGCTTGGTCACTACTAATGAGCAGAACACATTGGCTAGCAAGGGTAAAGCAATTAATAATTTCGGGGAAAAACACTTCAGGGATAACATTCAAACCCAAAGAAGTACTTGGAATATGAATGAGTTCTTCAATACGCAACCTATTATAATGCACAGCGGACGCGCAAAAGATAAACTCTCCACCTTCCATTTCGCCGTGATAAACAACCCTTCCCATTGCTTCGATTATAAGCAACTTAATGCCGCCCTCGCTGTGGCTAGGCCCCAATACAAGACCGCCATTCCTGCCATCGAGTATAGCCCCGAGGCGCAAGCCTTCCTCAATCAAGTTTTGAGCAATTTGCATAAAAAACCATCTCGCTTTTTCGTTTCTCCAGGAATAATCGGCGACCCGTTCTCTGAACAAGCAGACCATATTGATTTTCAATTGTACTGCCTGTGGTATTACCTACAACAACTTACATACCAATTAGACCAAATTACACAAACTATAGACACAATTGGTTTAAGAGAAGCTATTGAGCACATGGCGACCAAGCCTCCAATGCGCAATGAGCAAATGGCAGCTTATGCAGTTGAATTTGAAAATCTTGAACACATGAGGTATTAACATGAATCTAAATTACTTACTAAGAAAAGGCTTTTGTAATTTTATCGATAATTTCTTTGGCACTAAACACAAGGTGCGACTTATGGGCTTGTATAAAGACGACAAAAAAGATGAAGTGATTGCAACGTTGCGATTTACAGTTACAGTAGCCGACTTGGAAGGTTTTCTAATGGGGAAATTTAAAGGAAAAGAAATGCGGAAATTTGTATTTAAACGAATGAATTTAGCTAATGAATTTCTATGTAATGGAAGTATTCATATCCTTTTTGATACTTATGAAGGATCTGTCTGCAAATAAAAAAGCCTGCTTCGCAAGGAGCAAAGCAGGCCACTGAATGGTAAACCAAACAGTAATTTGAGAAGTAGGAATACCCGAATTAAACAAAAAAGCCCGAATTTCTCGGGCTTTGTTTGTTTGTTTGCTTACGCGGTTTT
>CAZNTR010000530.1:0-1247 GCA_964575925.1 uncultured Chitinophagales bacterium
TGATCAAGCGCATAATTTGAAAAAAGTGGTGAAGATTGTTGCAGTTCTAAAATTGGCATATCAATTAAAACGTATTTAATAACAGGTTCATAAATAACTAATAATATCAGGCAAATGCAATAGTTACACTAAAACATTTAAGCTATTTTGCTAAAAGTGGTTTCAGAATAGAATGTTTCCATTGTTTATTTCGCGTTCTGCGAATAGTACTGTTTTTATTACTTTACACAAAATTTGAACCTAGGTTTTCTTTCTAAAATAATTCCATAATCTGTTTCAAATAGCTTGGTTTTATTGAATCTAAAGTTAAATCCAATTCAAAAAGTCGATTTTGATGCATCCCAATGGAGTACTTTCAACGATTTTATTGCTGAACTAAATCCGAAAAGTAGTCTTCATCAAAATAATCAGCGAATTTGAAGGATTTGAAAAGGCGCACACCCAAAAGACGGCATTCTGGAAGGGTTCATTGCTGGGAAATGAATCAGTTGCCCTTTTATTTCTCTCATAAAGGAACCCCATTTTTTGAAAATGTTACGATTAGTTAAAAAAAGAGGCTTCAGTTTCAAGCAAATTTAGTAATCTAAAAAAATCTGAGTTAAAACAAGAAATACCATCTATTCAAGTGTCAAAAACACTAGAAGCTAAAGATTTTTATTCTTTAACCGATGAATGGACTTCTTCGACATATTCTCAGATTTTAAGTAATGGGAAACAAATAAAAGAAATCCTAATGGAAACGAATTTATTAAAAAGTTCCCAACTCTCAGATGGAGTTTGTTGAAATCACTCTTAATGAAGCTTTAGGACGAGTTGCAAAAACAAGCACTTCCAATAATGACGAAATTTTTAAATTAGTCTCAGAAAATGACGAAGAAAAGTACACTTTAAAATTAGAATATGCTCCTATTTCTTCGGGTTTACAGAAATCGAATAGTAATAATCACCTTTCAGATGAAACTAATTCCTAATTCCTAATTCACATCCCCCCCAGCCCCCTTCAAGTTCATGTATAACTTGCGATTAAACCATCCTTCAAGGGGGAGTTTTCGAGCCCGACTCCCGACTCCTAACCCCCAACTCTAATTCCTAATTCCTAATTCCTAATTCACATCCCCCCAGCCCCCTTCAAGTTCATGTATAACTTGCGATTAAACCATCCTTCAAGGGGGAGTTTTCGAGCCCGACTCCCGACTCCTGACTCCTGACTCCTGACTCCTGACTCCTGACTCCTGACTCCTGACTCC
>CAZNTR010000531.1:0-1240 GCA_964575925.1 uncultured Chitinophagales bacterium
GCACCCGGTGTAATTTTTTCATACTTGGGATTAAATAATGCAACAGCCCAATAGCTTTGGTAATTTTTTAAATGATAAGTAACATCATCCAAATCTTGGGACCATCCACGAAATGAGCCTGTAACGACTACTTTCTCAACTGATGCTTTCTTGTAATAACCAGGATCGAATACAAACCAAGTCGTATCCTCGCGTAAGGCATAACCCGTTTTGCGTTCAGCATCTGTAAATGTAATTTGAGCAAATAAATTTGTAATTGGAACCAACCAAATAATAAATAATAGAACTTTTACTAATTTCATACTATAAGAGAATTAAGGCTTAATCATAGTTTTGGGAATATAGAAAGAAAAGACGTAATTTTTACGATTCAGAGGAGTTTTGAAAAGCTAAAAAACACCCCTTTTTAACATTTTGAATAAGCTAATTCAATGATTCAATCCCTAGGTCTCGTAATTCCTTGCTACAACGAAGAACTCGTTTTGCCTTTATTATTCGAGCGGTTAATAACGTTTAAATCTCAGATTCAACAAGAGTTAAAGATTATCTTTATTGATGATGGAAGTAGAGACAAAACATGGGAAATGCTTGAGAACTTCTGTTCATTGCATACTGAAAATGCAGCAGCAATTAAATTATCACGAAATTTCGGGCATCAAACGGCTGTAAGTGCAGGTTTAAAATATATTCAAGCAGATGTTATCGGGGTTTTAGACGCAGATTTACAAGATCCACCAGAATTATTCATCGAAATGATGAAAAAAGTGGATGAAGGATTCCATGTTATTTATGCTGTTCGTAAAAATCGAAAAGAGAATTTCATTCTAAAATTTGCTTATTGGTTATTTTATAGAATCCTAAAAAAGGTAGCCAATATTGACATGGCTCTTGATTCTGGCGATTTCTGCCTTATGACCAAAGATGTGGTTTATTGGATTAACCAAATGCCGGAACACAATCGTTTTGTTCGTGGACTTCGTGGTTGGGTTGGATTTAAACAAATCGGGATTCCTTATGATCGTGCGGGAAGAGCTGCAGGTGAAACAAAATATTCGTTCCGAAAATTAATGGGCTTAGCTATGGACGGATTAATCTCATTTTCATCTGTTCCATTAAAATTTTCTGGTTGGCTTGGAGTTTCCGCTGCCATCGTTGGTTTATTATACTTAATTGAGGAATTTGTTAAATACTTTTGGTTTGAACGACCTCCAAGTGGTTGGGCATCTATGGTAGGAATCAT
>CAZNTR010000532.1:0-1223 GCA_964575925.1 uncultured Chitinophagales bacterium
GAGATACCGCAACGAGTTTAGTTTTTTGGGGATAATTTAAAAATTATAAAAAACTAAATTGCGTTGCGGGTCTCATTTTTTTAAGGGATAATTTCACCTACAACGTCGCCAAATCCTATTTTATAGCCAGCGTGTTCACACCAAGCGCTCATGCGTATAGTATCTCCATCATTCAAAAATGAGCGGGAAGTTCCATCCGAAAGCTGAATTGGTTTTTCACCTTTCCAGCACAATTCAATCATGCTTCCATAAGAGTCTGGTGTTGGCCCGCTAATAGTTCCGGATCCTAATAAATCACCTGTGCTTAACTTACAGCCCGTAATAGTATGATGAGCAACTTGTTGAATTTGAGTCCAATACAAGTATTTAAAATTGGTTAGTGAAATTTTTTGATATTCATCCATTTGTTTTGATTTTATATCAGCTTGGATGTGAATGTCGAAAGCGGCATCTTGTCTTCCAGCCAAATAATCTAAAGGTTTTGGATTTTGTTCAGGTGCGTTTACTCTAAATGGTTCTAGTGCAAAACGGGTTACAACCCAAGGTGAAATGGATGTTGCGAAATTTTTAGCCAAAAATGGTCCGAGAGGAATGTACTCCCATTTTTGAATATCTCTTGCGCTCCAATCATTTAAAATAACCATTCCCCAAATGTGCTCTTCAGCATTAGCAATTGAGATTGGCTGACCCATTTTGCCAGGTTTGCCAATAAAGAATCCCATTTCCAACTCAAAGTCCATTTGTTTACAAGCTCCAAAAATGGGAGGTTTACTTGGGTCAGGTTTTAATTGTCCTGATGGTCTTTTTATTGGAGTATCGGTTGCAACAACTGTGCTTGCTCGGCCATGATAGCCTATTGGCATGTGAAGCCAATTTTCGTTTAGTGCGTTATCTTTTCCTCTGAACATCGTCCCGATATTTGTAGCATGTTCTCTACTAGAATAAAAATCAGTATAGTCGCTAATTTCAACAGGAATGGTTAACATCACATGATTAATGTGATGTAGAGCTTGTTCTAATAGTTCAGAATCATTTTTAAGTTCATCACATTCATTATTTAATAAATAAGCCAATCGGCATCGTAATTCTTCAGAAGCTTTATTGCCAAGTTCCATAAAGCGATTTAAACGTAAGCGATTAAAAAGCTTTTTTCGTCCCCAACTAAATTCATCGAACATACCGTAGTCATCGAGGCGTGCTAAATCAACTACATAATTTCCGAT
>CAZNTR010000533.1:0-1222 GCA_964575925.1 uncultured Chitinophagales bacterium
TATTCAGCATTTTATGTCTTATGGAAGCTTTACATCAAAAATCTAACTTACTTCTTTCACGAATCAGCTTAAATTTTCAGCGGAAATTGATTCAATCAATTATTTGGGAAGGCCGACTTATTGGGATTACTGGAGCTCGTGGAGTTGGAAAGACTACCCTTTTATTACAAGTTCTGAAACAAAAATATGCGTTTTCTGCAACGGCAATTTACCTTTCAGCCGACGATTTATATTTCACTGAGCATAAATTGTACACAACTATTGAGCAATTTCATATTAAAGGTGGAAAAACTGTTTTCATTGATGAAGTGCACAAATACCCCAATTGGTCTCGAGAATTAAAAAATTTATACGATACCTATCCAAAATTATCGATCATTTTTTCGGGCTCTAGTAGCATCGACATCCTTAAAGAGCAAGTTGACTTAAGTCGTAGAGCTATGATTTACGAATTAAACGGATTTAGCTTTAAAGAATATCTATCCTTTTCTGAAATTACTCAACTTAACTCATTTTCTTTAACTGATATTCTAGAAAATCATGTTTCAATCGCTGCAGAAATCAGTCAAAAAATACAACCTCTTTCTCATTTTTCTGATTATCTGCGTTTTGGTTATTATCCATTTTTTAAAGAGAATCCACAAACTTTTTATTACCGCTTAGAACAGATTATTCGCTTAATAACCGAAGTTGATTTACAATTTATTGATGGATTTAATCCACATTATTCGAGAAAATTGCAACAATTACTTCTAATTCTGTCTGAAAGTGTTCCATTCAAACCTAACGTTTCAAAATTGAGTGAACGAATGGGAATTCATCGAAACACACTTACACAATACTTACATTATATGGCTCAGGCGAAATTACTTAATCTGCTTATGTCTGACTCACATGGGATTAGTTTACTTCAAAAGCCGGAAAAATTATACCTAGAGAATACCAATATTATGTATGCGCTACTTGGAAATCGGGCGAATAGTGGAACTATTAGAGAAACGTTTATGATGACAAGTTTGAAAAATCACACCAAAAATGTTCTATTGCCCAAAAATGGAGATTTTTTGATTAATGATTCTTTTTTGATAGAAGTTGGAGGTAAAAATAAAACGACTAAACAGATTCAAGAATTTCCAAATGCTTTTTTAGCGGTTGATGATATTGAGATAGGTGCTATAAACAAAATCCCATTGTGGTTGTTTGGTTTTTTGGAATAAGTTCA
>CAZNTR010000534.1:0-1222 GCA_964575925.1 uncultured Chitinophagales bacterium
TTATTTCTTTGAACAACTTTAATTAACTCATTATTTTATAAGTTTCCGTATAATATTAAATGGAAAACTCCTTCCAAGAAAAGTTTAAAAATCGAATGAGTTTAATTGGCAGAGATGGAATAAATGGAATATTAAATAACAGAGCAAATCCAGCTGTCAACCCTGAAAAGCAAGGAAATACTTGGGAGCAATTTAATAATAGTGAAATGAAAAAGAATAAATCCCACAAAAAAAATTCATTAGTAAAATCAGGAGAACTACTTGTTTCATCACAAAACAGAAATAAACAAAATAAACATCATAATTACGAAAGTCATATCATTAAGCAACATACAAGAAAAAATAGTAGAGAAAACAGTAGGAATAGAAAGAGATCTATTTCACCTAGACATTCCTCAAGAAGTTCGCCGAATAAGAAGAAAAAGTTGAAAGAAACAAAATATAATTCCTTTACTAACAAAGAGATTAGGACTAAACATAATTCCAATCATAGATTATATAATGAACATTGTAAATGTAGTACGCTTCAAAGACATATTGAATCAATTAATAAATTAAAAGTTAAAAAGTGGAAATATGTAAATAAACTTTTCTAAATATAATATATTATGGAAAGTATTTTTTTAAAAATTATTGGTACTAATGGCGGATCAATTGAGTTGGAAGTAAAATTACCAGAAGGAAAAATAATTGTAGATAAAGCTGAATACGAATCATATTTGATTGAAAAAGAAGCGAAAACGAACAAACGATTTGAAATGTATGTAGATGGTGAAGATATAGAATTATACAAAAAAAGAAAAAGGGATTTAATACGGTTGAGAAAACAATTAAATAAAATAATATCTAAGCATAATTTATAATGGACGAAACAATTATAGGTGTAGTTAGTGCTTACGATAAATGCAAATATGACTTTATAACTGAAATAGTAGGATGCTTTTTAACAATGGATGAAGCACGTGAGGCATGTCAAGATTATTTGGACGATTTTAAAAAGGAAATAACAACAGAATATGGTGAGTATTATGAATCGTTTATCGTATTTGATATACAATACAAAATATGCAAATTACCTAAATTGAAAATACCTGAATTGAAAAGAAGCAATGCAGAAATGGATGTCGAAATAAAAGAAGATGTTAAATATTTCGATTTATTAAAATATAATTATAATGTATAATGGACGATAAAAGCGAAAAGGAAATAGGACAATATTTAA
>CAZNTR010000535.1:0-1216 GCA_964575925.1 uncultured Chitinophagales bacterium
TAGTAGCAAGTGTAGGGACTTTAAATTATGTAATAAAGTTTAAAAACAAATTTTTAGGATTTACACTATCGTTGAGTTTAGTTCTTACTTTATTCGCAATATCTAAATCTTTTGAGCTTAGCATTCATTCGTTTTATATCTACATAACCGTTCTTTTAATATCCGTACTTAAAGTTATTTTCGTTAAAGTTAATATTGAAACCTTTATACCGAAAATTGACTTATTTCCCTTAGCCTTTTGTGTCGTCTGCTTTTTATCTGTTTACATAGGATACAAAAATATTGCTGTAAATTCGTATAATCCTAATGTTTCAAAAATTACTAACTCTTTGGCTCAAAAATACTCATTAAATAATTTTAAAATATATACTTTTAAACCCGAATTTATTGACCCTATAAGTTTTTATACAGAACCTGCCGCCGTTATAAAAAATGGCTTGCCGGAATTAAACGAAGATTCTATTTATATAACCAATCAAAAAGTAGACTTTAAATATGATAGGGTATTAAGTAATCAAGATATTTCTGCATTTTTAAACTTTAATAAAGTAGATGTTCCTTAAAATAAAAAATCTTTTTAAAAATAAAATAGTTTTAGGCTCTTTTATAGTTACCTTGTCCTCGATTTTTACAAACTTTTTAGCTTACTTGTTTCAGTTAGTAATGGGTAGGGCTTTAAGTGTTTCTGAATACGGGGTATTGATAGCCTTTTTTTCACTACAAGCAATTTTAACCTTGCCTACAGGTATAATTGCAAATTCAGTTACTAAAACCGTTACCGAAATTAAAAATGACGATTACCCAAATGGCCTTTCGTTATTTTTTTACTCGCTATTAAAACTAAATTTAGCCTTTAGCTTGGTAATTGTAATTTTAATGTATTTGTTTAAAGATTTTATTTTTTCTTATTTAAATATTTCTGACACAACACTGTTTTTACCTTTTTTATTTTATGTTTTTATTAGTATTTTATTTATTTACGATAAATCGTTTTTGCAAGGCCTCCATAGGTACAAGGCCTTTTCTTTAGTTGGTTTTTTGCATGTTTTAGGTAAGCTTTTTACAGCCCTAATTGTGCTCTATTACTCGCTTAATTTACTGTGGGTATTTATTTTACTGGCGTTATTTATTTTATTGTTTGAAGCTTTTTCACTTTATTTACTGTTTAAAAATATCAATAAAAAAGTAGGGCTATTTTCTACTAAACATTTAGGTA
>CAZNTR010000536.1:0-1215 GCA_964575925.1 uncultured Chitinophagales bacterium
GCCGACACACAAGCCAAAAATTGCAAAAGAGTATGTCTTTGCCAACGCTGACAGAAGAAAAAAAGAAAGTACGACCGCACAACAATGGCTATACGTAATGCGGGCGAAAGTGCTGATATGAAAGAAATTACATTAAATAAACTAACTGCTAAACGGAAAGATAAGTGCCTTGAAATACCGCACTACGCATAGCCGAGACCGTTGTGCGGCATACAAAAAAGCCAACGCTCGGTCAAGCACATTTGGTTTTTGCCAACGCTAAAACCCAACGCTGAAAAAACCAAAAGAGCTTGCCCTTTCCCAACCCACGACAAGACAATGAATAATTACACTGTAAAATAGTGAACTTTTACTATCTTTGACACCGATAAAAATAAACTTGGGTTTCAAATGAACCGAATAAAAGAAGTTTTAAAGGACAAAGGAATTTCGCAGACTTGGCTTGCCAAACAAACAGGGAAGAGTTACAACACGATTAACGAATATGCTCGTAACGTGAGACAACCGAGTTTGGAAGACTTGTACACAATTGCGGAAATTCTAAATGTGGAAGTCAAAGATTTACTAACAGAAAGAAAAAAATAATGGCACAATCAATAGAACCGAATATTGCAGATTTAGCCAACGGATGGTTAAGAAAGTACAAACTGCCTTACAAATTAGAGCAGGAATCAGTTAATGCAGAAATTGACAAAGCCCTATCTGACTACTTCACCAAAAATGGCGGAGCAGGTGCAAATCGACCAGATGCCAAAATATTACTTCAAGACAAAAATTTAGACTTCTACCCTGTACTTATTGAGTACAAAGGTTACAAAGACAAACTTGTAAAACTTGACAAAGACGGACAAGTTGAAAACCGAACTTCTAAAAACGAACCTAATTTTAAAAATATTAACTCGTTTGCAGTAAACGGAGCAGTTCATTACGCAAATGCTTTACTTCATCATACAAGCTACACCGATATTATCGCCATTGGCATGACAGGACATAAAAATGAAGCAGGTAAAATTAATCACGAAATAGGCGTTTACTATGTTTCTAAAAGCAATTTAGGTGCAGGACAAAAAATTGGCGACTTTACCGACTTTTCATTTTTAGCACCGAAAAATTTTGACGGTTTTATTGAGACCGTAAAAACGCTTCAACTTTCACAGGATGAACTCGACAAACTAAAAGAGCAACGAGAAAGAGAAATTGACCAAAGTCTTGTAA
>CAZNTR010000537.1:0-1212 GCA_964575925.1 uncultured Chitinophagales bacterium
TACAACAACAAAACCTCTTTTTGTTTTTACAGACACACTTTTTGGATAACTATCGTTTAAAATTCAAAGTCTATTTATGAATTCAGCTTATACTAAACAACTCAAATTCGGACTTTTACATTTTTGTAAAGCAAATGATTTTGTTCATGGTTTTATGTAGTATTATTAATGAAAACAAGAGCTTATTTGCAATCTATTGAGCTTAGTTCACATACGCTATTTGGTCATGTTGAGCTTCGACCAAGCATCTCAGCCTAAGAACCAATAAGTGATTGTTGCTTAAAAAGATATTGGACAAAGATAGAACTTCGTGGTTCATCGAATCGTTACAGGGTACGGGATGACCGTTTTTATGTGAAAACCACTGTTTTTTTTAAAGAAACGAAGTCCGAATTTGAGTAAATAATAGTTACTTTATTTCTTTATTAAATCAAGAACTTTTTAAGCTTTTCACAAAATCAATTGTTTTCTCTTTCCAATCTGTTGAAGGGTACGATTTTCTTATTACCTCTATTAAAGCAGAACCGACAATAAATCCATCAACATCGCCAGCAATTTCTTTTGCATCACTCGCTGATTTAATTCCAAATCCAATCATAATTGGATTCTTTGTAACATTTGCTTTTACACGATCTTTAAATTTCGCTACAGATTGAGCTACTTCATTTCCAGTTCTAGCACCAGTTACGCCTGTAACTGAAACACAATAAACAAATCCCGTTGATAATGAATCTACTCTACGCATGCGATCATTTTTAGAATTTGGTGCAACCAAATAAATCACGTCTAACCCATTTAAATCAGCAAGAGATTGTAATTCTTCTGATTCTTCTAAAGGAACATCTGGAATAATTAAACCATCTGCACCACATTCTCCTGCTTCTTTACAGAACTTGTCTAAACCATAATGAAGAATTGGATTGATATAACCCATCAAAACCATGGGAATTTTTGAGGATTTACGAATCTTTTTTACCATTTCAAAAATGGAAACTAAATCCACTCCATTATTTATGGCAACATCACTAGCATATTGAATCGTTGGGCCATCAGCTAAAGGATCACTAAACGGCATTCCGAGTTCGATAATATCTGCTCCGGATTTTTCCAAATCTAGAATTAAATCAACCGTAGCTGATTTTTCTGGATAACCTGCGGTGATATAAAGACTCATTACTGAACCATTTTTTTTCCCTGTAAATACGTTTTTTA
>CAZNTR010000538.1:0-1207 GCA_964575925.1 uncultured Chitinophagales bacterium
CCGCCGGAAAAGCCTCCGCCTCCAGAGAATCCACCGAAACCTCCGCCACCACCAGAGAATCCGCCGCCGCCGCCCCAACTACGACTACGACCCCAGCCACCGCCAGGAAGAATGATAATTCCATTAGAACCATACGTTTTGCGTTTTTTGATTCCATCTCCAAAATTATCGTCGTAAGGACCATCTTTTTTGCGGATATATAAGTAAAAAATTAGTGCAAGAATAAATAAAATGGGGAATAGGCTAAAACCATCATCTTTTTTAGCTCTAGATTTTTTCGTTGATGTATACTCTCCAGATGCTGCTAAAATAAGTTGATCTATAGAACTATTAATCCCAGCAAAGTAATTTCCATTTCTGAAATTTGGTTTCATTACTTCTTCAATAATTCGATTGGCAATAACATCAGGAATAGCGCCTTCTAGTCCATAACCGACTTCAATTCTCATTTTTCTGTCAGCCATTGCTACTAAAATGAGTAATCCATTTCGTTTATCTTTTTGTCCGACACTCCAATCGTTAAGTGCATTTATGGAAACTTCTTCGATAGGATTTCCTTGAAGGCTTGAAATAACTAAAATCGCAAATTCAGTACTTGTTGAGTCGCGATAAGCGCCCAATTTAGCATTCAAATAATTTTGTTCGCGTTGAGATAACGTGTTAGTTAAATCGGTAACGAAGGATTTTGGTTTTTCAGGGTAAAGATTTTGAGCAGAAACAGAAGTACTTATCCCAATAAATATTAAGCTAAGTAGGATAAAAGAACTTGTTCGGAAATTATTATAAAGTGATGTAATCATGTATAGATTCGTTCTTATGAATTCAAGAAAGTGTTTGTATTGATGATTTAGTTCGCATTAAAACTGATATCATTATCCAGTTCATTTACATCATCAGATTGATAAGGAAAGTATTCGCTTAATTTAGTTCCGATAGTCTCAATAACTGAAACCAATCCGTCTTTGTATTTATTTTCTTTAAAGGTTGCAATCAAAATAGCAACTTCTGAATCCCAAAAATCTTGACCTAATTTTGCATGAATTCCTTCGTCGCCCCAAATGCATAATTTGTGATCAATAAGAGCAATATAAATTAAAATTCCGTTTTTGTCTTTTGTCTTGAACATTTCCAAATCGGCAAAAACTTGTTTGGCTCTGTTAACTACATCACCTTTACAACGGTTTTCGAGATGTAATCTAATTTCGCC
>CAZNTR010000539.1:0-1207 GCA_964575925.1 uncultured Chitinophagales bacterium
AGGTTTTCCTTGGGGATTTCTTTTGCTAGAAAGTTTAAAGCTAGTTTGTAATAATCCAATTGCAGATTTTGCTGAATTCCTGTTGTATTTTTCCAGATGTAACCTTTTCCTGGTTCTAAGGTTTGACTTACATTATATCCGTAACCTGTCCAACTGAATACAGGATATTCTAAAAATGTATTCTGATCCCATATAATCGTTTCATTAAAGGGATTTGATATTAGATTCCAACCATTTGTTACACTTAGTTTAAATAAATCAGCAGTTAAGCTAACAGAAGAGGTTTCATAAGAAACTTCCCTAGTTTTATCGGATAATAACCAATAGGCTTTCCCAGATTCAGGTGTTCCTTTAAACTCTACAAAAGTATTAGCTGTCCAACTGTAGATAATTGTATTCTTTTCTTGGATGGGAATCGAACTTGAAATTTTAGTAGATGTTGGCGAATCGATAACACCAGGAAATCCAACTAATTTATAATCTGCTTTTGCTAAACTACCATCAAATTCAATTGGAATATTGGGGCGCGCTATAGTTGGATAGTAATATACGTAAACGAATTTACTAACGGTTTCCCCATCATAATCGACATCATTCACAGTAAAAATAGGAGTTATTTCTACTAGATAGCTAAATCCTTTTGCTAATTCACTAGGCCAAGTATACACTGTACTAACTGTTGAATGTTCTTCAGGAGAACCGGATCTAGTCAATGCTATTTTATAACTTGTTGCTCCACTAACTGGATTAAATTTAAATGTCGGTTTAGATTTAATTTTCCCGTTTTGGGCTTCATTATCAATTTTTAAGCTTGAAAGTTCTATTTTGTTAGAGGCTAAAACAAAAACTTCTTTTCCTATTTCAATTCTATGACTTTCAATTCCTTTTTTATCCGTCACGCTTACCGAATAAGTGTAAACCTTATTTTGCTCAATAGTATTATCACTATACTGAGCAGCTAGACCTATTGAATGAGGAACTTCTCCGATTTTTTGATAATCTTCAGTAATTGTTTTCCTGTAAATAGAATAGAAATTAGCATCTAAAGCCTGAGAAAGTGGCCAAGTAATATCTACGGAATTACTAGTTTTTGAATAATTAATAAATTGAATTTCTGGCGAACTCAGTTTATCTAAACTTCTAGTACTTACCAATGGACTACTTTCTATTCCCTTGTTCGAAACAGCTTTAATCTCATAAAAATACG
>CAZNTR010000540.1:0-1204 GCA_964575925.1 uncultured Chitinophagales bacterium
TTTCCATTTTCTAATAATTGATCTGCATATTTTTTGTAAATCACAGAGCGTTCACTTTGTCTGTACGGGCCAAAAGCACCCGGCTTATCTGGCCCTTCGGAATATTCTAAACCAGCCCAATGAATTGATTTTGTGATATCATGTTCAGCAGTTTCAACATAACGTTTTTGATCGGTGTCTTCTATTCGAAGAATAAATTCACCATTGTTATGTTTTGCGAATAAGTAGTTATATAAAGCCGTACGCAAGCCACCAATATGAAGCATTCCAGTTGGAGATGGGGCAAAACGTACGCGAACAGGATTTGACATGATTCTGATAATTAAATTCTAAGCCATTGATTTACAAGAGGGCAAAGATACGAAATGTAAGCCTTTAGATAGATAAAAATCCATTGACTACAACTACTGAAACACCAGTAGTTAAACCTTTTCCTTAAAAAGATTAATTAAAACTCTAAAATTCGATTTTATCGTAGTTACTCTTCATAAAAAAAGTCGAATGAACATTCGTTATCAACGCTATTCACCCGACTTATTCAATGTGCGAATACTAGTATTTTATTTAATCAGCACTATTTTTCGTGTATAAACACTATCCATCGTATTCAATTGAATTATATAAATACCGGAACTCCATTGAGAACCATTAATGAGTAATTGATGCTGACCTGAAGTTTTCAATCCAGAAAATATCGTTTGAATTTTTCTTCCACTCATATCAAAAACGGAAATACTAATTTTCTGAGTGGATGCCAATTCAAATTGAAGTTGTGTTGATGGATTAAACGGATTTGGAAACGTTTGCAAAATTCCTGTTTTAACAGGTTTAAAAGCTGTTTCATTCGAAACCAGTACATTGATTCCAAATTGATTTTTACCAACACTTTCTACGTTTGTCCTGCCATCGCTGGTTGTAACCCACCATGTGTATGCAGAACTATCTGGAAGTGATTCTACCGAATCAAGAACATATGAAGTATCTCTGATTCCGCGAATCGAATTTACCAATCCGCCTTTGGGTTGAATTCTCAAAATATATTCTGGCGTTAATGTACCGCCTTGAGAAGCGCTCCAAATAAAACGTACACTTCCATTCGGCAAGGTTTCATCCATTTCTGGGGCAAGCAAATTAACTGCGGACGGAGGTAAGTAAGATGCTTTACGTTCAAACTGAAGACGAACGCTGTCGCCAATCGCTTCGT
>CAZNTR010000541.1:0-1187 GCA_964575925.1 uncultured Chitinophagales bacterium
ACGATTCTATTTTTTGCTATAATAATTGCAAGCGACTTTTTGATGGAGTCGAGTACAGAAAACGTGCAAGAAGTTGCTGCTGTTATAAATGAAGTTCCTGAAATACCATACATACGTTATCCCTTTGAAATTAAAGTTCTCGATTCTTTAGACGGTAAAAAATTACGGGTTAAGAAAAAAGATACATTTTATTCCATGTTACTTGATGGTGGTGTACCGATGTCCACCATTCATGAATTAGTTCAGTCATCCAAGAATTTATTTGATCCTAGACGAATAAATATCCGTAAAGATTATCATTTTTATTATGAAAAAGGACAGAAAGAACCTCGTTTTTTTGTGTTCGAAGAAAACGTTAGAGATTATTTAAAAGTAGAGTTTAGTAATCCAATTCGGATTGAAAAAGGAAGAAAAGAAGCTGTTTACAAAGAGTTTATCGTTTCGGCAAAAATTAATCACACCTTGTACTCGAGTTTAACAGATAATCAATTAGATGGGTCTTTAGCCAATCAAATTGCAGATTTAATGGCTTGGCAAATAGATTTCCATAGAATGCAAAAAGGCGATAATTATCAATTAGTAGTAGAACAAGAATTGGTTGATGATAAACCAACCGGTGAATATTCCATAAAAGCATTGAGATTTAATCATAATTCTGAGTTGTTTTATGCTTTTCGATTTATGGAAGAAGGAATTACTCGTTATTATGATGAAAATGGTAATTCGTTGGAAAAAACCTTTTTAAAAGCTCCATTAAAATTTTCAAGAGTCAGTTCAGGTTTTTCGAAAAATAGATTTCATCCGGTGCTAAAATATAACAGACCACATTTAGGAGTTGATTATGCCGCACCAAAAGGAACTCCGGTTTACGCCGTTGCTGATGGAATTATTGAACAAGCTGGGTTTGGTGATACAAATGGAAATTTCGTAAGAATAAGACATAATTCAGTAAGTGAAACTGGATATTTGCACTTCACACGAATTGCAACCGGAATTAAAAAAGGAAAACGAGTAAGACAGGGTCAAGTAATTGGTTATGTTGGTGATACAGGCTTAGCAACAGGGCCACATTTATGTTATCGCTATTGGAAAAATGGACACTTAGTGAATCCAGGAACACAATATAATCCGCCAGCAAGGCCAATAGATCAAAACTTAAAGAACAAATATCTAACACATATTAAGTT
>CAZNTR010000542.1:0-1185 GCA_964575925.1 uncultured Chitinophagales bacterium
TCAGGAGTTCGAGAACGACCTGTAAAAAAATGATGAATGATTCATGATGAATGATCAATTGGCCGTTTTTTTACAGAGAGTTGGTCGGGGGGAATCAAACTTGGGTTCAAATCCATCTTGGAGCTAATGCTCCTTCACATGTGTCGTTATTGATTGATTTTGTTAGTTCAGTCACGAGTTCAAACTCGCGCCGGAGTGAGGTAGATTTTTGGCTGTTCTAACTTGAGTTCGCACATACGTCGCCAGCGTTTTGAATGCCCAATGTTGGAGAACTCGTGAGTTTTGATCGACATCACTAGTTTTTATTGGACTACCATCTATAGGTACATTTGCATCTTTAAAAATAGCTTCTAATGTAGTTGCGTGCAATTGCGTATTGTTTAGAACAAACTCTAAATCGTACCCTTTTTGATAATTCTTTCCACTATACATGGTATTCAAACTCAATAAAGGTCGTTTAATCGTCGAGGGATAATTCGAAATTCTTCGAACTTCGGTACTATTGGCAAATAGAAGAAGAGTATCTTGGTCTTGTGCTTTCAGTTGCAATGCAACAAATGAAAGTAGGATTATAAGTATAGTTTTCATGGTTAATTAGTTAAAGGGTTGATGGTTAAACTGGTACCAGTTTGTCTTTCAGAACGGGATTCGTTGAAGATGATGATTACAATTCTAGACTTCTCGATTGCAACCCATCTATTTGTTGGTTGAGTAGTTTTATACCAGTTTAAATTGGGAGCTAAGGGATCTAAGCCAGATTTTGAATTATCAATCTCTCCATTTATAAATGTGCCTATATTAGACAAGTAACCGGAAGCCCAATAATATTCAAAGCCCGTTTCGAGGCTGTCTTTTATTTGCACTTTAAAGGTTACGGTATCACCTACAAAAACAGGATTTGGGGTATAAGTAAACGAGAGAATTTCTGTTGGAAGCGGCTCTTCACAATCTTCGCAGCCTTCTGCCGTGCAGTAGCTTAGCGTTAGACCAATCACGGCAAACCATATCCAGGTCTGCCAGTTTTTGGGAATGTTTTTAGGTTTCATGTTTTTTCCTTTTTATTAAGGATGTTTGTGTGTTGGTTTATTTTCAGGTGTTCGAGAACTGCCTGTAAAAAAATGATGATTGATTAAGGATGAATGATCAAATGGGTCGTTTTTTTACAGAGAGTTGGTCGGGGGAAAA
>CAZNTR010000543.1:0-1183 GCA_964575925.1 uncultured Chitinophagales bacterium
AATACGCTGAATAATTATATCGGTAGCCTCTTTTTCAGAACCAAAAGGTAAAGAACTTTCAATGCCTTCAACTAAACCCTTATTATTAAGTAGATTAGTACATTCTTCTTTCAGATATATTTTTACAGTTTCATTTGTCTTTGAAATACTATCGAGTAGTTCAGCACAATTGTCCAAAATGTAAATGATATCTTCAAAATCGTGACTTTGTCGTAAATCACTCCCCCCTCGACCTTTATTTGCTTCAAATTTTGTAGCTAAATAATACTCAGGTGAAAAGACAAAAATATCTGTTCCGTTTGGAAGTGTTTTTAAAATTTTACTTTTGATTCCTTCCTTATACCATCTATTGCTAAATCCCAAAACTTCAGAATCTGAAGGCATAATATCAACTAGAATATCTTGATAATTCCATCTACAAATGGGAGCTCCTTGTGTGGTATCATTAACAAAACCTAAAGATCGTAGTTTATCTTCTACTTCTGTATGAGCCGAATAAGAATGAATTTCAATCACGCAATCAACGTCAAGTGTTGGTCTTATATCGGTAGCTTCGGGATTGCTTGCATATAATTCTGCAACAGCTCCTCCAGCAAAAACCATTTCTTCTTTTAAATAGGCTAGACCATTTGCTACTGCTTCTAGCATGTAACTATTTGATTTAAGCATAGTTCAATCTTTTTTCGAGTTCAACTTTGGCAATGTTTATTTCACGAGCTTTTCCAACTCTTATAGTATCAATTATTACTAGAAGCTCATAAAAAACTGGGTCATCTTCTACTATTTGAGGAATGGATTTATACAGTGGTTCTATTGCTTGTCCGCGCTGTGTTCCTTTTGCGTAAGACCAAACATATACATCTTTTCCACTTGCTATATGTTGATTAATTGGTGATGCCGAATGTGCGGTTGGAATTCCTTTAACAATTGCTCCAGGTTCAGTAGGAAAGACATATTTTAACCCAAAGACCAGAAATTCAAAGAAGGAATTAATATTCACATTTCGCTTCTTTGAATCAATTAAGCCCGCAATTTTACATCTATTCAATGCTTCAGATATCTCTGATGGACTGATTTTAAGCGAATGAGCTAAATCCGCATTTAACCAATTGTCATGCTTTAATGCAATTATTTTTAAAAGAACAACAATGTCTTGGGGGCGCATCCCATTATGCTTTTTCAT
>CAZNTR010000544.1:0-1181 GCA_964575925.1 uncultured Chitinophagales bacterium
TGCGCCTTGATAATCATGGAGCTTTTGTTTGGATCAGGCTCTTTCAAAATAGATAAAATAATCATCCGGATTAAGTACCAAGGCTTTGTTGAAGTCTTCAATCGCTTCTTTATGATTTTCCAGTTTCGCTTGTGCTTTGCCTCGATCAACTATTGGTATGAAATTCCATGGTATTAACTCACTTCGTTTTGTACAATCCTCAATTACACCTATATAATCTTTCAAATAGTTTCTAGCGTCCACTCTTATCCTGTATGCTACTCTACTATTTGGGTCAAGTTGTAAACCTATTGAACAATCCTCCACTGCCCCATTATAATTTTCGAGTCCTAATTTTGCTTTACCCCGTCCGATAAAAGCATCGTAATAACTCGGATTAAGCTCAATTGCTCTTGAATAATCATCAATAGCGTCTTCGTAATCGAACATACCCAATTTCACCCGCCCTCGAACATAAAACGCGCAAGCAAAATCTGGGAACATTTCGATTGTTTTGGTTGCATCCTCAATTGCGCCCATAAAATCACCTAAGGCATCTTTCACGTTTGCCCGATTAACATAAATCAATGGATAATCAGGATTTAAAGCAATTCCTTTAGTTAAATCCTTAAGCGCGCCTTTCCTATTCCTTAACATTAATTTGGAGTAAGCACGCATTTCGTATGATAGAATATGTCTGGGTTCTCTTCGAATGATTTTGGTGAACAAAACGATTGCCTGTTTGTAATCATCACTAGACTCGGCAATATAATCGAACTGTTGATTTTTTCTATACGATGGATCGGTAACAATGAGCTTCAGAAAATTATCGGTACTTCCTTTGAGTTTTCGGCTATTTAGCAAACAAAAGGCCTTATTAAGATCCCGTTCAAGCTTGTTCATATTTGAGTTTATGTTTTCTGACGGCATGGTTTTATTATCTATAAGTTTGTTGTTAGACAATTAAAGAGAGAATTGGATAAAATAGGTATTACTATTGAAACGTGTACTAAAGATATTGGATGGTATTCGATGTTGCGATACAAAACTCATTAACAGGAGTTTTCTAAAAATCTATCAATCATAACTCTTTTATATCTTTTTGATTAAAAATCGTTAGGTATTTTTTCTTTTTGTGTTGTGAAGTGAATACTTCTTCATGTTACTTGTTTATCGTCTTTTTAAAGCCATTTTTACGTCTA
>CAZNTR010000545.1:0-1172 GCA_964575925.1 uncultured Chitinophagales bacterium
GTTCTAGAAGTTTCAGTACTTCAATTAACTATGATAAAGCCATGGAAAAATGGATCGCAGGATATACCATTGAAGGTTTTTATAACCAAATAAGAGATGCTTTCTATTTAGAACCTATTGGTAAAGATCAGTTTGGTGAACGATTTGAAAAACAAAATGGAGCTAGCGCTGTTGTTAAAGGGTTCACCTTAGAAGTTCGTGCAAATTACAATGCTCAAGTTCAATTAGAAAGTGGCCTTACTTTGCAAAATAGTCGGTTTGATGATGAAATTAGCTACATAGATGGGTTATCAGGAACACGCGATTTTATTAGAACTCCTAACGATTATGCATACGCTGTGTTAACATTAAGCCCTAAAAAACAGTTTAATCTGATTTTAAATTACATTTATACAGGAAAAATGCAAGTTCCACATTTTGCAGGAGCTCCAAATCAAACCGTAGATGAAATAGTAACGACAGATTCATTTTCAGAGTTAAGTGTTAAAGTTTCCTATTCATTTATATTACAAAACTTGGGAGTAAATCTTGAAATCTATTCCGGTATCAAGAATATGTTTAATCGCTTCCAAAATGATTTTGATATCGGTAAGAATAGAGATAGTAATTATATCTACGGGCCTTCTCCGCCAAGAGCTATTTATTTCGGATTTAAGTTAAGATAGAATCCTAGTTGATTTTCGGGTGAGTTGTTAGTTGTACAAACAGAATTTTTCGTCATATCTGCGAAAGTGTTTGTCTCAGTCCAATTTATGGTTCTTTTAGAATTTGATATTTTGACTAAGATTCTGTTTTCATGTTTGTTGCACAAACTCAGAATATTATGTCATACCTGTGAAAGCAGATTCGAAGAGCTACGTAGTGATATCTCAGCCAAGTTGAAAATTATGTATAGTGCTGATTATACTAAACTTATGAAAAGTAAATAAAATGATTTTTTTTCAGAGATTTCTCTGCGAAGTTCTTTGATTCGTTTTTTTCTTCGTGGCGAATTGAGAGTGTCAACGATACCGAAGGCTCTGCGAAGCCAAATGATAAAGAGATAGGAGTTGTGTCACACTCACTTTAGCACGCAATGAATCATGTCTTTTTTAAAAAAAAACTATCCCGAACTCAAGTTATATAAAGTCTAATATATAATTACAAATAAAACACGTATTTTAGCTTATCGT
>CAZNTR010000546.1:0-1172 GCA_964575925.1 uncultured Chitinophagales bacterium
AAAAAGTGATTGTTGCGTAAAATGATATTGGACAGAGATAGCACTTCGTGGTTCTCCGAATCGTGACAGGGTACAGGCTGACCGTTTTTACACGAAAACCACTGCCTTTTTTATAGAAACGAAGTCCGAATTTGAGTTTCTTCATAGAAAAAAATAAATCTTAGATGCGTCTATACATCAACATAGCCAAAATGGATGGAATTGAATATATTCATTTTACAAAACCTAAAAAGAAAGAGTACAAACTACATGAGTGAAACGGATATTCGCTGGAAACAGCGCTTTGATAATTTCATTAAAGCCTATTCCAAGCTACAGGAAGCGGTTGATCCTATTAGGAAAAATAAAAGTAAAGGGTATTGGGTACGTTTAACCGAAGAGTCTTTTGTTGATGATCTCTTAAAAGAAGGGGTCATTCAACGATTCGAATATACCCACGAACTTGCCTGGAATGTGATGAAAGATTTTCTTGAAGCATCAGGTAATGTAGGATTATATGGCTCACGCGATGCTACACGAGAAGCGCTGTCAAAAGGATTATTGGAAAACGGAGACATTTGGATGGATATGATAAAAAGTAGAAATAAAACGTCACATACATATAATGAAGAAACAGCTGAAGAAATTTATAAAAAAATAATAGATGACTATTTTGATGTATTCACTGCGTTTTTACACAAAATGAAAGAAATTGAGCAATCATTTACAAATGAATAGATTATGAGATTTGGTCTAAAAGAGGAAGAAATACAAGCAATAGTAAAAGTGCTGAGCGGTTATAAACAGCTTCAATCAGCAATTTTGTATGGTTCACGAGCAAAAGGCACGTTTAAAACCTATTCGGATATTGATTTGACCTTAATTGGTGATGGTTTGGATTTGAGTATGCTGCAAAAAATAGAAACCGAATTGGACGATTTATTGTTGCCTTACAAAATGGATATTTCTTTGTTCAAACACATAAAAAACAATGAATTACTTGGTCATATTCATCGTGTTGGGAAACCATTTTATGTATCCCAGTCAGAGGTAAATAGTTAAATTTTATTGAGATGTAACTTTCAGGTTCAATCTCTACATTGTTTTTCAGAAAGATTAATTTGATTACATTAATCAGACTCAAATTCGGACTTTGACATTTTGTAAAGTGAATTATTTTGTTAACGGTTTTA
>CAZNTR010000547.1:0-1171 GCA_964575925.1 uncultured Chitinophagales bacterium
AAATTTTCTTACTCATTATGGTTGCAAGTTTATCATTTGAAAATGCATCCGCTCAAACTTTAACTCTTAAGGTTGATTCTCTTTCTGTAGGTAAACAGCCAACAAATATAGATACTTTGGCCTTTACTCAAATTAAAACTAGACATTTATTTGGTTTTGAATTACTAGGGGCTGGTGGTTTAGGTTCTGTCAATTACTCTTATTTTAGAAATCATGTAATGTATCAAATTGGATTGGGAGTATTTCCTGCTATTGATTTCATTAAAGCGGATGATAGTTGGCTTATCCCAATTCAAATTCAGCTTCAAAACCCAAAATATTGCGAATGTGCTATAGTTAATTTCGATATTGGTTTCTGGGGTAGGATTGATCTAACGAATCAGAATTCATTAGTTGATGAACAATATCATGCAGTTGGATTATCCTTGAAATTGAAAAATTATCTAAAAAATAATGAAGATTGGATAGTACAATTTGGAGTATATCCATACTACGATTTCAATCAGCGTAAGATGACGACAACTTTTGGGCTTCAAATTTCAAAATAAGTGAGACGCTAAGCCGAAAACTATCTCAGAGTTTTAAACTCTGACATAGTTAACTTTGTCAAAGTGAAGCACTTTGACAAAGTTTTTTACTTCCACTCATTCTTCAATTTCTCGATTTGATCTCGAATTCTGGCGGCTTCTTCAAATTCCATGCTTCTTGCTGCGGTAATCATCGATTCTCTTAAATAATCTAGGAATTTATTTTTGTCTTCAAATACGACTTCTTTCATGGCCGGATTTGGCTTGTAATGTAAACCATCGTCTGCAACTCGCATTAATTCCAGTCCGCCATAGCCATCCATTGGGGAATTTAAATCGATATCTTTGTTTGATATTAAGGATGGATCAACAAGTGGTTTTAACTCTTTTATTACCGTTGTAGGCGTAATTCCATGTTTCTTATTGTATTCCATTTGAATTTCACGTCTTCTATCGGTTTCTTCCATTACGGCTTTCATCGATTTTGTAATTCTATCTGCATAAAATATGACTCGTCCTTCAGCGTTTCTTGCAGCTCTACCTGCAATTTGAAATAATGAAGTTGTTGAGCGCAAAAATCCTTCTTTATCCGCATCCAAAATTCCTACTAAACCTAATTCTGGAATATCGATTCCTTCTCGCAA
>CAZNTR010000548.1:0-1171 GCA_964575925.1 uncultured Chitinophagales bacterium
AACTTCTTTGTGAAAGCTTAATATTTTCGAAAACTAATTTTTCTTTGTGCAAGTTAGGTTTCTTTTTTTCACCTGTAAATTCCCATGCTGCAACATAAGCAAACTCATCATCATTACGAAGAGCTTCTCCTTCAGGAGTTTGATATTCTTCTCTGAAGTGACCACCACAGGATTCATTTCTATGTAGAGCATCAATTGCAATTAATTCTGCTAATTCAATAAAATCAGCAACACGACCTGCAAATTCTAAATACTTATTGAAAGTATTTTTCTCTCCAGTTAATTTTAAATTTGTCCAGAAATCTTCTTTTATTGCTCTGATTTTTGCAATTGCATCTTCCAAACCTTCTTTAGTTCTCGACATACCGATTTGATCCCAGACAACTGCACCTAATTCTTTATGGAAATCCAACATAGTTTTTTTCCCATTAATATTCAGCAATTTTGTTATTCGGTCTTCAGCTTCTTTAGCAATTGATTTGAATACTTCATCATCAGCGGATACCTTTGGAAGAGTGGTATTCGCCAAATAATCACCTAAAGTGTAAGGAATTACAAAATAACCATCTGCTAAACCTTGCATAAGTGCAGATGCACCAAGACGATTAGCGCCATGATCAGAAAAATTTGCTTCTCCTAATGCAAAACAACCAGGAACAGTAGTCATTAAATTGTAATCAACCCAAAGACCACCCATTGCGTAGTGAGAAGCGGGATAAATTCGCATAGGTGTTTCATAAGGATTATCACCTGTAATTCGTTCATACATTTCAAACAAATTACCATAACGATCTTCAATCATTGCTTTTCCTAAACGATTAATTGAATCAGCGAAGTCTAAATAAACAGCTTTTCCAGTTGCTCCAACACCGCGCCCCTCATCACACATATATTTTGCATTTCTTGATGCCACGTCACGTGGAACTAAGTTTCCAAAACTTGGATATTTACGTTCTAAGAAATAATCTCTTTCCTCTTCAGGGATATCGATTGGTTTACGAGTATCATTTTTCTTAGTAGGAACCCAAACACGACCATCATTTCTTAAGGATTCAGACATTAAGGTTAATTTGGACTGATAATCACCTGATTGAGGGATACAAGTCGGGTGAATTTGAACATAACATGGATTTGCCATTAAAGCACCACGTTTATGAGCTCTCCAAGCTGC
>CAZNTR010000549.1:0-1171 GCA_964575925.1 uncultured Chitinophagales bacterium
AATGATACGCACAGGAAATGTAGGCAGTGCTCCAGAGTCCCGGTGAGCTTGTGATTTAACAAATTCAACTTTTCCCTCTAAAATATGGTCAGAAAACCCTGGGCCAGTCACTTTAGCTTTTTGCCCAGATTGAATTTGATTAACGTCAATCTCGTTAACTTTGATTTCAACTGCAATACCATTTAAATCGCCAATATGTAATAACACTTCTCCTTGACGAACATCGGCACCTACCACTATATTTTTATCTTCCTTTGTTCTTAAAGTTGCTGCTAAACTTTTTGGGTCTAATGCTACCCCAACATATGGTGAAGTCACCACATAGCTATCAAATTTTCTACTCACAATTTTTTCAATGGTTTTTTTATTCTGCACATTAATCTCATCAAGTTCAGTTTTTATACCTAGCTTTTGTAATGTTTCCTGAAGACTTTTTACCGATTGCTTGAGCACAAAAAAAGCTTCTTGTTGCGCTATTTTATCTGCATGATAATCATTTTCAGAGATAAATTTTAACTTCCATAGTTCTTTTGCCCCTCTAAATTTTCGAGATTTTTCATTGTAATCATCTAGGGCTTTCATATAGCTAGAAATACTGTCAATATATTCTTTTTCTAATTTTTCTGATGAAATACTAAATAATTTTTGACCATGGTTTATTGCTTGACCATATTTAAAGTACATCCCATTAACCACGCCTTCAACAGGGCTAGATACACTATAAACTTGCAATGGCTCAATTCTACCATCAAAAAAAACAGGCGTTGAAACATTTTCAATTTTTGCTGTAACAATTTCTCTAGTGTGTTTCTTTGACTGTTCTGAACCCACTTTATAGTTAATCTTCCAAAATACAATGAATCCAATGGCTACAATAATAGTCGTTGTTTTCCAATAGTTATTTTTAATAATTGATATCAATTTGCCAAACATCTAATAATATCCCCATATTCGCATATAATACTGTTAATGAATTAATGTAATTAATCTGATCGTTTACAAGTTGATTCATTGCTTGTGCCAAATCATGTTGTCTCGTGTTAACTTCAAAAACACTGGCTAAGCCGTATCTTAGCTTAGCATTAAGCTGTTGTTGATCTTTGCGCTGTAATTCTATTGCTTTTTTAGATAAATCAATTTGATCGATACTGGTTTGTGTATCAGCAATATT
>CAZNTR010000550.1:0-1162 GCA_964575925.1 uncultured Chitinophagales bacterium
AACCAGTAAAAGCTTCTGCCCAATTAATATCTGGATTTTCGAAATGTACTGGGAAAAGAATATCTGGTGGAAGAACGCTTACATCATCAAAAAAGTAGGTTTTTTCCTCACCTATTGAGCCGAAATTGAAAAATACAGATGCTTTGTCGTAAGTATTACCAATTACAAGAGCTGCAGTTCCAGGTGCTTCATTAGCAAAGTCGAATACAAGAGTTTCCCAACCGTCTGTAACTGTAGTCATGGCTTCAGTTTCAACAGTAATGCCGTTATTTGTAGCATCTTCTAATTTGAATCGAACTGGAATACCTGCATCTGGTGACCAAACTCGAATAGACATTTTTGTGCGTATTTCAGAAAAAGGAACAGAAGCAGTAAAGCTAACAGCGCCACCAATAGTAGTACCCGCCCATGTTTCAGCACCAGTTATTTTTGTCACTTGAACAATATTGTTACCCGCATTATTCGGGTCTTCGATAACGCTTGAAGAGTTACCTCCAAAATCTGTTAGTGTGTAAGTAACATCGGGATTGTCGAATGTTACTGGAAGATTATATTGAGCCGAAGCATTTTGAACTATCAAAAGTACCGCCAATAGTAGAATGTTTTTCATATCACGAAATTTGAATTAATAAATAAAGGATATGCGAATGCTTTCTTAAGCTTAATCAGAGTAGAAAAAAACCAATACAAAGTATAACCGCAACCTTAGAGTAAGGTAATTGAAATTTTTTATATTGGCAAATAATTATCTCCAATTGAAATTAATTATCATTAGAAATGTTATATAGTCTATATTGTTGATTATATTTAAAATATGAGCCTTAAAATTAGTTCAAATGTTGAATTGAAGTACAATTAAAAGATTTTTTTTTCGGCAGTATTTTAACCTCCCATTTACTTGAAAGTTATTAAAAGCTTTGGTAAGAAATGTTTGTGAATAAAATTTTCAAAGTAGGAGAATATATGCCACAATTATTCTTATTCTGATTAATTAAATCACATCTAAAATTGGTTTGAAATTCAAAAATAAAGTCGTTATAAAGTGCTTATTACTTAACTAGTTGAAGTGCGAATTACTTTTTAATTGAATAAATTGCGTTCAAAGAAAAAATTCAGACTACTAATGTTGTCAGATTGCTTCTATTTTTATTACATGAAGCAA
>CAZNTR010000551.1:0-1160 GCA_964575925.1 uncultured Chitinophagales bacterium
CATTGGTGTATTGCATTCTGATAAAATACGCACCACTTGCTAGACCTTTAGCATCAAACACAACGGAATGAACTCCAGCTTGTTTTTCGCCACGTAACAATTCAGAAACCAAACGGCCTAAACTGTCATATACTTTTATAGAAATTTGTGAATTGGTTTCCAATTTAAAACGAAGGGTAGTTGATGGATTAAACGGATTAGGGTAAGCTTGAATCAAATTGAAGTCTAGTTCATCTTCGATGGATTGTAATTCTTCTAATGATGCAATAGAATTTTGTGAAGATTTCGCAGATTCAATCGAAGTTCCAATGATATAGAGATTACTATTCTCTTGTAATGGGATTGCTACAAGTCTGACTTTTTCGTACGTTTTTTTAATGGATTTACTCGTTAGAATTAATGGAGTGAACTCTTTTTTTGTAGGTGTATTCGTTAAATCAAAAAGTTCTTGGCTAGCTTTTGCTTTGGGTTTCCAAGATTGTAGTACAACTCCGTTTGAATCGACAAGGGCTAAATTAAATGCTATTGGATTTTTTTTATACGCATGAAAATCAAGGTGTAAAGGTTCTCCTTGCCATTCGAACCAGTCAGATAATGCCATTGCATTTAAGGAGTCTTCTATGGCATACGTGCGTATTTGGGTTTTGCCAATGTGTAAACCTGCAATAAAACTTAACTTAACATCTTCAGTCATTTTATTTGGTTCTGCAATGACCACTAATTCTTCAAAATAATTCGTTGCTGACTCTTTACCTTTTGCAACTATTGGATGCTGCATTTCATTGAGTTTGAACAAACCATTATTGGGGCTTGCGAACGTGCCAAGTACTAAAGAATTAGATGATGCTGGAGCTAAAGATCTATTGATAGTGCTTAAGGGAATCGTTTGAACAAGAACACTATAGGCACCCCCATACAGTACTTTTTTTTGTTCTAAATAGTCGTTGGTTGCAGTATCAACCCAATAGGTAAAAACAATATTTCCAACGGAATTTGAATACATATCTACATCAGTTCGGGATAATTCTACCGCTTTTTTAACTGTCCCGGAACCATAATTGAAGCTAAGGGCTGTATTCGTTGCCGTTGAACCTATATTTTTATAAGCAATTCCGTAGTGAGTAGAGCCATTCACCACCATACTTGCATTATAAGCTAGT
>CAZNTR010000552.1:0-1159 GCA_964575925.1 uncultured Chitinophagales bacterium
TCATAGATTCACGTGTTACAACAAACCCAAAAGGCGCAAAAAGATGCAAAAGCACGTCAAAAAGCCAAATTTGTTGAAAAGCAAGCGAACCAATTCTTAGATGCGCTTAAAAATATGCCGGCCCTGGAACAGGTCGGTTATGTGACACAGCATCTAGCCGTGCCAATATTTAAGCGTTTTTTAAACCATGAGAAAAAAGAAACATCAGACAAGATCAATCCTTTTTGGTTTTAAACAACTCAAACAGGTCATGACCTACTGACTGTTAATTTATCTACTTAAGCCGTTAGATGCCTAACGGCTGACTTTAACCACTTAAAAATACCTTTGGAAACGGCATCCCTCCGCCGCAATGTCAGTCCCCTGACGCTCCGGCCAAAGGTATTTTTTTTATGACCTACTTAAAAAAGTTAAGTGCTTAACTTTTTATTTAACAACTAACCGCCCAAGGTTCAACCAGCCTTTGGCGGTTTCTCCTTGGGCTATTTTTTTAACTACTTAAGGAGAATTTATCATGAATGACTATGAAGCAAAACAAGCCCGTAAAAAAGCGTATTATGCTGAAAAAGCGCAAAAACTTCGTCAAGAAGCGGAAGCGACGCATCAGCGAGCGAGCAAGATGGCAAGTATCATTCCTTTTGGTCAACCCATCTTGGTTGGGCATCATAGTGAAAAGCGCGATCGCAATTATCGTAACCGTATCCAGCGATTATATGCATCTTCTTATGCATTAAGTGATAAAGCGGATTATTACGAAGAAAAATCGCGCCTAAAATCAAACGCTATTTCATCGGATGATCAAGACGCGCTTCAAAAACTTGAGCAAAAGCTTAAGACATTAGAAGTCCATCAAGAACAGATGAAAGCGATTAATCGTTTATATAAAAAGGAAGGAAAAAATTGTTTGTATCAGCTAAGTCGGGAGGAACGAAATGATATTTTGCGTTCTTTTCGTCATGCGCCTGATGGTGCAAAAAAACCCTATCCATCGTTTTGCTTATCTAATAATTTGCAACGCATCCGTCAATGTAAACAGCGCATCACCTCATTACAAAGGTTAAAACAAACACCTGAACGTGAACCGATTCATGGCAAGGGATTTGTCCTCAAAGAAGATAAAGATGACCATCGTATTTTATTTATTTTTGAGTCAAAGCCT
>CAZNTR010000553.1:0-1155 GCA_964575925.1 uncultured Chitinophagales bacterium
TTTTCTTTTTCAGAAATGACTAAGGCCTCTTTTGCATAGATAAAAGCCGTGTCTACAGATTTACGCCTGTAAGCAAAGCCCAGATCAAGCAATATTTTTGCCCGTAGGGTATCTGTTGATAAGTGATTGGAAAGTTCATTTTTAAGGCTGTCGATGTTAGAAGACTGCCCTATGGAACTGCTCGTTAAACAGGAAAAAACAAGTAACAGAAGTAAAAAATGCCGCATCAATTTTAGTTTTAAAACATTGTTAAAGAAAGGTAGTTAACAAGAGAAGGATTTTAAGTAGTTCTCAAGCGATTTGGAATAACTTCCTTGTGTAAGTCTATCGATGTTGAGTAATATTCTATGGCTTTTGGAAAATCACGCTTGCATCTGACAAGCCATCCCATTTGATTATAGACATCAGATTTTTCCTTCACAGTGATATCCGTATTCAGTAAGAAGTAAAAAGAGTCCAACACTTTCTGGATTTGCCACTTGCATTTTGTGCGGTAATTAAAAGGGTAATAGCTGCGAGAAGAAAAAGAGTGAATTTGGTCATGATAAAAAATGATTTATTCTAATAAGCTTTTACATGCTAAGTGAATAAAACCTGTGCAGGCTTCATTTAATCAGTACAGATTCAAGTTATTGAATCCTTTATAAAACCCGCTGATGTTTTATTTTTTTTTACATATCGTACTTTAGTTAATTACACAATATTTATTAAAAAAAAGCGACATCAGAGCCAATATAAATTAATGCTCACTATGAGTTTTCATAGTATGGCTTAAACTCAATAAATTGATTTTCCTGACTGATTCCTTCGACAGAAAGAATAAATAAGGAAGCAATGAGAGAAAGAGTCTTTTCATGTAGTTGGAATGCTAATTGTGAATACTGAGCCAACTTTTTTCTGGCTTTCCACCATGATTGTTCCACCATGAGCTTTCACAATATCGTAGCTCAACGATAAGCCTAAGCCAGTTCCTTGTCCCGTTGGCTTTGTAGTAAATAACGGTTGAAAAATCTTGTCTTTGATGTTGTCTGGGATGCCAGAACCATTATCAGAAACGCTAATCTCAATTCTGGCTTCAGTTCTTCTTGTGCAAATCTGAGCGATTGGTTTTTCAACAGTAGCACAAGCCTGAAAAGCATTATTAATCAGGTTCAA
>CAZNTR010000554.1:0-1154 GCA_964575925.1 uncultured Chitinophagales bacterium
TTGTTTTCATTAATTATGCTACATAAAACCGTTAACAAAATAATTCACTTTACAATATGTCAAAGTCCGAAAGTTTAGACTCTAATTGGAATAGAGTATTTATTATGAAAAATCATATCCTTTTTTTCAATAATTGCCTCAGCTTGAAGTAAGAATTATAATAAAGTTTTCAGCTTCAAATATAACAGATCAAATAGGCACATCATTTGTTAAAAATTTGATTCTTCAATTTAACTCTTTATTTAGAAAAGATAGTATTTAATGAATTTTCAAATCGATTTTTAGTTCACCTAACACTTTTCAATGATTTTTAAAACACATCAAAGCTAAAGTAATCTATTTATATCCCAATTTTCAAATTCTTTCTTCCAACGAAATCAAGTGAATATGGAGTCATAAAATCATTTTGAGCTATTATTAATTTATAGTTTTAAGCGAAAATTCATGCTGAGTAATAAAAAATAAGGTGTTTCTATATTGCTCAATATTCAAACAAAATGGCATTGGAAACTCATACCATGTATTCATTGGCTCAACATAAACAGCATAACTTTCAGTAGATAAGGCAACGACTTTTCCATTATCTAAAAAGTTTAGATTATTAACAGAAGCCATTCTGTTTTTGAATGGAAATGGGATTTCTTTCTTAACTGTTTTTTCAATTTCTGCAAATCCAACTTTTGGTTGATAAACCCATAATTTATCATCAGGTGCTAGCCAACTTTTGGTGATTCTCAGCATATTTTTCTTCATTTCAATAGAATGAATATCCCCTCCTTTTGCTTGATAATCAACTTTGTTTCGATAAACGGAATATACATCACCGTTTCGAGTAGTATATTGCTGCTTTTTATAGGGTATAGGAAAGTCATAAAAGTTTCCATTTGTCCAAGCAACTTCTCTCCCTTCATCAGGAACCATTGCATCTAATTTAAAAATTGGTTTTTTATAGGTCCATGAAAAAAATAGAGAGTCATCACTAATTGCAAAATACTTATCTACACGTTTTATGTTTTCAACAGGAAAGTCATAGCGATTTACCCTTTTTCCATCATAACGCAGTAAAAATTTATAGCCGATTAACCATAAATAGGAATCCGATTTAAACAAAGTATGAGCATCTCGAATATCATGTCGCATAACCGGTTCCGGTT
>CAZNTR010000555.1:0-1153 GCA_964575925.1 uncultured Chitinophagales bacterium
CAAATCTCTTTATTTTGATAAATGCACCATACACAAAGAAAAGTTTTGATTGGGAATCCTACAAAAATGAGTATTCAGAACTCATTATTAATAAACTCAGAAAAAATGGTTTATTTGATTTAGATAAGCACATTGTCGAACAAGATTGTATCACTCCAGTCGATTTTGAACAAAAATTTCAGTCTAATAAAGGTAGCATTTATGGAATTTCATCGAACAGTAGATATGCCGCATTTTTGAGGCCAAGAAATAGATCACCATTTCTTAAAGGTTTATATCTAGTCGGCGGAGGAACTCATCCAGGTGGTGGTATTCCATTGGTTAGTTTATCTGCGAAACACGCTGTTACTTTAATAAATCGCGACTTTCCAAAGTTATAATTCTTAGAGTCTGCATAACTAGCGCCAGCGTCCGCTGGTGCTTAAAAAACTAAAGAAAGCGTCCGCTTTCTACAACAAAAAACTCTCTCAGATTATAACAATCACTTCGTAATTTTAAACAAACAGATTAGTTCATCATGAAATTCCCCTACCCCCTTTGATTTTCTAGCATTTTTTTTGCGCAGCAGTTCTTGGCAAAAGGGGGAGTTTTTGTTCTGTGCTTTGCACTATATATCTAGAAGCTTCGTACTAAAATATCTGCACGTCTAGCGCCAGCGTCCGCTGGAGCTTAAAACAAAAGAAAGCGCCCGCTTTTAACAACAAACAGCACTAAATCAATCTCATTTCACCTCATAGCGCCCAGTAGCATCGGGCAACATTCGTTCGTAAGAGACATTCATTAATGGCGATGAAATCATAAAATCTGCCGAAGCTCTATCTATTGCCACTGGAATATTATACAATGTCGCTAAGCGCAATAAGGCTTTCACATCAGGGTCATGAGGTTGTGCTTCAAGAGGATCCCAAAAGAAAATCAAAAAATCGATTTCTCCTTCACAAATTTTAGCCCCAATTTGCTGATCGCCACCAAGTGGGCCACTTTTAAAACGGTGAACTGGTAAGTCTAAATGTTCAGACACAATTTTACCCGTTGTTCCAGTACCAAATAAAATATGATTCGACAATAATCCTTTATTGAAATCAGCCCATTCGAGAAGTGCTTGTTTCCGATTATCATGCGCCACTAATGCAATTTTTTTCACTTTATGCAT
>CAZNTR010000556.1:0-1153 GCA_964575925.1 uncultured Chitinophagales bacterium
TATGAAATTGCAAATGGGTATCCTGTTATGAGTGTGGAAGATACACGCGAATTTGGAAGCCTCGAAAACGGAGAATGGGGAATGGTAAGCCGAACCGTTCGCAACCGAAAAAACATACATGTAACTTGGAATAAATAGTAAGAAAGGAGATTGAATATGAAAAATACAATTAAATCATTAAGTGTTTTAGTCTTAATAAGTCTATTATCGCTAACCAATACTCAAGCTCAGAATAAATATGCCATATTTATCTACGGATTTGAAGGGAGTGATTCTTCCTGGACAGGCCCAAGTATTCAAGTTCCACAACAGTGGAAAGCTGAAGGTATTATAACTGATTATGTAGCTATTACTTATCAAGCATCACAAATGGGCAATGATTTAGGAAAAGCTACAGTTATGAATGATATCGGTACTAAGATGCAAGAAAAAGCAAAAAATGGAGAATGGATAATTGTCGGTCATAGTCTAGGTGGAATTGTTGCAAGAGCCGCTTATCATTATTTAAAAACTACTGCTCCATATAATACACTTAATATTAAAGCAATAACCACTGTTGGAACTCCTTCACAAGGCGCAAATCCTGCACACGTATCTATTACTGGACAACCTGGCTTTATTAATGTTGCTCCCCAAATTGCCACATTTAGAAATTTAGTTCAAGACCCATTAACAGTAATACATAGTTCAGTTGCGCTTATTACTAGTTTTATTGATGGTGATGCATTAAGCCAACTTGAGAATGCCCCCACTATTTTGGACGATGTTTTTAACAAACTAAATGAATATGCTACAATTTCTGAAAACATACCTGCAAAGGACGTTATTGGAAGGTTAGACGCTTTTAATCCAGATCCAAAATCTTTGATTTTTCAAATAAATAGTTCTCAAACGCTAAAGCCAACACATGTTAGGTCAATAATTGGGTCTGAAAAACAATTTACTCCTGTTCGAGCAGCTAATGAGGTTTATGAAGAGTTAAATACTACTGAAGTTGCTACACTTTCTAACTTTAAAAAAATTCGAGATTTTTATAAGACAAATGCTGATGCTTGGCATGCCACAAATATTATTTATCAAACCCCTTGGGGTGGATTTAATTTTAAAGCTGCAGCTAGTGCTAGAAAAAAACGTGATCGTTGGAAAAAAGGCC
>CAZNTR010000557.1:0-1150 GCA_964575925.1 uncultured Chitinophagales bacterium
CGCTAAGCTACTGCACCGCAGAAGGCTGCGAAGATTGCGAAGAACCTCTTCCAACTGAAATCCTCTCGTTTACTTATACCCCAAATCCGGTGTTTGTAGGCGATACCGTAACCTTTAAAGTGCAAATACAAGACAGCCTCGCAACGGGGTTTGAATATTACTGGTATGCTACTGACGGTGGCAATATAAATAATATTGGAAAATTCCTTAAAGGAACTAGGAATTTGGAACTTTTCGGCTCTGATGATAAACGTAACGTTTACAAAACCTTGATAAATGACAATGATTGGATTGTTAAAGATTCTGCTATGATTGTTGTAATTATAAAAAATTCAAATAAATCAATCGGTCAAGTGGGAAAAACACTTTTTATTAACCCAAAATCATAAAAAATGAAAACACTATTAACCTTTATATTTTCTTTACTTGCGGTAACAAGTTTTGCTCAAGTAAATTTAAGCGTACTTACAGATTGTACAGAAGTGCGAAGAATCTCAACGGTCAAATCTACGATTAAACGACCTTTATTAAGTTTGAACAACTTAGATAATGGTAATAATCATCAAAAAGGGTATGATGTAGAGTATGTTTTGAACAATTTAAGTTCAATGAGTACTACAATTATCTCAATTTTTACTGATGCAAATTTACCAACAGTAAATCCACCTACAGATGCAAGTGTGATCGATAATTATTCAAGAGTTTTACAATACAAAGCATTCCGTACTCTATTAACTTATTTACGGAGTAGAAATGGACAAGATGGAGTAATCATTTCGGAAATCAATCAATCATTAGTGTTTGATGAAGGTCAACATACCAACTTCCTTACAGCCCTAAAACAGCCAAGCAGTTATTTCCTCGTTTCCGAAAACCCGAATGGTAAAGACGATTACGTAAAATGGGCACAAAGCCTAGCCAATTACGCCCGTGCCATAGATTTGTATTTGGCCTTCGAAATTGCGGTAATGGAAGAACAGCCCGAGTTAGAATCACAATTATTGCTAAGCATGGCCGAGATAGAAACCCAATTAAGCTAAAAATCCAACATTGATTCACTGATTTTCCAAAAAATAGCTGTTTGAAATAGTTTGATTTTCCCCCGACCAACTCTCTGTAAAAAAACGACCCATTTGATCATTCATCCTTA
>CAZNTR010000558.1:0-1147 GCA_964575925.1 uncultured Chitinophagales bacterium
GGAAGTGGTTCATTAACCAATTTTTCCTTTTTCGCAACTCACCTAACTCTACAAAATGATTTAAAAAAAATAGGTTTGCTCTTCCCTGTTCAAGAGCTTCAAACGATTACTGCTGTTGGATTTTCTGGTCTTTTTGAAAATGAATTTCAGAATAGTTCAGTTGGACTAGAAGTGCCAAGAGATTATACAATCCGTGTTTTTCCTGTTAAAAACGGCATTATTCAAGCTGAACCCATAGAGCAGTGGGAAAACAGAGTAAGCAGAAGAGAATTTGGCAACGCGGCAATGGAATAGATTCCATTTTCCAAAACGTATGAACCCGCTTTACACGGCGTTTCGGAACTATTTATAGAAGTGTTTTCTTCAAGCGATAAAAACACCTTAAATATTGGTATGCAAGGAGATGGAATAACAAGTGCATGGATTACAGATGAGAACTGGAACTCAGAAGTTTTCAAAAATACCAGTTTACATACCTTAAGCTTTTTAGGCTTCCCTTTAGATGAACGTGTAATTCCTTTAATAGCTCTCAAACAGGAAGCCCAAATTCCTGAAATTCCTGTTCAACTAATCGCAGCCCGGAATGGAAAATTCATCCAACTTAGCTTAGACTCTCCTTTTTTGTATGCAATGGATATTACTCAATTTGTTTTAAAAAAACCGGACGGTTCTATTCAAGCACTCTCGTTTATGGAAGAAGATGAACATAAATTAGAACCGTTTGAACTTGTTGAAGAAGGACATTATGAAGCCATAATGACTTATCGCAATGGTTCCAATTCGTATGTAACAAAACAAGATTGGATTTTCCCAAAATCAAGCAGTTTTGTGCTTAATAAAGTATTTCCAAATCCATTTAACCCAAACACAGCCATAGAGTTAAGCTTACTTGCTAAAGCGAATACAATTAAGCTTAATGTTTATGATGTTTTAGGCAGACAAGTGAAACAAGATTCCTATCCAACAATGGAAGCCGGAATACACCAATTACCAATTTCATTATCTGGATTAGCAAGTGGACTCTATTTTTTCCGCTTAGAATTAACCGATGATGCCCAACGCACAGAAGTTTTACTAAGCAAAGGAGTTTTGGTAAAATGAAAACGAACCTAAGCAAGCGAAAAAAATCGCAGTTAAGTCTTCCTTC
>CAZNTR010000559.1:0-1147 GCA_964575925.1 uncultured Chitinophagales bacterium
CAAATTCGCGTGTATCTTCCACACTCATAACAGGATACCCATTTGCAATTTCATATTTAAAGAAGGATTCTTCTACTGGTTTTCCTGCTTCATTAAAACTACGTGAGTAGGTTACTTGATTGTATTTCAAGTTTACAACCTGCTGCACTCTTTCATTGCCTTCAATTTCAAAATCTAGTTGTGCCAAATTTGGAGCTAATGTTTTTAATCCGATTTCACCGCCTGCTAAACTGGCACTTAAGCGATTAAAACTGCCGGAAACATCGGCGGTATCAACTGGAGCCAAAGAATCAGGATTTACCTTAAAGTCTTCTTTTGGCATATCGTAACTGTTAATTACAGAACCGTCTTTTGCCCAATTAGTCAGCTTACCATCTTTAAAGGTAGTTTTAACCAATGGATTTGCCCAGCGGTCGGAAAAAGGCATTTGAGGTTTGGCTTCTTCCATCATTTCAACTGGCATTCCCATTTCGCCATCTCCATTTAAATAGATTTTTTCGTACGATAAATAACCGTCTTCATCTATTATTTGTGTTTCTTGGATATGGGAATAATCTTCCATAAACCACACATTTTCAGTGTTTTGAACAGAAGGAATTCCTTTTTTGGGGTCTGGACTTGCTTTGAAATCTTCAGGCCATTGTGTACTCGAGCGGTACATCACTTCCTGGTATTCTACAATTAGTACAGGTTCTTTTCCTGCACTGTTCGTAAATGGCGTTCCAGCTTTTTCGGAACAATTAGAAATGAATAACAAACCTGCTACTAGTGCATAGGTTAGCTTCATATTCTGTATTTTTTGGTTACGGACCATAATAATGCTATTTGTATTGTTATGTGTTAATGGCCGGATATCGGTAGCCGCCGGTATCCGGTTTGTTTTTTTTTGGCGTATGCCAAATTCGTTGGGGGTACGATTTGCCATGATTGAAGCAGAAGTTTGCTACTTTCGAAGCAACGATTATATTCAGTTGACCACCCTCTAAATCTCCCTCCGATTCGAGTCTTGTGTTATTGAATTGTATTTTGCCGAAGGGAGACTTTACTTGGCTCCCACCGATTTGAGATTTGTGAATGCGAGTAATTCTTGTCGAAGGAAGACTTAACTGCGATTTTTTTCGCTTGCTTAGGTTCGTTTTCATTTTAC
>CAZNTR010000560.1:0-1141 GCA_964575925.1 uncultured Chitinophagales bacterium
AAAAGACGGAAGTTTTGGCTTTGATTTTGAAGCCATTTATACCAAAGTCAGTGAAGGCGAATCTTTTACTAATATACTTTCAGATGAACGAGAAATTAACGTAAGATTCACAGAACTTGAAAACAAAACCGAAGTAGTAATCATCTTTGATGCTGAGACTGAAAACTCAATCGAACTTCAAAAAAACGGTTGGCAAGCCATTTTGAATAATTTTAAATTGTATACAGAGTCTCTTTGATAAGCAATTATAACCTACTACAAAAAGTAGTTTTCTGCAAAATAATCTGCGATTTAACATTATTTTTATAAGTGAAAACCAACAAAATAGACTATCTGGAGTGTGCTCAATTTTAGTTTGTCGCGAAACTGAAATCTTAAAATCTCTCTAAAGTTTTATCCAATTCAAATCTTAACAAATGAAACATCTAATATCTAGAAAAGAAGCTTTAAAAAATGAAGTTTTTGCTTCATTTGTTGGATCTTGGCAAACTCGATTTGACCCAAGAGAAGATCCTTATTTCACAAAAGCTGGAGTTTATTACGATTGGGATTTACAAAAAGAAAGATTTTTTAGTCAAGAAGAAATTGATGAATTGAATGCACTTGAACTAAAAGGATTTTTAGATTTAAAAGATGATATTGAAATAAAACAACTTACTGATTCAGCCGAACTGAAATACAATTTAGCTACAGCTGACATCTTTTTATATGCGAAAGAACTTGGAAAAATGCTCGAAAAATTAAGCACCGAATTAGACTCAGCATTAATTTTTCTTCTTGATTACAGTGTGCCGTGGTTAAGTCAAAAAAACTCGTATGAACATGTAAAACAAGCGCTTAAGTATTTGAAGAAAATGGGTGTTACTGATGATTTTGTTGGAGGATTTGCATTTAAAGGTGAAGAATTAGCCGAATTCGTTTCACATTTATTTTGGATTATACGGTGCAACGCTTCATTGCCCTATTGCTGGTTTTCAACGGATAAACATGAATTTGTGGGTACTATTTGTAAACATGGAAATATTCATTTGTACACGTATTCCGAAAAAATTAAAGAGTCCATGCAAGCTTTTACTCAAAAAAACTCCCTTATTGAAATTGAGGTTTGTATGGAGGCATTCACTGTAAGTAGTGGAATTAA
>CAZNTR010000561.1:0-1138 GCA_964575925.1 uncultured Chitinophagales bacterium
AAATCAATCGTTTTCTAAAATCTCCATCAATTGGTGATTTAGATATAATTTTTCTTTTCCTACTTTGACCGAACGTATAAATCCTTTTTCTTCCAAAGCAATTAAATAATTCCCCACTGTTTTTAATGTTCCTAAACCACTATCAATTAGAAATTGTCTTTTTGTATACGGAAGTTTAAATAGCAGCTCAATTAAGTCTTTTGAATAGACTTTCGGGAGTTCAGTTTTAATTTCTTCTGCCATTCTTTCCATAAGAGCCATCACTTTTTCTAATCGGATTAATCCATTCTTTGATGTTAATTCAATCATATCTAGCATATAAAGAATATAGTCTTCCCAATCTTCATTTTCTGTCACATTCCTAAGTTTCAGATAATAATCGGTTTTATTATTGATAATATATTCACTTAAATAAATGGCGGGAATTGCTAACAAACCTTCCATTTTTAAATAGAGGAGCAATAAAATTCTTCCTGTTCTACCGTTGCCATCTGCAAATGGGTGAATAGCTTCAAACTGATAATGCATCAATGCCATTTTAATTAGGGGGTCTAATGAAGTATCTTGATTTATGAATTGTTCAAGATTGGCTAACTTCTCACGAATTATTTGCTCTCCAGATGGTGGTGTGTAAATAATTTCTCCTTTTGAATTGGCTAATGCAGTCCCTTCAAAAACTCGAATTCCAGCCATATTTTGTTTTATGCATTGCACGATTTCAATGCACAAGTTTGTTGTAATGAATGGTCTAGATTCTAGCCTTTCCAATCCTAACCAAAGAGCTTCTTTATAACTTAGAACCTCTTTTGTTGCTTGATTATTAAACTTTTTTTCTGCGACAATAGATTTATATAAATCATCATTTGTTGTTATGATATTCTCAATTTCAGAACTCGCTTTTGCCTCTTGTAAATGAATTGTGTCTAGAAATAATCTTGGATTGGGAAGATTAACCATAGCTCCATTTAATTGAGCCAATGCCCTACTCGCTGAAATTGTTTTTAGCAGCACTTTTTTTGTCTCAATTTCCACTTTTGGAGGAAGCAAAGGCAAATCATTGAATGGAATTTCTTTTTTAAAATTGGGCATTTTCAAAGGTAATATTTACTCTCATCGAACATACGAGAGTAAATTTAAT
>CAZNTR010000562.1:0-1136 GCA_964575925.1 uncultured Chitinophagales bacterium
GGGTTTGGATAGTTTTGGTTTAAAGCAAAATCAAAAGCTTTAAATCCAGACTCATTAGAAACTGCAGTTGCACCACGTTTAAAGGTTACAGAACGGAGAACTTCAGTAAATTCAATACCAGCATAAGTTGAAGCAAAAACAAGATTATCAAAAATATCTTCTTCTGTTTCAGCTGAATTATCATAAGCAGCTACAGACCAATACAGTGTAACACTACTTTCTAATGCTACTCCGTTTGCAGCTAACATAGAGTCAAGAACTGCAGGTGTTAACGTAAGTTTTGGTGTTGTTCCATCTTCATTTGAAGCAATAAACTCGATTAATTCTAAATCAGTTTCACCTTCAACTTCACCTTCTACCTCAGCAAATAAGCTAAAGAAATAGAAAACGTCGTTTCCATCTTGATCAAAAGTTGGAGCCCAATCAATATCAAGATTTTCTGTTAGAGTAGCTAAGTCAACGGATGCTTCATCTGCTGGAGCTAACAAAGCAAAAGTACGAACTGGATAAGTCCAGTCATCAGCTACCAAATCTTCTAATTTACGAATCAATAATTTTGGATTGCCAAACCTGTAGTATAACATACCTGTAACTGATTCAAATGTCGCACCTAATTTTGCATTTTCATTGTAAGCATCACTAAAATTACGTGTACCAGAACCGAATGAAGATGAAGAACTTGGGTAAGATCCATCAATACGTAATCCTGTTTTTGTTTCAGAAGCAGAAGTTGCAATTTCAAACTCGCCGTAATCATTAGTTCCATCAGCTTGTAAATTGAATACTTCAACACCTGTAAAGGTTAAAACCATACCTTCATAAGCTTCAGGAGTTGCGCGAATTTCGTCTGTTGTTACAGAAGGAATTAAATTAGCATATTCTGAATCTTCACCAGTTTTTTTTAATTCAACTTTAGATAAGTAGGTAACACCAGTTCCATCATAGTCTTCAATAACCTCTGCTGCAGTAATATTTACCACATCACCACGAACTAAATCTTTAACAGCTTGGATACGAGCATCTAAATAGATACCTGACCAAGGATTTGAAGATTCATGAACAACAACTAAACCATCCGTTGCATCTGCAACAACAGTAGCTGTTATATTAAGATTTAACACACCTAAACCAGCTAG
>CAZNTR010000563.1:0-1134 GCA_964575925.1 uncultured Chitinophagales bacterium
AACAAATGATTAATACGCCTAAATGATTTATAGGTATTACTCAATAATTCCCTATTGGCATTTGGATCATCCATGAGTTCATGTATTTGCTCGTCTCTTTTGATTAAAAACATGCGTTAAAATAAGGCAAATGAAGATGCAGAATTACCATTTAAAGTCTCTCTCCGGAATTCTTTAATTTTATAAGCAAGAAGGTAGAATCGGAGAGAGATTTAGAGAGTGGTAAACTCAGAAAAAATAGTCACGAGTGGACACTTGCGCTAGAAATGAGTTTTGTGCTTTCCATCAAATTGGTTACAAATTAGATCAACTTTAATCACTATTAAAAAAATCGATTTTCAATTTATCACAAACTTGAACCACTTTCAAAAAATGACAGAATATTCAATTCCTGCTACTAAAACTAACCTACAAAAAGCAAAAAAGCGTACCTTTTAGCCAAAACAAACCAAATTCACAAAATGGGAAAAGCTTTATTTCTTGATCGAGACGGAACCTTAAACGAAGATTACGATTTTGTACATACTAAAGAGCAATGGACTTGGTGTAAAGGAGCGGTTGAAACGATTCGTTGGGCAAATGAACATAATTGGAAAGTCATAGTGGTTACGAATCAATCTGGTGTTTCACGAGGCTTGTTTTCACTTGAAAAAGTGAACGAATTACATGAATGGGTTAACGAAGAACTAAAAATACATTCTGCCCATGTTGATGAATGGTGCGTGGCGCATTGGCACCCTAGTTTTCATGAAGGCCTCGATTTAAGTTTACTTGAATATCGAAAACCAGGATTGCGCTATTATCAAGAAATGATTGAAAAATATAACTTAAACGCCTCAAGATGTATTGTTATGGGCGATAAACCATCAGATTTGAAACCTGGTATCGCTTTAGGGATGCGTGCTTTTTATATCCACTCAAGATTTCACGAAAAAAATGATCATACATGGCTGGATGAACATGATTTTCAACCATACAAAAATATTGGTGAAGTCTTAGAGCTTTTAAAACATGAGTTTAGGAAATGAATTAATGTGAAAAAATGTTTAAAAAACGATCATCTTTCCAATTTTCAATAGAATCTCAACTTTCGGACTTGAAGAACAAATTAACGGATTCATGAGATAGATTAAA
>CAZNTR010000564.1:0-1128 GCA_964575925.1 uncultured Chitinophagales bacterium
GTAGAAGTAACTTCAGTAGAAGCTGAAACCTTACCAACAGCGTTTGAAGTATTCCAAAACTATCCAAACCCATTCAACCCAAGTACACAAATTAAATTTGCTGTACCAAGTGCACAAAAAGTAAGTGTTGAAATCTTTAACATTATTGGTCAACGTGTTGCAGTTCTGGCTAACGGTCAAAACTATAGCGCAGGTTTCCATTCTGTTACTTTCGATGCAAGCAAATTGTCATCAGGTACATACATTTATCGTGTAATGGCTAAAGATGCTAATGGAAATGCAAATATTAGCAGCAAAAGCATGATTTTAATTAAATAAGAAATTAGCTTGCTTAATTCAGATTGAAAAAAAGCCGTTCGGAGTAATCTGGGCGGCTTTTTTTGTTATGAAATAAATGAAAACGCTAAGCTATTTTAATTTCTTTATGTATTCTCTTGGAGGTATTGTATAAAATTTTTTAAATAAACGTGAAAAGTATGCGCTATTAGGGAAGGCGCATAAATGTGCAGCTTGTGTGAGTGTGAGTTGCTTTGTTATTACCAAATCAATCACTTTATCTAATCTGACTTTTATTATGTAATTATTGAGACTGATTTCGCTAATTTCTTTCCATTTTCTAAACAAAGTTGGCTGGCTGATATGCAGGTTATTTGCAATATCCTGAATGTTAAACGGTTGTCCGATATGTTTACCAATGTAAGCATCAATTTTATTTTTAAGTGGGTGATAATCAATTGCATTTAATGATGAATAATCATTGACAAGCGTATCATTCACAGAATAAAATTTAGGTAGGTCTTTGTTTTGTTGTAAATTGTAGCTGTTGTCAATGAAATGATCATGAATAAGTAAATTATCATGATTAAATAAGGGGGTATTGCTAATTGAATGTTCAATTTTTGGAAATGAAAGTTCAAAGTTATGATTGCCATTCTCACTTTGCAGGATAGATACTGAAGCATTAAATTTGTTCAAAAAACGCTCGAAGACAAGCATTTCGTAAACTGGGATGCTAGCGTTTCGTGAGCTCAAACTGTCTAAGCAAAAAGACTGAAGTGTAAAACGGGTAAATTCTTGAATGGTAGGATTCTTTGTACCTATTTGAATGAAAATTATATTTGATGATAC
>CAZNTR010000565.1:0-1126 GCA_964575925.1 uncultured Chitinophagales bacterium
TAGCTTTCTAAATGATCAACGCCAACTCGTTCTTGTAACATCGTATCACGATCACGAACTGTTACGGTATTATCGGCTAAACCATCAAAGTCAACGGTTACGCAATAAGGAGTTCCACCTTCGTCGAAACGACGATAACGTTTTCCTACGGAACCTTTTTCGTCGAACTGAACTTTGAATGATTCGCTTAAATCTGCGCGGATTTTGTTTCCAACGCTCATTAATTCATCTTTTTTGATGAGTGGTAAAACGCCAACCGTAACGGGAGCTAATTTAGGATGCATTTTGAGAACAACTCTAGTTTCACCTTCTAATTCTTCTTCACGATACGCATCGCATAATACCATCAAACAACTTCTGTCTAAACCAACTGAAGTTTCAACTACATAAGGAATATAACGCTCGTTAGCTTGAGGATCAAAATATTCTAATTTTTTTCCTGAAAACTGAGCATGTTGCGATAAATCAAAATCGGTGCGGTTATGAATTCCTTCAATTTCCTGCCATCCGATTGGGAATTTATACTGAATATCTACTGCAGCTTTGGCATAATGCGCTAATTTATCGTGTGGATGATCCATGAAACGCAAGTTCTTGCTACGAATTCCGTTTGACTCATGAAATGCAATTCGTTCTGCTTTCCACTGATCATAAGCGGCCATATCTGTTCCCGGTTTAACGAAATATTGCATTTCCATTTGTTCAAATTCACGCATACGGAACACAAACTGTCGAGCAACGATTTCGTTTCTAAATGCTTTTCCGATTTGAGCAATTCCAAAAGGAATGCTTTGTCTTGACGTTTGTTGTACATTCACGAAGTTCACAAAAATCCCTTGAGCAGTTTCCGGTCTCAAATACACACTACTGTCTTCCTCGTTCGAAGCCACTGCGCCAAACTGTGTTTTGAACATCAAATTAAACTGACGCACTTCTGTCCAATCAAACGAACCTGAAGCGGGCGATTTAATCTGCTCATCCATTATAATTTGATACAAATCTTTCGCCATAGTTCCGCGAGTTCCGGCTGTATCTAAGGCATGTTGAATAGAAGCTGCTTTTTCTGAATCGCCTTTTTCTTCTAATTTGGCAATGTGCATTTCAATTAAATGATCGGCGCGGTAAC
>CAZNTR010000566.1:0-1122 GCA_964575925.1 uncultured Chitinophagales bacterium
GGTGCTTTAAATGATTTTTTTTCTTTCATGTTAATGGTGGGTTTGTGCTGATTTTCATTTTCTTTTTTGAGCTTCAATTTGGTTTTTATTGAAAATCCCCCCTGCCCCTTTTAAAGTTCTTGCGTCTTTTTTAGCATTTTTAGACTGTGGTGAAAGGGGGAGTTTTTGGTTTTTTGGGATTTGTTTGAATTTGGGTTTAGGTTGGGAAATTCTTTCTTAGCTCGTTTTGGTTTCTTCGTGAAATCCCCCCTGCCCCCTTTAAAGTTCTTGCGTCTTTTTTTGCATTTTAAGACTGTGGTGAAAGGGGGAGTTTGGGAGTTTTGGTTTTGGTTTGGGTTTAGTTTTTGCTTAGTTCTATGTTTTTTATGGTTTTATTTTTCCATTCAAACTTGGAACCGCTTGGAAGTAAATGCATTATGATGTTTTTTGCACCTAACAATGAATCCTTCTTTACAACATCAGAAAGCTCTGTTTTTTCCCAAATCAAAACCTGTCCTTTTCCGATTACTTCTACATTTCCGTTTGGTTTAAACCATAAGGCAGTTGATTCATCAATGCCAGCAACACTTGAAACGGGTTCATCTAACAAAGCTGTTATTAATCGATTTGATCGACTTCTTCTGATAAAGTGTTGATCTATAATGATTCCTTTTAATAAACCTAAACCTGGTTCCAAAATCGTATTTTGTGTTCGAATTTGCCCAAAATACACTCTTTCGTTTATAGGGAATCGTTCATCTCCAGTAATCATCCATTCACTTTGAATAGCCGTTCCGGCTGAAGTTCCTGTAATTAAAGCACCATTTTCATACGCTTTATGAATCGCTGATTTAATCGCAGTATTTCCGATAAATTGCATTAATCGATTTTGATCTCCACCGCTGAACCAAATCCCACCAGCGCTTTCAAACTTCTTAACAATCTCGGAGTTCGTTGAATCACCTTTTTGAAGCATCATAATTTCAACATTCTTTGCTCCAAGTTCTTTAAACATATCACGATGTTCCCATCCAACAGTGTCTGCAATTCCTGAGGCCATAGGCACGATTAAAAAAGGCCCATCTTTTTGCAAAGCAACAATTTGTTTCATTACAGATTCTGGTCTTTTCCCACCTCCAATTA
>CAZNTR010000567.1:0-1119 GCA_964575925.1 uncultured Chitinophagales bacterium
GGCTCTCTCAATTCCTATTGTTGACTCAAAAAGTGGCTTGGTAAGGAACGACTATTTAGTATTATTTTACTTACTCTGACTTTTATGAGTTGTGATAAGGCAAAAAAAGAAACAACATCATTGATTATCAATTCATACGCACAAGCTGTAAAAGAACAGGATGAAATTACCATGAAAAAACTTTTTCCTGATATTGTGTACTTTAAAGAGTATCCAAAAATTGACAACATTGTAATAATGGAATTGAAGGTCAATAAAAATAATGTAATGGCTTTTTGCACATTGTATTATGAAACTGGTTTGGGAAAGAATATTGAACAAGAAATAAAATTTTTAGTGAATCCTAATGACAGTTTAATTGTTAATGTTTCAGGATACCTCACTAGAAAAGAACGTAATGAATTAATGAATAGTGGACTTCATCAGACTTTCCCTGATTTAATAGTTAGAGAAACTGACATGGATGTTAATTTTGTTAAAAATAAAAAAATTGCGTGGAACAGATCAAATGGATATGAATATTATGCAAAAAAATATTAAGGTGATAATACAAAGATTTTTCTATATATTAAATTTAATAAATACACTAAATACAGTATATTTGATTATTATAGGAATGTATCAATTGGTATATCAATTTCAAATAATTCTGATTATGATTGCAAATATTCATATGTTAACGATAATGCAGATTATGATTATTTTTTCACTGGTTTTTCGGAAAAATTGGATAAAACCTATGGTTGTGAAGGCGTTTTTAATATAAAAAAGACGCAATCTATTAATGAATCATACAATTTTAAAGGGGAATTTATGAGCCTTTTGGATAAAAACAAAATTAAAATTAAACCAATAATTAGATCCACATAAGACGCTATTAAAATAGTTGATAATTATTGTGATAATAGTGTTAAAGAAAAAAATTTAAAAGGAGATGTAGACTATTGGGATAAAAGTTATTATTACGTTTTAGAATATTAATAATCAACAACCGCTAACATGCGCTATAAGCAATGGCGGGTGATTCTTTAGGTTTGGCTTCTCTCCCCGCTTGCATCTTTTTTGGATAGTTATCCAAAAAGTGTGTCTGTAAAAACAAAAAGAGGTTTTGTTATTGTA
>CAZNTR010000568.1:0-1116 GCA_964575925.1 uncultured Chitinophagales bacterium
GAATTGTTACTACATTTTCAACAGCCATTTCTTTCATGTAAACTTCAATTCCATTGATTTTTTTCATTTTGATGGATTTTGAAATTGAAGTTTTTGCAGCAGCAGCTCCAAGATTTTCAGAATCTGTTCCTTCAAATTCGAACAGTTCTGGATTTCTGTAATAAGACAAACCTGGTTTTTCCTCCATAGCGTTTTCTTCATCCATTAATCCTGGTTTCATGGAAGATTTTTGTCCACCTTTTGCTTGTTTTGGAATGAAATAACCGATTGTTAATTGATCTTCATTCAAATATTTTTCAGCAACTCGTTTAACATCTTCAGGAGTAACTTTTTTCAAGTTTTCTGCAAATGTTACATAGTATGTCCAATCACCCATAGCAATCCATTCATTAATAGATGATGCAATAGAAAAAGCACCGTCTCGTCTGAATGTCTCAGAAGCAAGATTTTGTGTAATAGCACGCTGAACTTCTTCTTCAGTTACACCATTTTCTTTTATGTTTTCAAGTTCTTCCCAGAATTTTGCTTCTACATCTTCATGTTTAGTTCCAGGTGTTAAAAAACCATATAAACTGAATAAATAAGGATCACGCATTAAATAATATGAAGCACTCGCACTTGTGGTTAAACCATTATCTACCAATTTTTTATACAAACGAGATGATTTCCCGCTTGATAAAATATCACTCAAAATATTTAAAGCATAAGCATCGTCATGTTTGCCTTCTGGGGCGCGGAAAGCCATACCAACAACTCCTAATTGACCTGAACGACGCACAATAACACGACGTTCACCTTCTTGATCTGGTTCTTCAGTATATACTTGAGGAATAGGATTTGGAGATTTTGTAATTCCACCAAAGTGTTTTTCAATATATTCAAAAGCATCTGCTTTTTTGAAATCACCGATAAGCGTTAACGTTGCATTATCTGGCCAATAATAGGTTTCATAGAATTCGCGTAATTTTTCAATAGTTACGTTTTCAATATCAGAACGCCAGCCAATTGTACTGTGGTGATAAGGGTGTGCAACAATTGCAGCCTGAGTCATTGCTTTATTCAAAGCAGAAAAAGGCGAATTTTCCCCACGTTCAAACTCATTTCGAACAACAGTCA
>CAZNTR010000569.1:0-1113 GCA_964575925.1 uncultured Chitinophagales bacterium
TTGATGCAACCGATAATTACTCACAAACTGCTTTAATGCGCGCCATAAATAAGAAGAATTTTGAAATGACTTCTTTCTTAGTAAAAGAAGGTGCTAGTATTTTTAAACGAGATAATACTGGAAAATCAGCAATAATTTTGGCAGCTCGATCTGGAAGTTTACCTATTCTGAAACTCATTGTAGAGAAAGGCGCAGACATAAATGATAGAGATAGTCAGTTTGGCTATCCTGTTATTAATTATGCGATTAAAGCAGGAGATGATGTCGCATTTTGGTTGATTTCAAAAAAGGCCGATATTTCACTTCAAAGTAAAGATGGTGGTCATGCGCTAATCGAAGCTGCATATTCAGGAAATACAAAAATTATTCAAGCTTTATTTGATGCCGGTGCTGAATTAGACTTGCCAACGGTTTACGGACAAACAGCGCTTCATTATGCGGCACTAAATGGGAAAAAAGAAGCTGTAATTAAACTTGTAGAATTAGGAGCATCAAAAAAAGCAAAAGACATAGACGGCAAATATCCAGTCGATTTAGCAAGAGATAACGGTTTTTTGGATATCGCAGAGTTTCTTGGAGATTAGATTTCATTTGAATCGATTAAGAAACTTCAGGATAAGGTTTTACCGAATATAAATCATCCCGTGCTTAGAAACAGGGTCTCGGGCTTATGAAAAATGAATAAATAAAGCACTCAAAAACTCAAAAAAACTCCCCCTTTTACCAAGTACTTAGAGTATGAAAATGCAAGAAATTTAAAGGGGGCAGGGGGGATTTCATCTTACATGCTTGGAATTATGTTGATTCAAAAACAGAATCAACAAACTTATTTTCCTTGAAAAGATGAATAACAAAGAAGTACTCAGCGATTAACGTAATCAATTAAAACGTTAAAAAGTAAATTGCTAGTTGTCACTTTTACCGTTAAAAATGAAATAACAAGTCTAGCTTTTAAACCCATAAAAAGTTCTAAGAATACTTCTGAATCACCCAATCGGGCAATAGTTTAAGTAGTAAAACAGCCCAAAACCAACGAAAAGGAACAATGATTCGTCGAGGTTTTTTTCGCAATTTGTTAATCGTAATCTCAGCAAACTCTTCCGCTGAAATTAT
>CAZNTR010000570.1:0-1113 GCA_964575925.1 uncultured Chitinophagales bacterium
GAGGGTATTGTTGCCACTCATACGATGATAACGAATCAGAATATCCATCAGTGTTTGTTGAAAACCATGACCCATATGTAAGCTACCCGTAACGTTGGGCGGTGGTAGCATGATACAGTAGGCATCACCTTGGCCAGAAGGTGCAAATAAATTATTTTTTTCCCAATGTTGATACCATTTCTGTTCAATTGTATGAGGATTAAATTGTTTATCCATTATATTCGCTATAAAATTTAAGATTGAAGCTATTGTAGCTTATGCAAATCAATTTCAAAACCCTGTTGGCGTAAATCTCGGTATAGGATCCGTGCTTGCTCACGAAATTCCTCGTCGTGACTGACGACGACTAATATTCGTTTGAATGTTTGAAATGATTCAGGAAGGGGTGTGTCAACTAACATTAACAAGTCGTATTGACCACCTGAAGGAGGTTGCCAGCCAATTTGGATTGCGGCATTCATTGTATCACTTTCACCCGCGAGATGATGGGGAATAAAACTATCATCTTGAAAAGTCCACAGCAATTCATCCAGGTGTTCAGCATTTACTTTATCAGAACAAAGCACGTAGACCCTGTGTTGCTTGAGGTAAGCTTTATTCAGCAGTCGGCAAGCGATGTGTAGGTGACTCATCGCTTGTGTAGATTCGCTTAAATAAAAATCAAATTTTATCATTTTAATTGGAATAGTTCTTTAAAAATTCCAATAATAACGGCACAGGCCGACCCGTAGCGCCTTTTGCATCGCCCGAATTCCAGGCTGTTCCAGCAATATCTAGATGTATCCATGGCGTGTCATTTTCAATGAAGCGTGCTAAAAAACATGCTGCAGTGATGCTTCCTGCATAGCGATCGCCGATATTTGCCATATCAGCAAAATTGCTTTTTAAAGCGGATTGGTAGATATCCAACATGGGCATTTGCCAAATTTTATCATTGCTGTTTTCAGCGGCAGCTTTCAATTGGCTGATCAATGAATCATTATTAGTAAACGCACCGGTTAACAATTTACCCAGTGAGACAAGTATTGCCCCCGTTAATGTTGCGACATCAATAATGCATTTAGGTTTATACTGTTTCTGAACGAAAGTGAGCGCATCACATAAGATTAAGCG
>CAZNTR010000571.1:0-1102 GCA_964575925.1 uncultured Chitinophagales bacterium
AAGCGATTTAAGAGTTTTTTAAAGGGCACTTGCGCAGACTGGCAAGTAAAATTTACAGCTAAAACAGAATCAACAAATTCAGATTTGAAGCTTTATCCGGCTCAACTATTAGAAAAACCTTTAGTACTTATCACAGATGAGCAATTGGGGGGAAGAGGTCAGTTACAAAAAAAATGGGCAGCCAATTCGGGGGAAAATATTTTATGTTCAATTGCATTAAAGCCACAAAAGCATAAGGGATTACAATTGTTAGGTTTGTTAACTGCTGTTTCAATTGTTGAAGCCATTTCAAAACTTGATTCCACTATTCAAACAGAGATTAAATGGCCCAATGATGTTATAATTAATGGGAAAAAAGTGGCAGGAATTCTTGTAGAAACACAATATGCGGCTAATAGGGTTGAAAAAGTGATTATTGGATTTGGGATTAATGTAAATCAATTAGAATTTCAGGGTGAACTTAAAGAGTCTGCCACTTCTTTGGTGAACGAATTGAAAGCAAAAAGTGAGCGAGAATCTCTTCTAGCTTCAATTTTAAATACATTTGCTATTTGGTATGAGTTGTGGGAAGATGAAGATCCGGCGATTTTATCTGCAATTCATTCAAAACTAATTGGTTTTGAAACCTATGTTAATCTGCGAAAAGTTGATGGCAAGATGTTACATTCGAAAGTTTGGTTTTTAGGAGTGGATTTGAATGGTCGTCTAGGTATTTTAGATGAAAATGGTGAACATAAATGGTTTGAGCATGAGCAACTCCGCGTGGAACGCATTTAAACAAAAAGTTACCAGTTATCTAAAACTGCAAGAAGTTGAGTTCACTAATAATGAAACATGGATTATTGGAGTTAGTGGCGGCGCAGACAGCATAGCTCTATTACATGTGCTAGCAGAGTTAAAAAAGAACTTGATTGTAGTACATGTGAATTATCACAAAAGAGGAATTGAATCAGATAAAGATGAGCAATTTGTTAAGTGTTGGGCTGAAAAATATAACTTTCCTTTTTTTGTAAAAGATGGAACCATTAATGAATCTGGTAATTTTCAAGAATTAGCAAGAGTGCTGAGATATTCGTTCTTTCAAGAAATAAAAGGTCGATTT
>CAZNTR010000572.1:0-1102 GCA_964575925.1 uncultured Chitinophagales bacterium
TGATAATCAATTGGACAGAGCCGAATAATTGCCATTGAGCCATCTGCATATCGACTGGCAAGCTCAGAGCTATCCAAAAATTGACGAATGGAAAACTCTTTTCCCTTCACTACAAAGTCGTTAAATTTCGGATAGACCAAATACCTTCCATCAGCTGGCATAACAAATGTTTCAGGATCACAATCAATCGGTCTTGTTTCTCCCTTTAATTTCCGAATAAAAAAATCGTTAAAAGAAGAGAATTTTTTTTCTACAAATTCACTTGAGTCAATCTCATACTCCTTAATAAAAGGAGCCACCTTTTTTGCGCTCGATTTTGTCTTTTGAAAAAAACCATACAGAATAGAAATAAGAGGAAACTTAGAAATAAACTGCACTAAAATAGGCGATAGACACTTACTTAAAAAACTATCCCCATAGAGAAGAGAAAGGGCCTTTTGCCCATATACTTTTTCTAGACATTTTTTTCCACTCTTCCGATCTATATATAAAATTTCCATGACGCAATAAGGTATCTGTATTAGTAAATTTTTTCAATTTCTTTGCACTCAGAGCGCAGAAGTGAGTAAATACAAAGATCAAGATAGGTACCCTTATGAAAAAAGGCAGACCTTGCAATTCCTTCAAAAGAAAAACCACATTTTTGAGTCACCCTTAAAGCCGCCTTACTATAGTCAGGCACTGAAATTTGCAACCTCACGATTTTTTTTGTAGAAAACAGATAGGCACAAAAAAGAGGGAGAGCCTCATTCATATATCCTTTATTTCTATCTTCTTCTCTAAAAATATAAAAATGCAAATCAAGACAGTCAAAAAGAGCTTGTTGATCAAACCAAAGAGCTCCAATAACCCGATTTCCCTTAACAACTAATACAGTTCCTTTTTCGTCAGACCAAAAACCAGTCTCATAAAAACTTAATCGAAAAAGGTGCTCTGAAACCAAATCACTTGGAAGGAATTCCCCCTTATGACGGATAGAACTAAGAAATGCATAAAGATCAGTTAAATCACCCTCCCTAACCGTCCTTAAATAAATACTTACACCTTCAATCATACAGACATATTATCAATGTCAATATTATTATAGAATTGATATAATGTT
>CAZNTR010000573.1:0-1101 GCA_964575925.1 uncultured Chitinophagales bacterium
TTCAATAAATCGCGATGAATTCTCCATTTGGGCATGAATTTGTCCAATAAGGCTACAAAGCGATTATTATGATTTCTTTCATGTAGATGAACGAGTTCGTGTACTAAGATGTACTCTAAGCAGATGGGTGGTTTTTTGGCGAGTTCTAGATTTAGCCATATTCGTTTTTCTTCGATATTGCATGAACCCCATTTCGTTTTCATTTGTTTTACGCCCCAATCATTTGCTTGAACGCCGATTATCTCTTGCCATTTTTCAATTAATGATGGCAATTCTTTTTTCAGTTGTTTTCTATACCATTCTTTTAAGAGTTTGGCTTTTTCTTCTCTTGAAACTCCATTTTTCACCTTTAGCACTAGCTTTTTTGTGCCAACAATTTGAATAGCGTTAGAAGCACTTTGCTCTTTTACTTCCAATAAATAGCGACGACCTTGAAAATAATGGCTTTCACCGGACTCATATTCTCTTGGTGATTCCCTTAATTGTTCTTTAAAGGATTTCACCTGCTTTTTTATCCATCCGAGTTTACTAATCGCAAATAGGCGAATTACATCGTCATCTGTTTTTAGTGGTGCAACTAGCTTTAGCGAACCTAGTGGTGGATTCACGGATAGGTGCATATTCTTTATATCTTTACGAAACACATGTATTTCGTGATTCGCAATGTGTAATACTACTTCATTAGTATTCATTCTGGGCTTTAATAATCTCCATGATTTCAAGAACTTTTTTCGGGTCTTCTATAAGTTGATTTATGGCAATGCGAAGTTTCTTTTCCTTTATACCACCATCACGAAACCCATCTAACTTATTATACACAATAGTCTCTTCCATTGCCATCACTAGACCTAAATCATTGTCTAAGTTATCATAAAGGGCTTGTCTTGCTTTAGTATTTATTTCCGGTGGATACGTGTAGCCACTTTTTGTTGGTTCTACAACTTTTTGCGCGAGTTCTTTAATTTTTAGTAAATACTCTTTGTAATCAATGGTCTGTTGTTTTCGCTCTTGAATCAATTCGTCTAATAAGAGAGACATTTTTTCGTAATACTTCGGATTGGTCTGATTTTCCTCAATAATTACTTTTCGCACATTGTTTTC
>CAZNTR010000574.1:0-1099 GCA_964575925.1 uncultured Chitinophagales bacterium
AGAATGTATTGACTTCTGTTCATTATAATTTGGTTGATATCAACGTCAGGACCGAAGATTAAGTTTTCTTGACTTGTAACTTTTAGTTGATTACTATTTCCTCTTTTAATATTTGAATTGTTGTTAACAGTATTTCTGTTGGTTGGGCTAAATGTTTTATTATTATTTGTTGCTGTGCCCCGATATTCTCCTCCTCCACCTTTTTTAACACCAATTCTATCTTCAACAATTTCGTTATTTTCATCACGGATTTTTTCCTTAATTTTTTCTTTTTCTTTGTTCATCCAATCACCAAGTACTTTGGTAAAATCTGAAAAAGGAATACTAATAAGATAAAAAATATTATTATGTTAAGATAGGTTATAACTTATTATTGTTAAGTAATGTGAAAGTAATAAGTTTTATTAAAGAAAATATAAATATATAACTCCAAAACAATAAAAGAAAAACAAAACAACAACAAATATTATAAATTATAATAACACTTACGCTCTCATATTATTCTCAGCTGCATAATCCTGTAATGCCCCTTCCGATTCCCAAATATCAAATTTCATTTTAATAGTCAAAGTAGTTATTAAATCATTTATTTTATCCGTTCTAATTTCTATTTTACCGGTTTCAGGATTTTCTTCAGAGTAACTTAGAAAATCTTCTTTAAACTCAGGGTCTTTCAAAAAATCCAGGAAATGTTTAAGACTTTAAGTTAATGAGTGGTATATACATGTTAATTTCATTTAAATGTTCGTTATATTCTAAAGCTGTATTATTAGGATCCATTTTAATAAGTTATTAAGTTATATTTATTTATTTTAAATTATAGTTATTAAGTAGTAATTATTGTAATTAATAAACAAAAATAATGATTAAGCAAAACATATTAATAAGTATAAATGTATAATTGTTTTATTTATAGATTTAATACTAATATAGTATGTTTAATAAGAATGTTATTTTGTTATCTATAATCGAATTAGCACTATTGGTATGCCTTATAGGGCTGAATATTGAGTAGGTTCCATATGAACCCCTAATTTATTTGAGAGCATCCAATTATAAAACTGGTAAGTTGAAGTAGAAAGTAGGACTACGTACATGT
>CAZNTR010000575.1:0-1097 GCA_964575925.1 uncultured Chitinophagales bacterium
CCTCTCACCTCTCACCTCTCACCTCTCACCTCTCACCTCTCACCTCTCACCCAAGTTCCCCAAAACAAACTAATCATAACAGTCGAAAATCCCATTCCAGCACAAACCACAAACGCCATTCCTGACCAAAATATATCGTCACTCCAAATCAATAAGGGTAATAATCCGGCAATAGTTGTTAAGGATGTCAGCCAAACGGAGCGTAATTTATAGCGCAAAACGTAAAGTGCATTTCGAAATCCAAAAATTCCTTTTTCTTTTAAACCTAACTGTTCATGATACAGTAAAAGTCCGTTATTTACGATTACTCCGCCTAATAATAAAATTCCAGCATACGCTCCTCTTCCAAACTGCAAATCAAATTCCAAACTTAACCAAGCAACACCTAAAAACCCAAGTGCTACAAAGCTCAAAGTAAATAAAGCTTCTCTGAAATGATTTAATAAGCCTGCTAAAATCAAAAAAATGATTCCCAATGAACCTGCAAAAACATACCATCTATTTTTAGATTCATCGGTTTTATTAACTCTAAATCGTGACCAAAAGTCAGGGATACTTAACTTAATTCCAACTGGTAAAACTACAGTTTCAACCACTTCTTTCTGAAATTTTTTACCCATTTCCCAAGAACCTAAATACTCAAAAGAAATCGTTCGACTGTATTGTTGATTCGTTCTATCGATTCTTGCCAAAGTCTTTTCTTTTTCTAATTTTGTTAATTCTGAAAGTCGAATCCAAACTCCATCAATAAGTCGTAACTGATTCATAAACAAGTCCTTGCGATCACTTACATCTGTATTTACTGCTTGAATATAAACCGGCTTACTATCGTAAATTACTCTTCCATAAAATGCTTCTGGTTGCACATCCGATCTGATTTCTGCTAAAATAGAGGCCTTTTTTATCCCAAATTGCATCATTTTTTGTTCATCCAATTCCATTACATAATGAAATAAATCGTCTCTCCCCCAAAATCCCGATTTATTGATATCCACATCTCTAACTCTTGAATTTTGTTCTAAACGAAGTTTTAACTCTTCAGCCGCATTCTTTAAGGCTTCGTAGGTAAATCCTGTCATTTCAAAGCTAACTGAATT
>CAZNTR010000576.1:0-1096 GCA_964575925.1 uncultured Chitinophagales bacterium
TTTAGTAATAGTTGCGGCAATGCTGAATTTCTAAGCTCTTTATTTGATAAAATAATTTCTTTCTGCAATTCTTTGATTGTTTCTTCAATCACGCTAATATGCTGAGGTGCATTTTCAATAAATTGCCCTACGCCAGATTTAGATAACTCAAAAAGTGCATTTAAAGTTTGGGTACAGCAATGTGTTTCTCCTAATATTTTTTCTGCAAGATTAATATCATTATCAATCCGCTTAAGAATATCACTGTCACCAATCAGAACATTTAAACCAACCAACAAATCTTTAACTTTTTGAGGTGCACTATTTAAAGCGAAATTCTCAATATCGTAGTGATATCGTAAAAATATATATTGAATTTCTTTTGCTAAATACATACTCGATATTAATAAGAATGAAGGAACTAAAATACCTAACGTGCCAAAATTACTCCAAAGTGAAACTGTGATAGTAATAAATAATAAAGTGCTTATTGCCAATATTGCTATATAGAAATATTCGCGCCCACTTTGTAACTTGATGAGTGTTTGCGATTCATGGATTTGTTTGCGAATCACTTTGTAATTTAATGCTATTTGTAATATATATCGTCTAGACTCACCTTTATCTAATAAGTTAATAAAACATGTATTGCTTAGAATTTTATGTATTTTGAGAAATTCATCTTTATTTGTTATTCTATTTTCAACTTCTGCTTGGAGTGTCAATATATAGTCATCAATTACCAAGTTGGAATTAGGTGATAATCTAACGGCAGTTATTGATTTGATTTTATTTAAATTTCTTTTAGATGCCATTTTTATCAACTCTATAAGCGCATCTAGTTGCACACTAAGTACATTCTCATTTATTGCATTTGCATCAAATAAATATAAAATTACACAACTTTTCTTTATGCGAGCATTAGTAATACTGTTAAAATCAGCTGAAGTTATTTGATTTAAATTACTTTTCAATTCACTGGCATCGCATTGATACATTTTAAAATCGCTTTCTATCCTCTCTGCTTTTTCTGATTTTATATAGTTATGATTAATAAAACTATAATTATATCCGAGAAAATAATTCTTGATAACTTTTTCGTTTGCATCATCAGTAA
>CAZNTR010000577.1:0-1082 GCA_964575925.1 uncultured Chitinophagales bacterium
CCATAAAAAGGTTTTAAGCCATAACCTTCTCCTGTTTCGGCATTGAAAAATTCACGTGTCGTTTCATTTTTATTCAAAACCATGTCAAAAGATTTATAAGCAATATCCCTTGCTAACTCATTATATCCGTATGAATTAAGACCGTGTATCATCATGTGGTTTGTGGGTATCCAACTAGAACCTCTCCAGTTGCATTCACCAGTTTTTGAGCCTTGATAATAATCAGCTTCATTAATCGCATAAGTTGGCACAGGGTATTTTGTCCAAAATTCTTTGGGGTTTGTTAGATGCTGCATCACCAAAATATTTGCTTGTTTTTTGCTTGCCACTTTACTCCACAATGGGGCAAATCCTGATATAGACTTTACTTTTGTGGTTTCGCCTGTATCTTCATTTCTATCATAATAAAAGCCTGCGGCTTCATCCCATAAAATCTCATTAATCCTACTTGTTAACACTTTAGCCTGTTTTCTAAACTTTTTAGCATCATCTGACTTTTGTAATTGTGCTGCAATAACTGCCATAGCCTCCAATTCTCGAACCAAATAACAATTTAAGTCAACGCCTTCACTGCGACCTATTGTTCTTGAAAACTGATTGTCCATTCCGCTGTGATAGGCTCCGTTTTCTCCTGTTTCAAATTCTCCCCAGTACATCAATCCATTGCCGTCTTTATCATATTCCATCCATCGATGGATGTATTTTTCGAGTTTTGGATACTGATTTTCTGCCCAGCTGAAATCTTCTTTTTGCAGAGAGCCTAGTAAAACTATCTGAGCTATAAATGGCTTGAACATCTCTTTTGCTCCATAATTTTTTGCCCCAAAACTTCTCGGAATGAACCCATTTTCGTGTTGTAGGCTTAGAAAAACATTCAAATTGGAAAAACAATAATCTGAAATACCATAATAAGACAGATAGATGTTTTCATAATATAAATCCCAGTCGTAATACTCTCCATAGCTATATCCTTTTAACAGTTTTTCTTTACTAATTGAATCATATACTATTCCACTTTCTTGAATATCTGTATTAACTTCGTTTAATCGATCTTGTAGTTTGTTAAAAGTATTTTCTGATAT
>CAZNTR010000578.1:0-1081 GCA_964575925.1 uncultured Chitinophagales bacterium
GATGAATTGGTAAAGGTGAAAGGGTTTGGCGCGAAGACGCTTAGTAAGTTGTTGCCTTACATAACGGTGGAAAAAGAAGATTTTTGAATTTGGGATTTGGGATGGCGGATGTCGAATTTCTGATTGAGAATGTTGAATTGAGAATTTGCTATTCACTTCGAAGTATATAAGGGTTTCGGTTTTACTTCACGTAACTATCTGTTTCAATAGAAGATAAGTCGCTGCTCTAGAATCAAAAGCAAGAACCGTGAACCATGAACAAATCAAAAAAGGTCATATCGACCGAAGATGAGCTTATGATTTAGTCAAAAGAAAGAAAAGTGAACGAGTCGAAACCGCCGTCATATCGATCGAAGGTGATAGTCAAAAGAAAGAAAAGTGAACGAGTCGAAAACACCGTCATATCGACCGAAGATGAGCCTTTGATTTAGTCAAAAAGCACGAAAAGTGAACGAGTCGAAGTGGAGATATCTTCGAAACTAATGCGAAACTCTATATTAAATCAAATTCGGACGTCGTTTTTAAACAAGCTGCACTGGTAAAAAAGACGGTCATCTCGTGCCCAGACATGAGATCTCGGTCCAATATCATATTATGCAACAAGCGCTTTTTTCGTATAGTTTTGTTCTTATTCTGAGATTCTGGGTCAAGGCTCTGCATGACCAAATAATTTCTATGAATTAAGCTCAATTTAATGCGAATAAGCTCTTGTTTTGATTAATGATGCAACATAAACCTTAGACAGTTTTAATAAACAATACAAAAGATTAAAGTCCGAATTTGAGTAATTAAGTGTACTCAATAAGATTTAACCAAAAGGTTTCTCGATTTTTCCCCAAAAATTGAATCAAAAATGGCTCTGTTTTTTGAATTATAAACGAAAAAACCATATTCTAGCACTTAGCACTTAGCACTTAGCACTTAGCACTTAGCTTAGGGTTGGTCTTTTCAAACTTAATTAATTACTCTTACTTTTAGGATTTACATCACTATGAAAAAAATCATTTTATTCACTCTACTTGGTATTTCGTATCCGCCCGACCAACCCCATCTTGAAGCTATATTGAAGAAGCGTTTACCT
>CAZNTR010000579.1:0-1079 GCA_964575925.1 uncultured Chitinophagales bacterium
CCATCTTGTTTTAAGATGTTTATTTCCATATCAACTACCGTAATTATAAACTGTTATGAATTTCTAAATAACCGCCTTTAGGACCTGGCACAGAACCACGAACCAAAATAAGGTTTGAATCAGTAATCATGCGAACAACTTTTAAACCTTGTTGCTTCACTCTTGCATTACCCATTCTTCCTGCCATTTTCATTCCTTTAAAAACACGAGATGGATCAGAAGCTTGTCCAATAGAACCAGGAGCTCTACCTCTGTTGTGCTGACCGTGCGTACGACCACCCACACCACTAAAATTGTGTCTTTTCACTACGCCCATGAAGCCTTTTCCTTTTGAGATACCAACTATATCAACACCAGTATTTTCAGAAAATACATCGTCAACTTTTAAAGAATCGCCAACACTTAAACCTTCTGGTAAATAGTCACGAAATTCTCTAACAATTAACTTAGGAGTAGTATTGGCCTTTTTAAAGTGACCTTTTTCTGCGCTAGTTGCTGACTTTTCACGCTTTTCAAAAGCGCCAAGTTGAACCGCATTGTAACCGTCTGTTTCTTCCGTTTTGATTTGGGTAATCACATTCGGCTCAACTTCGATCACGGTAACGGGAACGTAGTTACCAGCGGCATCATAGATGCTTGTCATTCCCACTTTTTTACCTAATAATCCGCTCATTGTATCAGATTAATTGATTATTGTTAAAATCATACTTTAATTTCGACATCAACACCTGAAGGCAATTCTAATTTCATTAAGGCATCAACTGTTTGTGAACCTGTAGAAAGAATGTCAATCAGACGTTTATGTGAACGCTCTTCAAATTGTTCACGTGATTTTTTATCAACATGCACAGAGCGGTTTACAGTAATGATCGTTTTTTCTGTTGGAAGTGGTATCGGACCCGATACCACTGCTCCAGTTTGTTTTACGGTCTTGATAATCTTCTCTGCTGATTTGTCAATCAGGTTGTGATCATAAGATTTTAATTTGATTCTAATTTTCTGTTGCGTTGCCACAGAACTTTTCCTTACTTGTTAATTTTAGCTACAACACCGGCACCAACTGTGCGTCCACCTTCGCG
>CAZNTR010000580.1:0-1078 GCA_964575925.1 uncultured Chitinophagales bacterium
GCGCGCCTCGATCTCTCAAGAGGGGAGCCCTCGATTCAGAGAGTTTTGGGAAGCTCGCAGATTAATCCTCCCCCTTTTTAAAGAAAACCTCAATTCGGCGATCCGCTCTAAGTTATGGAATGAATATGTAGAGTTAACGGTAGAAGCTCGTAGATTAAAAGAGATTCTTGAAGAGCAGAGCTCGTTTGCCATGGAACAAATTGATTTGGCGATTAAAGCTCTTGAAGATGATGTAACAAATTTAGAAGATCTCTTGGAAAATGGGGCGGAAATTCAGTTTCCTACTCACTCTCAGACAATGTATCAAAAAGAAGAAGTTTACACAAAAATTCAACGTGAATTAAATCTTTTAAATAACTTAGCTAGTAGGCTAAATGGTCTCCGAAAAGAAATTATCAAAACCGATATGAGAATCCGTTTTAAAACTAAATTTTTTAAACGACTCTCTGATCTTGGTGACCATATTTTCCCAAAAAGAAAGGAACTTATTGAAGCGATTAGTAGTGAATTCGCTAAAGATATTGATAGCTTCTCCTCGAAGTATTTTCAGGGTGAAGAGGTGGTAGGAGCTCCTTACTATGCTTTAAGAGATGAAATTAAAACGCTTCAAGGGATGGCAAAACTATTTACCTTAAGTAGCGCCGTCTTTACCCGTACTCGCCTCCAACTAAGCGAATGCTGGGATAAGGTTAAGGTTCTTGAAAAAGAGCATAAAAAAGAAATTCTAGAGAAAAGACAAGTCTCTTCTGAATTTAGACAGACGATTCAGGATAAAATCGATGAGCTAAAGGGAAAAGTAGAAGGGATGACGCTCGTTGATGTTAATCAGCAGTTAGATTTAATTTCTGAAGAAATGAGAAACTTGCCTCTTAGTCGAGATGATGTTCGATTCCTTCGGGACGAGTTTTTCCAAATTCGGGCCCCTTTCCGAGCTGAACAAGAAAGAAAAGCGAAAGAGTTAGAAGAAGCTGAGAAGGTAAAATTAAGGGTCAAAAGGGAGAAAATTGCCGCTTTAAAAGAGCAGGTTAATGAGCTTATTAAAACTGGAGAGAGCTTAGATTTAGAACCGCTTGCGATA
>CAZNTR010000581.1:0-1075 GCA_964575925.1 uncultured Chitinophagales bacterium
ATTAAGGTAGTTTTACCCGTTCCGGCAGGTCCCATTACCTGAATTACATCCACATCTTTCTTTTTCAGATGCTCAATAATTTGTGAATAAACGAGTTCTTGAGAGTCAGTAAGGGTAAATAGTTGGTTCATTTTTTTGATTGTTTAAAGTGTGAGTCTATTTGATTGTAAAGCTCGTAAAAGGAAATGCATAAACTGAAGTCTTTCCATTTGTGATGAAACGAATTTCGGAGTTTTAATTTTCAGACCACCCTCTTAATCTCCCTCCAAATCAAGTGTAAATCATTTGAATTCAAGTGGTTCTGGAGGGAGAAAATTGCAACGAGTTCTGCGACGAGAACGAACTGAAGTAAAACCCGGAAGCTCTCCCTACGAGAAACATTACTTAAAGGCTTTTATGAAAAATCGGAGGGCTGAATGCAGAGCATTCGGTACTGGCAATACTTTAGTCTAAATTCTTGGAGGGTGGTCAAAAATGAAACTTCAAAGTTGACCACCCTCTTAATCTCCCTCCAAATCAAGTGTAAATCATTTGAATTCAAGTGGTTCTGGAGGGAGAAAATTGCAACGAGTTCTGCGAAGAGCATAAGCCAACACATAGTTCGGAAGTCTCTCCCTTCGAAATGATATCTATCGCTTTCCAGGATAATTTATTCTTTTTCTTATCATAAGAAAGCATTGCTTTCACTCGAACTTCTTGCTCATTATCAGGAATTTTAGCCATTAAATGCGCTGGGATATAACAGTAATTCACCAAACCAAATCCGTTTGCATGCCGATACAAAGAACCTGATATCTCCTTTTGCAAATCTGCGTCTTCGCCATAGAATTCTTGAACGAATGGCAATGCTTTTATTTGCTCAAAATCAAAACTTCTACAAGCGTTCCCACAGGAAATAACTCTGTTTTTATCTGAAAGGACTCCCCTTTTTTGGTCAATAAATAGGCTTTTCCCTTAGCAGCAAAACTAATGATTCCTCGTTTCTTTTCAACAAACTGGGAAGCCCAAGTAAAAATACGATCATCAGACAATGGATCTTCTTTCGGTGCTTTGGCACTTGCAGTAGTAAACCACT
>CAZNTR010000582.1:0-1067 GCA_964575925.1 uncultured Chitinophagales bacterium
GATAAACCAGAAACGTGAGTCAGCAAGGCAAATGAAGCTGTGTTTAAATTTACACCAACGGTATTTACCGCAGATTCAACCACATCGTCCAAGCTTTTTTGCAACTGAACCTGATTCACATCATGCTGATACAAACCCACACCAATCGATTTTGGATCAATTTTCACCAATTCTGCCAAAGGATCTTGAACACGACGCGCGATAGAAATATTTCCACGTTGCGCTGCATCTAAATCAGGGAATTCGGTTTTTGCGATAGGAGAGGCGGAGTAAACCGAAGCGCCGGCTTCATCAACAATTATATAATTGAGTTCAGCATCGGGTTTAATTGCTTTAATTTTCTGAATGAAATTCGCCACAAATTGTTCGGTTTCGCGACTTGCAGTTCCATTTCCAATTGCAATCAAATTCGCATTTCTGCGCTGAACAATAGCCATCAAAACGGCTTCAGACTGAGCGACTTCATTATGAGGAGGAACTGGGAAAATCGTTGTTCCTTCTAAATATTTTCCATATTCATCAACAACGGCAACTTTACAACCTGTTCTGTAAGCCGGATCTAAGCCAATAACTACTTTTGATTTTAATGGCGCTTGAAGCAATAAAGAACCTAAGTTTTTTGAAAAAATATGAATAGCGTGTAAATCGGCTTGTTCGGTTAATTCTGAGCGCAATTCACGTTCTAAAGAAGGGAATAACAAGCGTTTGTAGGAATCTTCGGTTGCATCTAACAAATAATCAGTGAAAATGGAATCTTCATTTTTCATGATGAATTCATCCATGTTTTCCAATTCGTGTTCCATATCAATTTCAACAGAAACTGAAAGAATATTTTCACGTTCTCCGCGATTTAACGCCAATGTTTGATACGGTTTTAAGTATTTAACTGGAACTTTGAATTCGTAGTAACTTTCGTAGGAAGTTCTTTCTTTTACGGATGCGGTCTTTTTGGACGTGATAGAAGCGAATTTTCTTAAATCTTCACGAATTTTGTCACGAACTTGAATGTTTTCTGAAATCCATTCAGCGCAAATATCGCTAGCACCTTGTAAGGCATCCGATACGGA
>CAZNTR010000583.1:0-1054 GCA_964575925.1 uncultured Chitinophagales bacterium
CTTAGTAACCTGAGTTCGGGTTAATGATTAATTCTATGATTTTAATCAATAATTTGAATAACCATTGGAGAACCTGCATTTGCTTTTTGTGTCATATTTAATTTAATACCAAACTAGTCAGAGATGCTGGGCCAGAGCCCAGCATGACGAAATTTATTTTTACAATTATAGCGATAACGTCTTCGCTTACAACAAAATAATTACTCAACACTTAGTACTAAACCTGAGTTTTGAGTATTTATTACTCAGCTTTTACCAGACGCATAGCATCTAACCAAAACTCATTAATATCGCCATTCATGTTGGCATTAAAAGGCTCATAACGTAATTCAATACTATTTTTCCCAGGTTTCAAGTTTACTTTTACTCGATTACTCATTCCCCAATCACTCCAAGAATCGGTTCCTCTTTGAGGGAAAATTACACTTGATTTAAACTCATTATCAACAAACAAAGAGCGTATTCCTGTTTTATTATCCGTGTTAATCGGGCCGTTTCCATTAGAATACCTAAAATCAATCCAATATTCACCAGCTAACTTACGGAAAATATTGAATTTAATATTTGCTGCCTGCGAGTCATTATGTTTCGATTTAATAAATCCATATCCTTGAAAATCACTTGCACCAATTCTGGTATATCTTCCGAACCATTCAATTTCAGACCACAATTGAGAAGTACTCCGAGTTAAATCTACTGCATTACTCATAAACGAATTTAAAACAACATTCTCAGCAATAGCTTTTACTTGCCATTTTGCCAAAACGGTTTCTTCTTTTACGGAATAAACAGTGTCATTAATTGCTTCTACAAGCACTCCGTTTCTAAATATTTCATACTCTTTTGCTCCTTCAATTACATTCCAATCTAAACCATTTTTGGTAGTTGAAACAATTGGAGCTGCTAGGGAAAATAAATTTTCAGTTAAATTGAAATTCCCTTTTCCAAAAGATTGATTATCTAATTCTATTTCAATTGTAAATTTCCCATTAGCATCGTTTGGCAAGTATGCTTTATCTGCTTTTTCTCCATTTATCAAAACCGATTTAATCGT
>CAZNTR010000584.1:0-1053 GCA_964575925.1 uncultured Chitinophagales bacterium
AGTTCATTTTCAACTTTAAACACTTCCATCAGATCGTTGAATCGGAGTATTCGATTTTCCATACTTTCAAGATACCGATTGTGAGTTATTTTTTTTCTCATATACCACCAAATTCTTTCCATCGGATTTAAATCAGGAGAATAGGCTGGCAAATACACCAATTCCAATCGACTTTTATATTTTTCTAAAATCGGTTTTAATCTTTTTGCATGATGATATCTAACATTATCCAACACCACGACTACTTTTTGATTGGGATACATGCGAACAACGCTGACTAAAAACGTGAAAAATGTCAGCGTATTCCCCTTGTCGCTGGTTTGCGCTATAACCTTACCCGTTTCTGGCTCTACGCAACCAAATAATGTTTTCCGCTCTCTATTGCGCTGTTTTTGTTGAATTTTAGGCTGACTACCTTTTTCTGACCATTGATAAGAAACGCTGGCTGTGTTTGACAAACTAGCCTCGTCCTCAAAAACGATTACACTATGATTGTCCCTTTCATCCTGAAGTTTTTTTTATAGCCGTTATTTTTTCTTCTCGATTCAGAGCTTCGGGATAGATTCCTTTGCCCTTTTGGAAACTCAAGTTCATTTTTTTCAATATGTTGTAAACCTGCGCCTTTTTATATTCAATCTCATAAAGATCTTTAATCAAATCAATTAGCAGAGCGCCTGTCCATGTAGAACTATTATAATCATAGTCTTCTGGACTTTTAGTAAGGATTATTTCCTTTAGTTCGGTCTTTTGGTCATCATTCAGCTTAGAATTTCTCCCAGGCTTAGCTTTATCTATCAAGGCCTCAACCCCGCCTTCATTCAATTTGTGCACCCAGTTACAAATAGATTTAAATGATGTGTCGTACAAATCTTCTAACTCACTTGGTTTTTTCCCTTTTGATACTTGATAGCACGCATAAAGCCGCACTCCTTGCTGAAACTTCTCGTCTTTTCTCAATAACTCTTTAAGTTCTGATGATGTGTAATTTTCTACTTTTAATCTGACTTTGCTCATGTTCATTTTGCTAGTTAAACGATAAGCTAAAATACGTGT
>CAZNTR010000585.1:0-1050 GCA_964575925.1 uncultured Chitinophagales bacterium
CTTGTTCAATTTCTTGTAAACTTTTAAAGCTTATTATGGCTCGGTCGTTTTCTTTCCACATCAAAAGCTTACTTTTGTTTTCAATTATTCTTTTCTTGGGCTGTATTTGTTTTTTGGCGCCTCTGTGAAATATTAATTGAACTTGTTTTGATTGCGGTTGAACTCGCATTGTAATTCTGTCTTCGTTGTTAAAACTATAATTTGGGCCATTCCATTTTATAGTTTCAGTCAGATTGTCGTTTGCTGTCAATATATAATTGCGTAATTGCTCAATTTCTAATCTAAAGGGGTGATTTAGTTGATCTAAAAAGGTGGTGACTTCGGTATTCATATATTTTGTCATAGTTTTCTCGTTTTTTACAATTTAAACCTTAAATCTTTGTTAGACAATAATTTTTGCAATTTAGGTATCGAACTTTTGCCTATTCCATGAAAATGGAGAATTTCTTTTTCACTGTAGTTTGATAGAAGTTCCAAATTTGTTATTCCATTATTCTCCAAAGCTCGTCTTGGAGGAGCTGCAAGTTCCGACAAAAAATTGTCTTTGGGTTTGCATTCTTTTTCACAAATAGGGCAGACCGGACAATCCGAACTTTTATAGAACTGATGTCCATTTTCACAGGTTTTTAATTTCTTTTTTGCTTCCATATTATAGTTATTATTGTTTTTAACCAATGTCGTTGATAAAGATTACCACACTAATTTTAAGCAAAATCCACAATAATCAATGGAATTTAACATTTGACTATGCGGTGATACCGAAGGCAACGTGAAACGATTTGAAAAACCATGAAATGTAATCATGAATTTAAACTCAAATTAGGTAGAGAATCTTCATGAAAGCAATCGGGCTAGATTGACGAAATTTATTTATTTTTCCGAACACTGATTCTAAACTAATTTTTGTTCTTAATCAGTGTTTTGCATAATAAACTCAAATTCGGATTTCGTTTCTATAAAAGGCAGTGGTTTTCGCAAAGAAACGGTCATCCCGTGCCATGACACGATTCGAAGAACCACGAAGTGCTATCACTGTCCAACATCATTTTA
>CAZNTR010000586.1:0-1044 GCA_964575925.1 uncultured Chitinophagales bacterium
TTGCACTTGCGGGGCCAAAAATCGGAACCGAAGTGCGCGAAGTTCAACGTAAAGGCGTTGATGTAATGATTGCACTAGATGTTTCTTTGAGCATGAAAGCAGAAGACGTTAGTCCAAACAGATTAGATAAAGCGAAATACGAAATAAACCGATTATTAGACCGCTTAAAAGGCGATCGCGTAGGATTAATCGTATTTACTGGTGAAGCTTGGTTACAAAGCCCTATGACAATGGATTATTCTGCTCTGCGCTTGTATTTAAACATTGTTGATACTGATCAAATGCCAAGTACAACTACGAATTTCGCATCGGCAATGAGCACATCAATTAGAGCTTTTGAAGCTATCGAGAAAGAATCTAAAGGCGCTAAAGTCTTATTAATCATTTCTGATGGAGAAGATTTCGGAGAACCATTTGAAGACGAATTATCTCGCGTGAAAGATGCTGGGATTTCTGTGTACACTTTAGGTATCGGAACCATTGAAGGCGGAACAATTCCTATTTACGACAGCAATAAACGACTTTTAGGCTATAAAAGAGATAATGAAGGCCGTGTTGTGGTTTCTAAAATGGAAACAGGTGCATTAACACGAATTGCATCTAAAGGCGATGGAGATTTCTATCAAATTCAACGTGGTAGCGAAGGTGTTGATGGATTTATTCAAAAAATTGATCAATTAGAAAAAGGTGAATTTGCTCGTCAAGAGTATGCCGATTTCAAAAATCAGTATCAATATCTGGCGGCTGGCGGTTTGTTGTTGTGGATTTTAGTACTTTTGTTACCAACTCGTTCATCAAAAAAAATGAAGCCCTAACATTTCTGAAGTTTTTTCACTGTACAAAATAACAGATTATGTTTTGCTTTTCAATCTCAATTACTAAAACTCCAAGCAAAAGAGCCGTTTCATAGACTTCTAATTCCTCATTCCTTTTTGACCACCCCCTTAGTCCCCCTCCGAATAAGATCTTGCGTTATTGCGTATGATACAGCCGAAGGGGGAGTTGCAAAGACTTCAAACTCCTCTCACCTCTCACCTCTCACCT
>CAZNTR010000587.1:0-1043 GCA_964575925.1 uncultured Chitinophagales bacterium
TGCCAACAATCAGTTCTTCAGTTCTTTCAATAGCATTTTTTGTGTATCTGTAAGACGTTCAGGCAAAGCATATTTAATTTTTACAATCAAATCGCCAAAATGGCCTACTTGATGAAACTTCGGTAAGCCGAAACCTTTTAATCGTAAACTTGAATCTGGTTTTGTTAATTCCGGAATTTTTAAATTTACTTCACCTTTAAGGGTTTTTACCTGAATAGTAGTTCCTAATAAAGCTTCCCAAATATTGAGTAAAACGGTTTGTGTTAAATTTGCTTTATCACGTTCCATACCGTTCGCTAATTTAGTATTGATAACCAAATACAAATCAGCGCCTCCAGATGCTTTTCCTGTTAGTTTAAGTTTTTTTCCGTCTTCAATTCCTTTAGGAACCTTAACCTTAACCTGTTTGCCGTTAATGGATACATTTTTTTCACTTCCGTTAAAAATTTCATCAAGACTAAGATCAAAACTTACTTCAACATCTTTTGCAATAGGTTCTTGAGCAGTAAATCCCTGATTAAATCCGAATCCACCAGATCCTCCACGTCCTCGTCCACCGCCCATACTACCAAATATGGTTTCAAAGAAATCTGAATATCCTCCTCCTCCAGTTGCACCACTAAAACCTTGTCCTGCAAAAGGATTATTCGAGCCCATCTGCTGATAATCTTTCCAATTTGAGCCAACTTGATCGTATAATTTCCTCTTCTCAGGGTCTTTTAATACTTCATAAGCTTCTTGAAGCTCTTTAAACTTCTGTTCCGCAACTTTATCATCAGGATTTTGATCAGGGTGATACTGAGCAGCTTTTTTTCGATAAGCACGCTTAATCTCATCTTGAGATGAGCCTTTTTCAATTCCAATTACGGTATAATAATCTTTGTAATCCATACATTTTTTTTAATTCTGCTTTAAAACGGCAAATTTTAAGCCATTACAACTAAACCTGAAAAATTGTCTGATTAGAGTTGATTTGCGACACTTTTTGTTGCTTCATGTAATAAAAATAGAAGCAATCTGACAACATTAGTAGTCTGAATTTT
>CAZNTR010000588.1:0-1038 GCA_964575925.1 uncultured Chitinophagales bacterium
TACAAGTGTAATATAATTCACTAAAGTGCCAGATTTAGTCACCATAATTTGAGTAATTTCTGAGCTTAAATCTCGAACAGTCAATATATCAATCTCCATTTCACGATAAGCTGTCCCATTACCATTTATAAACTCCCCAAGCCTTATTCATCTTGATTTAAAGTATTAACCTGAGTTCAGATTAAGGATTTGTAGAATAATTTTAATCTAATCCTAGAATAAACAATGAGAATGTTACTATGCTTCATAGTGGAATTTCGAATTTAATTCCAAATTAGGCAGAGATTCTGGGTCAAGCCCAGAATGACGAAATTTATTTTAACCTGTTTTTATTTTAATTTCTTATCCCGAACTCAGGTTATTATCCTGAGTTCTAATTTTTTCTAAACATTTTAAACTCTCCCATTGGATATTTATCTGAACTTCCTAATCGTAACTCTGCCCGCAATGTGTCACTTTGTGTTATTGGAATCAGCCAAAGTTGTAAAGGTTTCTTTTCTTCTGGATCATTATAGAATAATTTACCGACTTCACCACAATCGATGATATATGCTATTCCTGCACCATTATTCTTTTTTATTTTAGCCTCAGTTAATTCACTATTCCCAATTTTTCCCGATGCTGTATTGTCTTCGTTTATTTGAAGTGCCATTTCAACTCGCCCTTTAGTGAACTTGTAACATAAGAATCCTGTTTTAGTTCTAACGTTTATTGTAGTAAATAATCCAACCCATGTTCCAACATATTCCTTATTAATTGGAGCTTTGTCGGCAGTTTTATTATAGCCATTTCCACAATTTAGAAGAGTCAAAAAAAACCAATACATTCAATTTTAACATACTCGTTTCCATCTTAATTACTTTTATAAGGATGAAACAACCTGATAAACCATCATCGGTTCTCGCTTGTTTTTCAAATTTACTTCACCAACTTCAATACATTTAAACTCAACTGATAGTTGTTGTTTACAGGTTTCATTTAATATAATTTGGCCTGGTTCGGCTTTACTTTGCAATCGTTGAGCGGTATTCACTACAT
>CAZNTR010000589.1:0-1031 GCA_964575925.1 uncultured Chitinophagales bacterium
TAGGCTAGAACTACATTCGAAGCTATTTCTTCATCGATTGTTTCTGATTCGCTTTTACTACCCTCAGCTTGTTCAAATTCGGCTTGTTCAAATAACACATCAAAAATTCCGGTTTCCACCACATCGTATTTCATGTCCTTCAATTGTTCAAGCCAATACCTTGCTTCACTCTGATTGGGTTCTTCTTTGGTAAAATAATAGAAGAGTTGCTCAGCAATTAGCACAGCATCTTCCTCAACTAAGGAACGAAGTTTTGCTCTTTTACTAAAGAGGTCTACCCAGCTAAAGTCAGCTTCTTGGGATAAATTCAATACATCTAGTGTAATCGCCTTAGATCGTATCTCTTGTTTTGAGTTAGAACTATTATCTCTTATTAATTCTTTGAGGGCTTGTTTATTTTCTGCTTTTTTTGCATCCCAAAACGCTTGCAAAAATGCTTTTTTAGATATTGAACGCTTATCGTTTTCATTGCCAATAATCACATCTTTTGAACTATTAACTTGAAACCCTCCACTCCTATTAATTACAGTTATAGTTGAAAGTGTTTCTTTATATTCTGATAGCGTATGAATTCCGTCTAAATTACCTTCTATATAAATATGAGAGGTATTTACGGCATATAAATCATATTTTGGGATGCCTCCATAGAGATTATCGGTTCTATTATTTCCCCAAAGGAAATAATCGCCGTCAGTAAAATCAACCCTTGAATCATTATAGGTGTGAATTCCTCTTGTGTTCGATTTTAAAGTGACCGTTCCGTTTGCATCGGAGTAATTAACTTTTGAAGTATATGCGGAGCGAAGACCTAACAAATTATCCGTTGCATTTATAATACCTTTTAAGGTAAGAACGGAACCAGAATAGGCGCTTATTCCATCTTGGACTGCATTTTCTCCTTCAAAACCATCTATTACAAAGGAAGAATTGGTTGATTTAATTGTTGAATAATAGTTCGCATTTCCTGTTACATTTTTAAATAAAGTTTGATTGGCAAGTGATGCATTTGAAACAAGAAATCCATATTGAGA
>CAZNTR010000590.1:0-1031 GCA_964575925.1 uncultured Chitinophagales bacterium
CCCATTGAGTAATACACAGTTGCAGAGAAAAAATCCACGTTAGGATCAATATTTTTTTCTGACTTCATGGTTTCCATCATTGCAATAGACCAATTATATAGCTCAATATGACCTGTTTCTTCAGCAAGTGCTTTCGAAAGTTTTTGCAAGTGGCTAGCACGAGGATCAAATGTTTTGTAAATACGGTGTCCAAAACCGCTAATTTTTTCTTTACGAGCTAATTTATCTTTAACAAATTGAACAGGATCTGGGCTGTATTGTTTTTTTAAATCCAATAAAAGGTTCATAACAGCAGTATTTGCCCCACCATGCAAAGGTCCTTTTAGTGAACCAAGAGCACCCGTAATAGCTGAATATATATCAGCTTCTGTTGAGCAAACAGCACGAGCGGTAAAGGTAGATGCATTCATTCCATGTTCAGCATGAAGAATTAAACATAAATCTAATACTTTTTCTGCTTTTTCCCCTGGTTGAACGCCGTTTAACATATACAAGAAATTGAAAGCAGTGCTACCTGAATTTAAAGGAGCAACAATTTCTTTACCATTTCTAACTCTATCAAATGCAGCGATAATAGTTGGGATTTTTGCTGTTAATTCAATTGAACGACGATAGTTTTCAACATGAGATTTGAAATCCAAGTTTTCGTCGAAATCAGCTAGCATTGAAACTGCAGTGCGTAAAACCGACATGGGTTCAGCATTTTTATTCGTATTACGAATATAGTCTAAAACTTGAGATGGTAATTCTCGATTGGTTTGAAGGGCTATTTTTAGCTCATCTAATTCTGTCTGAGTGGGTAAACGGTCTTCCCACAATAAAAAACAAACTTCTTCGAATGTAGATTTTTCTGCTAATGTGTTGATGTTGTAACCGCCGTAAATTAATTCACCGATTTGCCCATCAACACTACTTTTAGTTGTTGAGAATGCAACAATTCCTTCAAGACCTTTATTGATGAATGGGTATTGACTGAGATCGATTTCTGTTGTTGCTATAGTCATGATAAAGTTCTCCGAATATTTAAGATT
>CAZNTR010000591.1:0-1031 GCA_964575925.1 uncultured Chitinophagales bacterium
ATTTCGCGAATTCTTTCTGCCGCACGTTCTGTTACCGTAATCGCCATAATAAGCTATTTTTCTGCTTGCATTCAAGCAATTTTAATTCAAAAAAGATGAATTTATTTAGATATCATTTTTCATTTTAATTAAAAATTCAAAATTTGAGCGTACTCCGAAAAGTAGTTTTTAGCAAACTATTCGTCGAATTCGGAGAATTTAGTAGGGTGTAAACCTACAGAATCGACTTTTCGGAGTGAACTCAAATTTATAATTAAAATGAAAAAGATTTATATTGATTCGATCATGATTTCAGGGTCAATCCTGCGCACCATGCTCTCAATAGCAAATAAAGTTCCTGTTGTAGATGTTGGGCATGTTCCACAAGCACCTTGATAGTGTACCTTCAATACATTGTCTTGTAAGCCTAAAACCTGCAATCCACCACCATCAGCTAGTAAATACGGTCTAACCTGTTGATCTAACATTTCATTGATTTGAACTAATCTTGGGTCAGAACTATTTTTAGCTTCATCACTAAAATGAACAGATTTATCTTCCGCTAAGTCAAATTGAGCTTTTGCTTCGCGTATTGGAGGGGCTAATTGTCTTAATAATTCACTCCATTCTGCGTGTCCATCTTGAGTTACTGTTACATAACGATCTACGTAATACAAAGAAATTACATGAGGAATTTCAAATACAGCTTTTGCAAAAGAATCATCTTCTTTTACTTGTTCAACATTGTCATACGCTCTTGTTACACCACGTGTAATAGGCTCTTTTAATACAAAACGCATTGCGTTTGGGTTGGGAGTACGTTCGATTTCTGCAATTTTTGGCATGTTTTTAACCTTTTATTCTGTTTCGGTTGAAGCAATAATTTGCCCGTGCATAGCTGAATTAAGCGTATGCCAAGGTAAATTTGCGCATTTAATGCGCACTGGAAAGTCTTTAATACTTTTGAATACCGTTAAGTGTCCAAGATGATTTTCTTGAGTATCTACATCTAGTTTTCCAGTTGTCATTGCTTGAAATTCTTTCACAAGCAT
>CAZNTR010000592.1:0-1030 GCA_964575925.1 uncultured Chitinophagales bacterium
ATTTGGCTTGGGAAAGTTCTGAAGTCCGTTTAAAACTACAACATGTTTTATGGTTGCCTGTGGAAGCGGATCAACACTTGAAGCTAGCAGATCGACGAGTCGGCTATGCAGTATTGTGGCGAATGCCTACGCACATCGAAGCAATATTACGTGCTGATTGGCAAGAGCTAATGGAATATGTATTATTGGGTCGTCTAGCAAAATTAAATGCAAGCATAGGCCAGTATTTGCATGTACGACCTAAAGCTGCAAATAGCAGAATCTTAACTCAAGGCTTAGATAATCAGGGAAATAAAATATTAACCTTGCCAAGGGGATTTTACTTGCGCCCGCAGCTCACTCAACAAATCATTCTTAAAAAATGCTAAAAAAATAACCACAATTTGCTTATTTATAACTATACTCTTTAATGAGAACATAACAAAGCATGAGGTTTTAATATGAAAATTATTAAATTTGTTGCAATTTCGACAGTTATAGTGTTTAGCTTATCTGCTTGTAATAAGGAAGAAGTAGGTAGCGTTGGGGGCGCTTTAGTTGGTGGGGGTGTAGGTAGCCAATTTGGTGGTGGCGTTGGTAAAACTGCAGCGACTATCGGTGGTGCTATTGTTGGTGGAGCCGTTGGAAACCAAGTAGGTAAGTCAATGGATAACGAATAGTATTGAGCCTGGATCATTTTTGACTAGCAATGAAGCGTGCAAGTATGTTCACCCTTGATTAATTATAAGGAGATACCACTCTTATTGAAGATTGTACCTCATTAACTCCGCGTGTATTTTTGGCGATATCAAGTGCTCGGATTCTTGCATCTTCAGTATCGACGGTGCCTTCTAGGGTGACCTTACCATTGTAAGTATAAATTTGAATTTTACTAGGGGTAACTCCAGGTTGGCGATATAGTGCAGTGTTTATTTCTGCACTGATATTTTGATCAGTATTGATTTGTGCAAATGATCGACTGTCATGTTTATAGTAATAGCCAGCAGCTGCACCAACGCCAAGAGCTGCAGCTAACCAAAGGTTACAGCCG
>CAZNTR010000593.1:0-1018 GCA_964575925.1 uncultured Chitinophagales bacterium
GGGAAAACATCAATTTGAATATTGGTTGAAGGGCAGACTTCTAAATGAATATGTTCGCTTCTAAGTTTTTGTACTAAATCAGAATCTTGAATGCTTTTTACTCCATGCCCAATTCGCTTAGGTTTTAATTCTGCTAACGTTTCCCAAACACTGAGAGCTCCTTTAGCTTCGCCTGCATGTGCTGTTATGGGAATCTGATCTTTATGAGCTTTTTTGAATGCTTCTTTGTGTTCTTTTAGGTTAAATCCTGCTTCATCGCCTGCAATATCAAATCCTACAACACCTTTTCCTTGAAAATGACTTGCTAATTCAACAGTTTCCATGCTTTTTGAAGAATCAAAATGTCGTAAAGTGCATAGAATTAAACCAAATTGAATACCTAGTTGATGGTTTAGTATTTCTAATTCGTTGCATAAAATAGAAGTTACATCAAAAGCAGTTAAGCCTTTTTGAATATGAAGATGTGGCGCAAAACGGATTTCAGCATAAATAACATGGTCATGAATTAATTGCTGAATTACATCTTGAAGTGATGAACGTAATTGCTGTTCATTTTGCATTAATTCAATTTGCTGACCCGTATAGGTAAGAAAATGAGCTAAATCTCTAAATTTTGCGGGTCCGATAAATTCATTTTTATAGTCATTTTCACTTAATTCCTGTCTATACTTATGAACGAACTCATAACTAAGAGAACAATCTAAATGAACATGAAGTTCAACTTTCGGAACTTGTGAAAAATAATCTGATGGGAAAGTTTCCTTAAACATAAAGTAAGCTCAATCTAATGCTAAAATCAAATTACGTTGCGAATACTGGTAATTTGAATAGCTATCTCCAAATAGTAGTACATCTTGTTTTACAAAGGTAAGAAAACTATTATTAACCCTGAAAACGCTTTTTTAATCATTAAATAAGGTATTTGTAAAATGAATCAAATTGAAACACCAGCATTTTTAGTGGATTGGAATAAAACACGCGAAAATGCTGAAATGATGATTCAAAAAGCAAAAAAAGC
>CAZNTR010000594.1:0-1017 GCA_964575925.1 uncultured Chitinophagales bacterium
AAGGTTAGATCGGCTAAATCCTTTGCCAAAAGTCATGGTAAGATCTCGTGACAAGGTGTTTAATAGTTCAGCACCATACACAGCCTTTGCACTACCACCTTGTTCATATTCTACAATATGATGGCCAATTTGCCAATAAGTTTGAACCATATCGAATTAATAGCTCTTCCGGCTTGTTCTTTTCCCTTTTTGAGAATTTCATTGATCTGATTTAATAAATTACCACATTCATCCATGTTAGTTCTTTTGACTTATTTGAATAAAAGATTATAAATGAAAGTAGTCTTTAAAATGGATATGATTTGTTTCTACAATCGTATTTAATGTTTTTAATATAAACTGCAAACGTAAACTAATCAATGAAAATCATGCCATGATTGATGGCACTTTCCGACCCTCAGGCTTGGTATCTAAGGTCATTCATGATTATATTGGGCAAGCTGGTTTTTCCCACGAGTTAACTATGAACTATGATCGACTTGGGCAATTGACACAGGTGAATGAAATCAATACTTTACAAGGGCAGCAACGCTGTTTGGTGGATCGCAGTTACGATGCTAATGGGAATGTGGTGTATAGTTATTCCAATGCCTTAACTTCTTTTAAATCTGGTTCAGGAACAAATCCCACAATTCAACCTATTGGTGAAATTACTTATTTTTCGGGGACAAATCGAATTTCGACAGCTGATTTAACAACGGGGACACTTAGTTTTGATTACGATGCCAACGGGAATGTGAAACGCAATGGATAGCAATATTTTTCGTATGATCCCTGGTTGAATAAAGTGAGTACCATTGATGATTTTGAAGCCAACAGGAAATTATATTTTGGGTATAATGCCTCAAATGAACGGTTATGGAAAAGAAACGAATCGACAATTATTAGTATAAACGCTTCAGATTTACCAAGCGTTGAGACATTGTATTTACATGGTGGAAATCCTTGGCCTTTGGTGGAAATTGAAACAGTTGAAACACAAGCACAAACTAGTGGGTCTGTGACTCAAACAACCAC
>CAZNTR010000595.1:0-1015 GCA_964575925.1 uncultured Chitinophagales bacterium
GTGAATTTTTCAATGCCGAAACAGGAGAAGGTTATGGCTTAAAACCTTTTTATGGCTGGTCAACCTTAGCTTATTTTATGCCCTTAGAAGTTGAACTAAACTACAATCCTACTTTGATAGATAAAGATTATAAAATTTTAAAATTAAGCAATTTAATAGACGAAGGTGTTATAAAAGAAAGTTTATCGCAACGAGTACTTATTCCGAACTCAGTTTATTAGACTTGACCTCGGGTCGCAGTCTAATATTGGTTAAAACATAGATATCTCTGCGAAGTTTTGTTTTTTACAGAAAGGAGCGTAGCGTTTTAATGATTCAAAAAAGTAGCAATTCAACTCTTTTTCAAACTCACTTTTTTAATAAACAGTATCCTCAAAAACTTCTTCAACGCCATGAGGTAGTTTAGCTAAACTATACATTTCAAAATAGAACAATCTGTCACTTGTTAACTTTTTCCCATTTATGCTAAAGAATCTAAAATTCGAATTTACAAGCGGTTTAAGAGCATAAAATAATTCAGAGTATAAATTATTCATAGAATAAATCTGTAAATCATATCCTACATTAGACTCAATCTTAAAAACTGCAACATCTCCAGATTCAATAATCTTACGTAAATGTGAACCATATTCTCGAATATATTCTTTTCCAGATAGATCAATTGAATAGGTGACGGAATCTTTTTTAGACAATGAAAATCCACTATTCATTGGAATAGATTCAATGGTGTCAAAAAGAGTATTTGGACTAATTTTACCATTTAATACGACAGAATAAACCTTAAAGACAGTTTCTAGAGCATCTTTTATCTCTTCAAAAGCATCAAGCGCAGATAGCCCAAATTTTTGATCATTCAATTCTGTTCCAGAAAGATAAAACCTAGAATATTGTGGCATTGGTTTCATGAAATCTTCTAGAGAAAGTGAAGCCTTAGCAATAGTTCTATTTTGATCGTTTCCTTCTAATTGTTCGACTAATAAATCGTGATGAAAAATGAGTTTAAAAATATCCATCT
>CAZNTR010000596.1:0-1010 GCA_964575925.1 uncultured Chitinophagales bacterium
AATAACATTTATAAATAAAATAGAAAATGTAAATACAACTAGTGAATAAAGAGAAAACCTTCCAATTTGGTTAAAAAAGGCCCAAGGAAGGTTTTGTGCAAGAAACGTAATGGCTACCAGCTTTAGGGCTGGGTATTGAGGAAAATTATCTAAAAGAGCGGCCCGAGCAACGGGTAATGGATTAAAAGTAAGAGCTATGAAAATTAGAACCCATGTCTTAATACCAAACGTATATAAAATAATACCGCCAACTAAACCAAGAATTTGACTAACAACTAAAGCTTTCTTTCTGTAGTGCCTATCAGAAATATAACCAAATAAAAACGCTGGGACTAACTGAAGCAAATTCCAACAAGTAAATAAATGCTCCTTTTCACCAAAAGGACCGTAATAGTATATCTGAGCATTTATAAGCTCTAAAAGAATAATTGCAATTAAAGAGGGAATAGCAAGAGCTATCATCTTATGAATGGTCTTAATAGACTTCAGCCGACCTATATTCACTTAGCATTCCATTTTTATTCCCATATAACATTATGAGGAGATAGATTTCAAAAAATAAAAAAACTCTCCTGAACTAAGATATAATAAGAAGCAAAGAAACTCGTGGCGAACTTCTTTTTCAAGCATTGAAAAGAAAGATATATAATTTTATGATGCCCATTATGAAAAATCTTAAAATTGATGATGTTGTCAGAAAACTGGGGCTCAAAAAACTGTGGAATGAAGATTATATTAAAGAAGATTACTTCTCCGATATAGTATTCTCTAACAATAATATTTCAAGACCACTTTTTAATTGGGCGTACTATCTAATTCCGTCTGGTTGCATTTTCCCATTACACAAACTATTATCAGACGAAAGTTGGCAATTTTGTTTAGGTGGTGCTGTCGATTTACACCTAATAATAGACAATAAAGTAAAAACAGTCAGAATTGGGCCGGACATTCTAAATGATGATAATCTTTTATATATTGTAAAACAAGAAACGTGGTTTGCTGCGACACCC
>CAZNTR010000597.1:0-1008 GCA_964575925.1 uncultured Chitinophagales bacterium
CTTTCAGCTTAATAATTTTCAGCAGTTTACACCTGAAAACCGTATTTTTGGCGCTCACAAGTATCAATATAGTTTTAAATAACTGTTTTTGATTTTAATCCGTTCATCCAATGTTATACTCATGGGATTTTTAGACAAACTCGGTTTTAAGAAAAAGGAAAAAGAAAAACTCGAACAAGGTTTGGAAAAAAGCCGCACCGGTATTCTTAGTAAAATCGGTAAAGCTTTAGCAGGAAAAGATAAAATCGACGACGCTTTTCTCGACGACCTCGAAGAAATTCTGATTACTTCCGACGTAGGTGTAAAAACTACTCTTGAAATCATTAAACGGATTGAAGCTCGCGTTATTAAAGATAAATATTTGGGAAGCAGTGATTTACAACGTCTTCTAAAAGAAGAAATCGTTGGGCTTTTACAACAAAACAGCAAAGAACGACCTGCTGAGTTTGATGCTGAATTTCCTGTTAAACCTCATGTTGTTATGATAGTTGGTGTGAATGGCGTTGGTAAAACAACAACTGTTGGAAAATTAGCTTATTGGTACAAACAAGCAGGAAGAAATGTAGTTTTGGGCGCAGCTGATACCTTCCGTGCAGCAGCAGTTCAACAATTAACCATTTGGAGTGAGCGCGCTGGCGTTCCGATTATTCAACAAGGACAAAATGCAGATCCTGCAGCGGTGGCTTTTGACTCAGTAAGTGCAGCAAAATCAAGAAATTCCGACATTGTTTTGATTGATACAGCTGGTCGTCTTCACAACAAAAAAGGTTTGATGGAAGAGTTGGGCAAAATTAAACGCGTAATGTCTAAAGTAGTCGAAGGCGCTCCACACGAAGTTATTTTAGTACTCGACGCCTCAACCGGTCAAAATGCAATTAATCAAGCAAAAGCATTTACCGAAGTGGTTGAAATTACAGGGTTAGCTCTAACGAAATTAGATGGAACCGCTAAAGGTGGTATCGTAATTGGAATTTCTCATGAACTAAATATTCCAGTAAAATACATCGG
>CAZNTR010000598.1:0-1006 GCA_964575925.1 uncultured Chitinophagales bacterium
TGAAAGATGGAAAATCGTTCATTTATGTGAGTGAAGAAGATGGATTTAATCACATTTACTTATACACGAATAACGGAAAAAAAGTAAAACAACTTACAAAAGGTGAGTGGGATGTAACCGCAGTTGTTGGAATTAATGAGAAGAAAAAAGAGATTTATTTTGTTAGTTCAGAAGAATCACCCATGGAAAGACATTTGTATCGTGTTTCTTTTGATGGAAAAAAGAAAACTAAATTAACGAAAGGCTATGGCGTTCATCAAATTAATATGAACTCAGATCAGACCTACTATTTAGATTATTATTCCTCTGATAAACAAGTACTTACCGTTTCTTTATTCGACAGTTCTGGAAAACAAATCCGGGTTTTAGAATCAAATAAAGCGTTAAAACAAATCTTAAAAGAAGAACCTTTATTACCTAAAAAGTTTTTAAGTATTCCTGTTCAAGATAATTTGCGTTTGAATGCTTGGGTTATCAACCCTCCAAATTTCGACTCAACAAAATCGTATCCAGTTTTGATGTTTGTATATGGAGGGCCAGGTTCACAAACCGTTATGAATCAATTTGCATCTGATCAACGCTCTTTATGGCATCAATACTTAGCCTATAATGGTTATATCATTGTAAGTGTTGATAATCGTGGCACAGGAGCAAGGGGAGTAGCTTTCAAAAAAGAGATTTACAAAAACATGGGCAAGGTTGAGACGGAAGATCAAATCGCAGTCGCTAAATATCTAGCAAAAAAGTCATTTGTTGATTCAGCAAGAATTGGAATTTGGGGCTGGAGTTATGGTGGATTTATGTCAACTTTATCTTTAGAAAGAGGCGCGGATGTGTTTAAAGCGGCGATTGCAGTTGCTCCAGTAATCGATTGGCGCTATTACGATACCATTTACACAGAACGCTACATGCAAACTCCTCAATTAAATCCTGATGGATATAGAACTGCGTCTCCAATTTATGAAGCAGCCCAAATAAAAGGGAATTACTTATTGATTCACGGAAC
>CAZNTR010000599.1:0-1004 GCA_964575925.1 uncultured Chitinophagales bacterium
AATTTGGCTATCAAATGCTGTATCCCGAGCAGATTTATGGCACGTTTTAGATTATAAACGGCGCCTAATTAAGGCAATTTCGCCGTTCACTTTTTCCAATCCTCGCAGATTGGTGTGGTTGTAGCCCCATTGTCGTTTTATGGTGCCAAAGATATGTTCATTCATTTCCTGTCGTTCCCTATACAGTTTTGGATTCGCTTTATAGTTATCAGCATTTTTTTCAACATATTCGGCGTATTCGCTCCGCTCGATTTCTCTTCTACTATCTGCTCGACCTGTGCATAAATGGTGTACCGGACATGTTTTACACGCTGGTGTTCGGTATTTTTTGAATAAATGAGCTACGTTTCGGGAACTTTTTTTGTGCCACGTTCCTGTTGTCTGCATCACCTTTCCTTCTGGGCAAGTGTAGGTATCGGCTTGTTCATCGTAAGAAAAATGGGTGTACATGTAATCTGGCTGCGTTCCGCCTTCGTTCGTGTTCACCACTTGGGGCGTAGCGACAATCGTTCGGATTCCTGCTTCTTGCGTTTTTTTTAGCTCCAGTCCGCTGTGATAACCTTTGTCGGCAAGCACGGTAAGATCAACTTCAGCTTTTATGTTTTCCTTTGCTTCTAAAGCAATGTCGCTGAGTGCGTTGCGGTCATTCCGATTAATCGTGTGTGTAGCCACAACGAGTTTATGTTTTTGATCCACAGCCGCCTGCGAATTGTAACAAACTTCCACCACTTGCCCATGAACTAAAAGCGCACGTGAATCAGGGTCGGTCGTGCTTACTTGAGGTTCACCCGACTCTTCTAAGGTCTTAGAAAATCCTTCGCATTTCGCTTTATTGGTTTTCAGGCGTTCGATTTTTTCCTGAATCTTCCGCACCTTTTCTGGTTTTTCTTTGGCATCATTGGCATCCAATTCGGTTAAATACTCCGCCGTTTTTGTCTCGATATAAGCCAAATGACGCTCAATTTTCTTCGGATTATAGTTGTTTTTCTTGCTATTACTTGCCC
>CAZNTR010000600.1:0-1001 GCA_964575925.1 uncultured Chitinophagales bacterium
TGGTACGCCGATGAGTTTCATCAAGCGCATATCATTACTTCTTTAAAGCATTTTCCTGGTCACGGTAGCGCAGTAAATGATTCACACTTGGGTTTTACTGACATTTCTACAACTTGGAAAGAGTATGAATTAGATCCATTTCGCGATTTAATAGCTAATGGCTATTCTGATATGATTATGACAGGTCACTTATTTAAAGATAATTGGGATTCCAACTATCCAGTTTCGATTTCGGAATTTGCTGTTCAAAAAATATTACGAGATAGTTTGAATTTTTCAGGTGTAGTTATTACCGATGAGTTATTTATGAAAGCCATTAGTGATAATTTCGGATTAGATGAAGCGATAATTTTAGCCCTTAAGTCAGGAACCGATATCTTATTGTTTTATGGTAATTTGTATGAAGATAATTCCATTACTCGACATGTAATTGAGTTAGTTATGAGCAAAATTAATTCTGGCGATTTAGATGAATCCATCATAAATGATGCTTTTGAGAGAGTTCAAGCTTTAAAGACAAAACGATTATCAACTGTTTCTATTGATGAATTTATTTCTGAAATACCTAACGAATTAAGTTTATTGGCTTACCCAAATCCATTCAATCCAACAACCACGATTCAAGCCACGATTCCAGAAAGTGGAAATTATCGTATTGAAGTGTATTCTATTTTAGGACAAAAAGTAGCAACCTTGCATCATGCCTATTTATCACGTGGAAATCAAACATTTAATTTTGACGGAAATAGATTATCGAGCGGAATGTATTTAGTTATAATAAATTCAGGTTCTCAAAGAATGACAATGAAAATAACATTGGCGAAATAAATTGACAATAGAAAAACAAGTGTAAGAATTTCTCAATTTGAGATTTTTTTTTACTCCACTTACTATTTTAGGATTTATTTTTAATCAGATGATTATTGATTGATTAACTCAAATTCGGACTTTGACATTTTGTAAAGTGAATGACTTTGTTAACGGTTTTATGTAGCATAATT